>JAZUHB010000045.1:0-65176 GCA_045641505.1 Bianqueaceae bacterium | reverse complement strand
GGATTGTGGTTTTTTTGCCCCGGAAAAGTGATTTCCACCTATTTCATTTGAAAAATGTGGTTTTTTTCGCCCCTGAAAAGTGATTTCCACTCAATTTCAATTGCGACGGCGGCTTTCGGCTGTGCGAAAAAATAAGCCGGGTCCCTGAAGGACCCGGCTCGGTGATTATTATTAGATTCTTGCAACTCCGGTTCGTTCGCCGAACCGGGCCGTGCGGCGCTTTAGATTCTCGCCACCCCGGTTCGTTCGCCGAACCGGGTCGTGCGGCGCTTTAGATTCTCGCCACTCCGGTTCGTTCGCCGAACCGGGCCGTGCGGCGCTTTAGATTCTGGCCACTCCGGTTCGGCGTGCAGCCTCGGCCACGGCCGCGGCGACGGCGGGACCGACGCGCTTGTCGAACGCCTTGGGGATGATGTAGTCCTCGGAGAGCTCGTCGTCGGAGATCAGGCTGGCCAGGGCCTCGGCGGCGGCCATCTTCATCTCTTCGTTGATGTCGCTGGCGCGGACGTCGAAGGTGCCGCGGAAGATGCCGGGGAAGGCCAGCACGTTGTTGATCTGGTTGGGATAGTCGGAGCGGCCGGTGGAGATGACGCGGGCGCCGCCGGCTTTGGCATCCTCGGGATAGATCTCGGGGGTGGGGTTCGCGCAGGCGAAGATGATGGCGTCCTTGGCCATGGTCTTGACCATCTCGGTGGTCACGAGGCCGGGAGCGGAAACGCCGATGAAGACGTCAGCGCCGACCAGCGCGTCGGCCAGAGTGCCCTTTTCCATGCCGCGGTTGGTGACGGCGGCCATTTCTTCCTTGATCCAGTTGAGACCCTCGCGGCCCTCGTAGATCGCGCCCTTGCGGTCGCACATGACGATGTTCTTGAAGCCCGCGGAGAGGAGCAGCTTGGTGATGGAGATGGCGGCGGCGCCGGCACCGGAGGTGACGACCTTGACGTCCTCCTTCTTCTTGCCGACGACCTTCAGCGCGTTGGTCAGGCCGGCCAGGGTGATGACGGCGGTGCCGTGCTGGTCATCGTGGAAGATCGGGATGTCGCACTTTTCCTTCAGCTTGCGCTCGATCTCGAAGCAGCGGGGCGCGGAGATGTCCTCCAGGTTGACGCCGCCGAAGGAGCCGGAGAGCAGGTAGACGGTGTTGACGATCTCGTCCACGTCCTTGGATTTGATGCAGAGAGGGAAGGCGTCCACGTTGCCGAAGGACTTGAAGAGCACGCATTTGCCCTCCATGACGGGCATGCCGGCTTCGGGGCCGATGTCGCCCAGGCCGAGGACGGCGGTGCCGTCGGTGATGACCGCGCAGAGGTTGTGACGGCGGGTCAGGTCATAGCTCTTGTTGACGTCCTTCTGGATTTCCAGGCAGGGCTGCGCCACACCGGGGGTGTAAGCGAGGCTCAGGTCTTCCTTTGTCTCGACGGGCACGGTGGCCACGACTTCGATCTTGCCTTTCCATTCGCCGTGAAGGCGCAGGGACTCTTTCGCGTAATCCATGTATCAAATCTCCTTTGGTGAGTTTTTTACCGCTGAAATTATACCGCCCGAAAACGTTTTCGTCAATCGCGCCGGAGCGCCGTTCGGCAGATTTTCCGTCCGGCGCGCGACCTCCGCGGCGGCTTTCTTGCTATTTTTTTCGGAATGATTTATAATATATCCTATGAAAATTTGCCGAAAGGATCATGTTGGATGAAGCGTCGCAGTATTTGGTTCCTCGTTATTCTCCTTGCCCTCGGGTGCCTCGCGTCTTCGGCCGCCTGCCGGAAGAAGCCGGCGGAGGAAAGCAAAACGGAGAGCGAGCTTCCCGAGGAAAGCAATCTCCCGGGGGAGAGCGAGTATTCCGAGGAAGAAAGCGTCATTTCCGGGCAGGAAACGGAGTCTCAGGAGAGCGAAAGCTCCTCGGAGCCCGAGCCCGTCTGGGACGGCGAGCCCTTCGCCGTGGAGGGCAGCGCCGAGGTGGGCACGTTCCGGATGAACGGCCGCGAGCTGACGCTGGGTCTCACCTGGTCCGGTACGGCCATCCGCACGGAGGGTTATCCCGACCCGATGGAGACCTCGGTCAGCGTTCTCGCGAACGGAAAGACCGTCTGGAAGGACGTTCTCACCGTGCGCTATCCCGGCTCTGAGGCCGGAATGCCCGGCGTGCTGATCGCGGACGCGAAGCAGGCCGTGGAGAACGGCGGCGCGTACCTGATGATCCTGCTTTCAGGGCAAGAGGGCGAGCGCGTGCTCTTCCTGGATAAGCAGGGCGCGCTGACCGGCGAGGTCCGGACGCCCGTCTCGCCGCTTCGCAGCTTTACCGCCGCGGGCCACGCGATCGGAAACGAACTGACCGACGAGGGCGCGCGCGTCCTCTCCTACGGTCCCGCGGGTCTCGCGGTGCTCCGTGCCTATCCCTTCAACGGGAACGGCCGGACCGTGCTGCTGCCCGTCCTCTTCCATCCGGCGGCGGAGGTGGCGGTCACGGGTGAGGGGCTCACGTTCCCGCAGGACGATTTCCGCGCCTTCGAACCTGAAACCGAGTCCGGGCCGGAGAGTCCGCGCCTCGTGAGCGGAGGCGGCACGTCCGACGCCACGCCTCTTCAGTTCGAAACGCTGTCCTACGTCCTGGAGAACGAGGAGGGCTACCGCATCACGTTCCGCAAGGCCCCGGTCGAAAACGGCGTCCGCCTGCAGGTCCTGACGAACGGGACCGTCCGCTCGGAGTTCACCCTCGAGGGACAGTTCGGCGCGAACGAGAACGGCCGGCTGGATCAGCTCTATACCTTCACCGTGCGCCGCGACCCCGTCGAGGGCACCGAATACATGGCCCTCTATTTCCTGAGCGACGCGGGCAATCTCCTTTGCCTGTTCGATTTCGAGGGGAACTGGCAATACGTGTTCCGCTCCGACATACGGAGTCTCGGCAGCTTCATCCGCACCGACGGGACGCTCGGAACGCTCACCGACTGCGTGACCGCGCAGGAGGCCTCGCTGCTCCTCGTGAACGCGGAGGACGGAGCGCTGATCCGCCTTTCCGTCGACGTGTCGGCAAAGGGCGTGCCGATTCTGGCCGCCACGGAGCTCATCCCTCCGGAGGGCTACGAGCCGCATGAGGGCGTCCCGACCGGCGAGGCCTTCGACACGTTCCAACTGGTCTACGTCCGTGAGTCCGCGTCCGCGCAGTTCGAGGTGGACGAAGAGCCCTGGGAATGCACCGTCTATCCGGACGGCGCGGCGTACCTCGGCGGACTGTCGCTCGGCAGCCTGATCACGGACGGCCGCGACCCGATCCTCGATTTCGGCATGGTCGGAACCGACGCCGTCGGCCTGATGCTGCGGGATGTCTATACCGGCAACCGGCTGTTCCTGATCGATCTCGAGGGCAATCTCGTGCATACTCTCCGCAGCGACTGCGGCCTCGGTCTCCGCTTCTGCCTGAGGGAGAGCGGCCTGGAGCTGCGCGATTATCTCTCCGACGAGGGAATCTTCTTCTATCTGCTGGAACGTGAACGCGGCGCGCTGATCCGCTTCTGCGCCTCGGCCGACGGCAGCATCTTCCCCATGAAATACTACGCGTACGCCGAGCTCGAGATGGAGGGCGAAATGGCCGGTCAGCCGGAGGAGCTCCTCCACGCCACCGCGCCCCTGCCCGAAGGAGGCGAGCCGGTCTGGTCGAACCTGATCTACGTGCAGGAATACCTGATGAACGGCGAGAGCCACCGGCTGGACGTCCGCTTCGCGAAGACGGAGAGCCGGACCGGCATGTATCTCGCGGTCGAGTTCTTCCGCGATCTCGTGAAGGTCGGCGAGACCGTGCTGACCGAGACGCGCTTCGACCAGCCGGACCGCTACTACGCGGACCGCGTCATGCAGGCGCTCCGCATCGTGACCTTCGACGGCCGCGACTATCTGGCCCTCCTTAAGGAGCAGGGCAGCAGCTCGAAGGTCAGCTTCCTCGACGGCGACTGGAACGAGGTCTCCGTCATGCCCATGGACTTCGGCCCGGACGCTCTGGTGCTCTACAACCTGGGCGGCGAGGCCATCGGCGAGGTCGTTCCGGAGTTCACCGCGGAGGGCACCGTGATCTACCGTTCCTTCACGAACGAAAGCAGAAAGGTCGCGCGGCTTCTGGTGTCGCCGGCCGACGGCGGAAACGTGTTGGTCATCCGGCCGCTCAACTGTCTGAGAGGTCAGCTCGAATATCCCTATTGATGAGGTGTCACATGAAGCATTTCGTGATCGGTCCGGTCCGTCTCGTGACGGCGTCCGGCATTCGTGAAAATACGGAAGTGGAGGTGCGTGACGGCAGGATCGCCGCGGTGCGGGACTTCGATCCGAACGGCGCGCTGCCCCGCGTGGACGGCAGGGGACTCTTCCTTTCCGCCGGTTTCATCGATCTGCATCTGCACGGCGGCGGCGGAGCCGATTTCATGGACGGCACTCCCGAGGCCTTCATGACCGCGGCGCGCGCCCACATGCGGCACGGCACCACCTCGATGGTGCCCACCACCCTGACCGGCACGCAGGAGGAGCTCTGCGGCGTCTTCGACGTGCTGCGCGAGGTCAAGGCCTCGCCCGAGGCGGAGGAGCTGCCCGAGCTTCTCGGCATCCACATGGAAGGCCCCTACGTCGCGCCCTCCCAGTGCGGCGCGCAGGATCCCGCCTACATCCGCAATCCCGAGGACGGCTCCTACAAGCTGCTGGCGGAGCACGCGGCCGGCGCGATCCGCATCTGGACCGTCGCGCCCGAGCTTCCCGGCGCGGAGCGGATCTGCGAGGACCTGAAGGACGAGGGCATCGTCTTCTCCCTGGGCCACACCGCCGCCACCTACGAGCAGGCGAAGGCCGCCGTGGAAGCGGGCTATACGATGGCGACCCATCTGTATTCCAGCATGTCCACCATCACCCGGAAGAACGGAAGCCGCATCCTCGGCGTGATCGAGACCTCGCTCCTTCTGGACGAGGTCTGCTGCGAGGTCATCGCGGACGGCATGCACCTGCCGCCGGAGCTGCTGAAACTCATCTACAAGACCAAGGGCAAGGACCGGATCTGCCTGATCACCGACGCGATGCGCGGCGCCGGCATGCCCGCGGGCATCTATAAGCTGGGCAGCCTCGCGAACGGGCAGGACGTGATCGTCGGCCCGGACATCGCCCGGATGCCCGACGGCATCTCCTTCGCCGGCAGCGTCGCCACGACCGACCGCCTGGTCCGCGTGATGACGAAGCAGGTCGGCATCCCCCTGCCCGAGGTCATCGGCATGATCACCGAGAACCCCGCGAAGGCCATCGGCGAGGACGCCCGCAAGGGCAAGGTCGAGCCCGGCTTCGACGCGGATCTCGTGCTCTTCGATGAGAACATCGGGATCGAAGCCGTCTTCGTGCGGGGAAAGAAGACCGTATGAGTTACCGTTCCAAGCTGGATATCCGCGACACCCAGGCCGCGATCCGTTTCCTCAAGCACCGCTTCGAGGACCTGCTCTGCGACGCGCTGAACCTGGCCCGGGCCTCCGCCCCGCTGTTCGTCACCCGCGAAAGCGGTCTGAACGATAACCTGAGCGGCGTCGAGCGCCCCGTTTCCTTCGACGTGAAGGAGACCGGCCGCGAGCTCGAGGTCGTGCAGAGCCTGGCCAAATGGAAGCGCATGGCGCTCCGTCAGTACGGCATCGGCGCGGGCGCGGGCATCTACACCGACATGAACGCCATCCGCCGCGACGAGGTCTGCGACGAGCTCCATTCCCTCTACGTCGATCAGTGGGACTGGGAGAAGGTCATGCGGCCGGAGGAGCGCACGGAGGAGTATCTGAAGAAGACCGTCCGCGCGATCTACGACGCGATGCGGATGACCGAGCGGGCCGTCTGCAACCGCTTCCCGCAGCTTTCGCCCCAGCTTCCCGAGAGCATCGCCTTCATCACCTCCCAGGAGCTTTTAGACCGCTACCCCGGCCTTACGCCGAAGGAACGGGAGAACGCCTACGCGCGCGAGGCCGGCGCCTATTTCCTGATGAAGATCGGCGGACCGCTTTCGAACGGCGAGCCCCACGACGGCCGCGCCCCCGACTACGACGACTGGGAGCTGAACGGCGACATCATTCTCTACTATCCGCTGCTGGACCGGGCCTTCGAGATCTCCTCGATGGGCATCCGCGTGGACCCGGAGAGCCTCCGCGCCCAGCTCGGGCGCGCCGGGGCCGCCGACCGCCTCGCGCTTCCCTTCCACCGGAGCCTGATGGCCGGCGAGCTGCCCCAGACCGTGGGCGGCGGCATCGGTCAGTCGCGCCTCTGCATGTTCATGCTGCAGAAGGCCCACATCGGCGAGGTGCAGGCCTCCGTCTGGCCCGAGAGCGAGCTCGAAAAATGCGAGGCCGCGGGCATCCGGCTGCTGTAAGGGCTATTGACATCCGCCCGCGGAAGCGGCTAAAATGTGCAGGAAATTCATTCGGAACACCTAATTGCGATATCACCTGTCAGGAGGTTTTTTCATGAAAACGAAGGCTGTCCGCATCCACGGCAAGATGGATCTGCGTCTCGAGGAGATCGAGCTGCCCGAAGTCGGGCCCGACGACGTCCGCATCAAGATCATGTCCGATTCCCTCTGCATGAGCACCTACAAGGCGGCTCTCGAGGGCGGCGAGCACAAGCGCGTGCCCGACAACGTCGAGGAGAATCCCACGATCGTGGGCCACGAGTTCTGCGGCGTGATCGACGAGGTCGGCGAGAACTGGAAAGAGAAGTATCACAAGGGCCAGGGCTTCGCCATCCAGCCCGCCCATTACTACAAGGGCTCCCAGATGGCGCCCGGCTATTCCTACAATTTCTGCGGCGGCGACGCGCAGTACGGCAACGTGCCCATCGAGACCCTGCTGATGGACTGCCTGCTGCCCTACGATTCCGACACCTATTTCTACGGCTCCCTGTCCGAGCCCATGAGCTGCATCGTCGGCACCTTCCACGCCATGTACCACACCAAGGCCGGCTCCTACGAGCATAACATGGGCATCGTGGAGGGCGGCAAGATGGCGCTCCTGGCCTCCGTCGGCCCGATGGGACTCGGCGCGATCGACTACGCGCTGCATTGCGACCGCCGGCCCTCCCTGCTGGTCGTCACCGACATCGACGACGAGCGTCTGGCCCGCGCCGAGAGCATCTACACCGTCGCGCACGCGGCGGAGCTGGGCATCGAGCTCCACTACGTGAACACCGCGAAGCCCGGCTGCGACACCGCGTACCTGCGCGAGCTCACCGGCGGCACCGGCTACGACGACGTCATCTGCTTCGCCCCCGTGCGTCCCGTCGTGGAGCAGGCCGGCGACATCCTGGGCTTCGACGGCTGCCTGAACTTCTTCGCGGGTCCCACCAACAACCAGTTCAAGGCCGAGTTCAACTGGTACAACGTCCACTATCTGTACACCCACGTGGTCGGCACCAGCGGCGGCAACACCAACGACATGAAGGAAGCCATCGAGATGATGACCTCCGGCCGCATCAATCCCGCGGCGATGGTCACCCATGTGGGCGGCCTGAACGCCGTGGTCGACACCACCCTCAATCTGCCCAACATCCGCGGCGGCAAGAAGCTGATCTACACCCAGATCGAGATGCCTCTCACCGCCATCGCCGACTTCGCCGAGCTGGGGAAGAGCAATCCCTTCTTCGCCGGACTGGCGGAGATCTGCGAGCGCAGCAACGGCCTGTGGTCTGCCGAGGCGGAGAAGTACCTGCTGGCCGCGAAGATGAAATAAGCACCGAAACGGACCGCCCGCCTGTTCCCCGAGCCGGAACGCGGGCGGTTTTTCGTGTTTTGTGCTGATTTTTCGCAATTTATTCTCTTGAGGCGGCGCCGGCTTTTCCTCTATACTGTGAATAAGAAAAGCCGGAAACGGAGGCGTGAAAAAATGAATGAGAGAAAAGGCATTGCCGTAGCAGGCAATATGATCGTGGACATCAGCTATCCGGTGGACCGGATCCCGAAGAGCGGCGAGCTCGTCCCGATCCTGGGAGAGGCCGTCCGCACCGTCGGCGGCTCCGTCCCGAACGTGGGCGTCGATCTCGCGGCGCTCTGCCCGGAGCTGCCCGTCTGGGCCTGCGGCCGGCTTGGCCGGGACGCGGAGGGCGAGCTGGTGCGGGAGTACCTGGGCCGCTATCCCAACATCGACCGAAGCCAGATCCGCGACGGCAGCGCGACCTCCTTCACCCTCGTGATGAACGAGACCGAAAGCCGCCAGCGCACCTTCTTCACCTACAGCGGTGCGGGCGCGGATTTCTGCGAGGAGGATATCGACCTCGACGGAATCGGCGCGGAGATCCTGCACGTCGCCTACATCCTGCTGCTTCCGGCGCTGGACCGGGAGGACGCGGAGTACGGCACGAAGATGGCCAGGCTCCTCGCCCACGCGAAGGAGCGCGGGATCAAGACCTCGGTGGACGTGGTCTCCGAGTCCGGCGACCGTTTCCGCCGTCTGGTGCCGCCGGCGCTCCGCTACACCGATTACTGCATCATCAACGAGCTGGAGGCCGAAGGCTCCACCGGCGTCACGCTCCGCGGGGAGGACGGCGCGCTGCTCCCGGAGCAGATGGAGGAGGCGCTCGACGCGCTGTTTTCTCTGGGCGTTTCCACCTGGGCGGTGATCCACTGCCCCGAGGGCGCCTGGGGCAAGGCGAAGGGCGGCGCGCTCGTCTTCGAGCCCAGCATCCCCCTGCCGGCCGGCTACATCAAGGGCAAGGTCGGCGCGGGCGACGCCTTCTGCGCGGGCGTGCTCCTGGGCGCCGCGAGGAAGCTCACGCTCGCCGAAAGCATCCACCTGGGCAGCGCTGCCGCGGTGATCTCCATGCGGGAGCCCGGCGCGACCGAGGGCATGGCCGATCTGCCGACGGTCCTTTCGCTCTACAAGGAGCTGGAGGAGGCCGCAAAGTAAAACACGAAGCCGGAGAGGGCCATCCTCCCCGGCTTTTTCGGTTGACGCGGCCCCGCGCGCGGGCTATTATGAAGGAAAGCTTATTCACGCGACAAGGAGAAACATGATGGACAAGGAACGCTTCATCTGGCCCGTGCGGCCGCTGGCCTGCCCGGAAAACACCGTAAAGGGAGAGCGCTACCGCTTCACGGTCCTCACCGACCGGCTGCTCCGGCTGGAGTACGCGGCGGACGGCGTCTTCGAGGACCGGGCCAGCCAGAAGGTCTTCTACCGGGACTTTCCGGCGGTTCCGTTCGAAACGGTGAAGGAGGGTGGCACGCTCCGCCTCGAGACGGAGAAGCTCTGCCTCGTCTACACTGAAAACGCGCCCTTCGCGGCCGATACGCTCACCGTCCGCCTGAAGGAGGAGCCCGCCTCCGCCTGGCGCTTCGGCGAGACCTACGAGGACCTCGGCGGCACCGTCCGCACCCTGGACGGGATCGACGGCGAGATCACGCTCGAGCGCGGCCTCGTCTCCCGGAACGGCTTCGCGGCGATCGACGATTCCGCCTCGATGCTGCTCGGTAAGGACGGCTGGGTCGAGCTCCGCCGTGAGAACACCGTCGACGCCTATTTCTTCGGCTACGGCTTCGATTATCCCGCCTGTGTGCGTGATTTCTACCGCCTGACCGGCGCGCCCTCCCTGCTGCCCGCCTACGCGCTGGGCAACTGGTGGAGCCGCTATCATATCTACACGCAGGAGGAGTATCTCGGCCTGATGAAGCGCTTCCGCGAGGAGGACGTTCCCTTCTCCGTGGGCGTCGTCGACATGGACTGGCATCCGGTGGACAGCGTGCAGACGCCCTCCCGCGAGAAGAGTCTGCCGAACGGCTGGACCGGCTTCTCCTGGAACCGGGAGCTCTTCCCGGACCCCGCGGCCTTCCTCCGGGAGCTCCATGAGGACGGCCTGCATACCGCGCTGAACCTGCATCCCGCCGACGGCGTCCGCCCCCACGAGGACCGCTACGCCGCGATGGCGAAGGCTCTCGGCCGGGACCCGGAGGAGGGGAAGACGCTGCTTTTCGACGTCCTCTCGCCCGGGTACATGAGCGCCTATTTCGACGAGCTCCTGCATCCGCTGGAGGACGAGGGCGTCGATTTCTGGTGGATGGACTGGCAGCAGGGCACCAACTACTGGTGGATCCACGAGCCCAACCAGCCCGGCGAGTATCAGGACCCCCGCGAACGGCTCGATCCCCTGTGGATGCTGAACCATCTGCATATCCTCGACATCGCCCGGGACGGCAAGCGGCCGATGTTCTTCTCCCGCTACTCCGGCCCCGGCAGCCAGCGCTATCCCGTCGGCTTCTCCGGCGACACGCACATCACCTGGGATACGCTCCGCTTCCAGCCCTACTTCACCGCGACGGCCTCGAACATCGGCTACTGCTGGTGGAGCCACGACATCGGCGGCCACATGAGCGGCTACTGCGACGGCGAGCTGCAGGCCCGCTGGCTGCAGCTGGGCGTGTTCTCCCCGATCAACCGCCTGCACAGCACGAACTCCCACTGGGTCCAGAAGGAGCCCTGGTGCTATGACAAGGCGACGGAAGAGATCATGAAGAAATGGCTGCGCTTCCGCCATCAGCTCTTCCCCTATCTGTACACGATGAACCGGCTCTGCCACGACGAGCTTCAGCCGCTGGTGCAGCCGCTCTATTACCGCTATCCGAAGCGCGACGCGGCCTACGCGCAGCCGAATCAGTACTTCTTCGGCACCGAGCTCATGGCGGCGCCGATCACCGAGCCGAACGATCCGGTGAGCGCCACCGCCGGCACCCGCGTCTGGTTCCCGGAGGGCGAGTGGTTCGACCTGGAGACGGGTCTCCGCTACTCCGGCTTCGGCGGCCGTACGCTGGAGGTCAGACGCCCGCTCGACCGGGCCGCGGTCTTCGCGAAGGCCGGCGCGATCGTCCCGCTGGCCGCGCACACGGAGGGAGACAATTCCCTCGGGAACGCGCGGCAGATGGAGGTGCTGGTCTTCCCCGGCGCCCCGAACGTCTTCACGCTCTACGAGGACGAGGGCGAGGGACACGACTGCGAGAAGGGCGCCTTCGCCGAGACACAGCTTCGCCTCGACTGGGGCCGCGAGGCCTGCTTCACCGTCGCGCCCGCGCGGGGCGACACCTCGCTTCTGCCCGGCCTGCGCAGCTGGAAGATCGTGTTCCGCGGCTTCCACAAGGCCGCCCGCGTGACCGCCTTCGTCGACGGAAAGCCCGCCGAGGCCAAGGCCGTGCGCGACGCCGCCTCGAACAGTTGGGAGATCACCGTGAGCGCCCTCATCAGCAGCCGCGTCGAGGTGAAGATCACCGGCGACGAGCTGCTCCACGACAACTCCGACGCGCAGGACCGCGCCTTCGTCCTGATCCGCGAAGCCCGGCTTCCCTACAACGACAAGGATCTGTTCTGGAAGACCTACTCCGACGCGAAGCTGACGGCCCACCGCAAGCTTACCCGCCTCTGCGGCCGCGCCCCCCAGAACCGCGGCCTCGAGGGCGCGCTCCGCGAGCTCCTGCTTCTCACCGAGGACGAGTTCCCCGGGCAGAAGAGCGTGTGGGGATGACGGTGAGAGAAGATTTGACGCCCGGCGAGGCCACTAGAACTATGCCTTTGTTTCGCAAAGTATGTTTTGAGTGGCAGGTGCCGGCAGTTTTCGTTGCCGTTGATCGTCAGCTTGACGGCATTCTGTATACATGATACAATTCTTTCGAGCCCTGCATCTGTAACTTCATAAGGTATATCCGCTGAACCCGCGAAAGAAGCCGGAAATGAAGCATCTTCGTCACTGTGTTTCTCTGATTCTTTGCCTCAGTCTTCTGCTCGATATCGCTCTTCCCTGCTTTGCGCAAGTGAATTCCGACAGCGCCGTCCGGCCTGAACAGACCGGCAACGGCGCTGTTTCTTTATCCTCCGGGGAAGAGAAAGAAGAGAGCCCGAACACCGTCATCGGCGAGGACCAAAGCCGCCGTGAGGAATATGTCAAGGTATTCATGACCTCACCGACGACCTTCGTCGCAGCCTCCTACCCGGAGCGTGTCCATAAGAAGAGCGCGGACGGCGCGTGGGTTGACATCGACAATACCCTTGTCTTCAAAGAAGGTGTCTGGACAGTCGCGAACGGCGCATTCGAACTCGCGCTTCCGGAGGTTTTGGGTTCCGCTGATGCCCGGATTTCGGAGAACGGAAACGGAGTTTCCTGGCATTGGGAAGGGATCCTTTCCGTGAAAGGAACACCGGTCGAAGAGGAAGCGGAGGAGAACCCCCTGCTCCTTGCGAAGCTTTGCTCCTCGCTTCTCTACGAAAACGCGTTCGAAAACGCGGATCTGCTGGTTACCGTCACCACCGCCGGCGTCAAAGAGGATGTGCTCTTGAAAACGCCGAAGCAGCGGCCTCTTACCGGCTCGTCCTCCGGACCGAAGGCCTCGTCCCCAAACAGAAGGATGAGCGAACTGTTGTTCTCCTGCGGAACGAAGAAGAGGTCATTTGGCTTGCTGCACCGGAGCTGAGGGATGCCGCGGGCGCGGCCTCGGAGGAGCTTTCGCTTCAGATCGCGTCGTTCGAGGACGGTCTCCTTACGCTCGAGCTGTCCGCATCGGAGGAATGGCTTCATGATGAGAGCCGGGTCTATCCGGTCACGCTCGATCCGTATATCCGCACCGTAGACGATGAGATCGTAATCTACGATGCATTCGTGGAATCGGCGCACCCGAATTCAGTCCGCGGTGCCATGGGGCACATGTATCTCGGTAAGGAGGGCAACTATGAGAAGTGCCGTGTTCTGGTGCGCTTCGATTTACCGACCCTTTCCGCGGGTGATAAGATCGTCTCGGCCGCGGTCACCCTTACTCAGCTTGCCTCCGGCGTGAGTCCCTCCGGAACTACTCTCGAGATCGATACGTACCGCGTGACGAGCGCCTGGGACGCGGGGACCGCGACCTGGAACAACATGGCCTCGCGTTTCAGCCAGGACCGCGTCTACGATTTCTGTATCGCGACATCCTCGGGGAGCATCCAGCGTCAGAGCTATTACATCACGGATCTGGTGAGCAGCTGGTATGACGGAACCTATCCGAACTATGGCGTGATGCTCAAGTGGAAAGAGGATACGGGCTCGGTCTACCGCCGCACCGTCTTTTTCACCTGCAACTACACCGGCCTCAATTCCTACTTTCCCTATCTCACCATAAATTTCCTGAACGACGTCGGACTCGAAGACTACCGGAGCTTCCACAGCGCCTCAGCCGGAACTGCGGGAATCGCTTACGTCAATGACCACAGCGGAATCCTGAGCTTTACCTCCGCGCTTTCCGCGACCGACGGATTGCTCATGCCCGTAAGCACCGGCCTTTGCTATAACGGCTATCTGTATGAGCGTCTTTCCTTGAACGCGAAGAAGGGACTCACCTGCGGCTATGGCTGGACGGCCACCTTCGCGCAGCGGATCGACCCGCTCTCGGGCGCGGGTGTCGACGCGGCGGAAACGGCGCTCTTTCAGGAGCTCTACAGCGCGGGATACCGTTATGTGTTCCGGGATGCTGACGCGACGAATCATTATCTGTATCCGGAGGACGGCGTATTCAAGGACGAGGAAGGGCTCGGCCTCGAACTACAGGTCGCGAGCTCTTCGACGAACGAACGCTACGTGCTGAAGTACAAGGACGGAAGCAAAAGAACCTTCGACAGCGCGGGCTATCTTTATCGGCAGTATGACTCGGAGGACCACTACGCGCAGTATTCCTATGTCACGAGCGGAACGAGGAAATACCTTGCCGCGGTGACGGACGGAGCGGGACGCGTGACCACCGTGGGACGCGATTCCTTGGGAAGACTCACCTCGGTCACGACGCCGGACGGCCGGACGACCTCGCTCAGCTATGACGCGAACGGGCGGCTCAGCGGTATTTCCTATCCGGACGGACTCAGCGCCTCCTTCGCCTATGATGCGAACGGGCGGCTGACCGCAGCCGAGAACAAGGACCATTCAAAGCTCGTATTCGGCTACAAGAGCTCCGCCCATGCCTGCATCCGGAACCGCGTCGACCGTGTCACCGAGTACGGGGCGAACGGCGGGGAAGGAAACCACATCGCCTTCATCTACAACTCTGACGGAACGACCGAGTGCGATTATTCTCTGAACGGGGATACCGTGCGGGAGCTCTTTTGCTTCGATTCGGCCGGCCGTGTGACCTCTTGTGTCGATCTCGACGATTTTTCCTCGGCCGACTATTCGTATACTTCTCCCACTGTAACAAACGGAAGTTCCAACAAGCTTACGTCCTGGACCGCGAAGGGCTCGGAGGTCCATAACCTCCTGCTCGATCCGGGCTTCGAGAGAGGGGACGGGTCGTGGACTCTCGGCAGTGGCTGCTCCTTTACGACGCAATATCATCAGACCGGAGTCCGGAGTCTGCTTTGTTCCAGCGGTTGTGTATCTCAGGTCGTTTCGGGTCTCGAGGCCGGAGAAACTTATACTCTTTCTCTTTGGTTGATCGGCATTGCGACGGTAACGGTTACGGATATCGTTACGGGGAGCAGCAAAAGCATTTCCGTCTCGCACGGGAGCGAATGGAGACAGTATTTTCTCGAATTCGATGCCTCGACATCGGCAAAAATCGAGATCAGCAGCGCAGGTGGCTGCGCGGTCGACACTGTCCAGCTCGAGAAGGGCTGCGCCGTGAATCTTCCGCAGCTGCTCGAAAACACGGATTTCGGCCGTGCCGCGACGCTTACCTGCTGGACCGCGAGCGGCTTTACCGGGACAGACGGACTGACCGCGAACGACACGGTGAAGATCACGGCGGGAACCTCCTCGGTCAAGTATTTCTATCAGGACGTGGAGGTCGGCTGCCCGGCAGAGCGGGCCGCGTTCGTGCTTTCCGCCAAGGCGCAGGGCTACACCGTCCCTAAGCGTGGAAGCCGCGAACTGAGCCTTTCTCTCATCTTCTACTATACGGACGGGACGACCGAAACGGTCACGTCCGAGTTCAACCATGATACAGCGGGGCTTCAATACCTGAGCATGGCGGCCAAGCCGAAGTCCGAAAACCAGTCGAAGACGGTACAGAAGGTTCGGTTCCGTCTAAGCTTTTCCAAAACCATCGGCTGTGTGGAATTCTCCGCACCCCAACTTTTCTTCGACGAAACAGGAACCGCCTATGTCTACGACTCGGATGGAAACCTCATAAGTTCTGCTCAGAATGCGAGAGCCAACGAGAGCTATACCTGGTCGAGTGCCGGTGAGCTTCTCAACGCCGCCACCGAGGGGGACGAGCTTTCCGAAAACTACGTCTACACTTATGCCTCAGACCACCCGCATCGACTCTGCTCCGCGAAGTCGAACCAGACCGGGCTGGGACTCGGCTTCGTCTATAATGCACAAGGTCAGGTCACAGAGGAGTTCATGGGTACAGTAGGCAGCGACGGTTCGGTCGATACATCGAGCCCGTATCTGAAAAGCGAACAAAACTACACCGCGGACGGAAACTATGTCGACTCTATGACGGATACGGCAGGGAACACCGCTTCGAAGATTACTGATCCGCAGAGCGGTAAGCTTCTTTCCGCGACCGATCCTGAGGGGAACACGACGACTTACAGCTATGACAGTGTGAACGGTCTTCTGACGCAGGTGAGCTCCGGCGGCGTCAGTGTCTCCTACAGCTACGAGAACGATACGCTCCGCCTCGCGACCGTCACACACAACGGCTTCAATTACGTTTTCAGCTACGATGAATTCGGAAACGTGCTGAGTGTGAGCTGCGGCGGCCGGACGCTCAGCACGAACAGCTATCTTCCCGGGAATGGAAGCCTCGCGCAAACCACCCTCGGGAACGGCTATGTGACGGGTTACACCTATGACGAAAAGGGACGGGCGTCCGAGGTCACGATGGGCGCGGACCGCTACGCCTTCATCTACGATGCCCGCGGAAACCTCGTCCGCGTCGAGAAGAACGGCGCGGAAGAAGTCAGTTATCGCTACGACACCGGCGACCGTCTTCTGGAATACAGAAGCGGCGAGCTTCTGGTACAGTACGGCTACGATTCCCGGAACCGCGGCACCTCGGCCCGCTACGCGATCGGCTCCGACATCCAAACCTATACGACCGTATTCGGTCCGGACGGATGCACCGAGCGCTATACCCTTGCGGACAGATCGGATCTGACATATACTTATGACGAGTTGGGCCGCACGGAAAAAAGGGAGGTGCTTAGCGCCTCCGATGCTCCGGTTGCCTCGACGGAATACGGTTTTCAGGATTTCGCCGGAAGCGAGCGCACCACCTTGCTCGTGAGCACTCTCACCAACAGGGACGCGGCCGGGAACCCCATTTCCGCCTTCAGCTATACCTATGACGCAAACGGAAACATCCATTCGGTGACGGATCTTCAGGGTGTCACGACCGTTTACACCTACGATGAACTGAACAGGCTCATTGCCTCGGAAACGCCGTCGGAGCGTTGGGAGTACAGCTATGACGCCGGCGGCAACCTGAGCTCGAAGGTGCGGTTTTCCAAGCAGAGCGGACAGTGGGTCGAGGCGCAGTCCGACCAATATGGATATGCCGGGAACGGCTGGAGAGACCTTCTGACTTCGTTCCGGGGCGAGACGATTACCTACGACGCCATCGGCAATCCCCTCAGCTATTACGGCGGCCGAAGCTTCACCTGGAACGGCCGGCAGCTGAGCTCCTGCACCAGGAACGGCGTGACCACGACCTACTCGTATAATTCCGAAGGTATCCGTACGGCGAAAAACGGCGGCGCCACGACCTTCTATCTGGAGGGAAGCCGGATCATCGGCATGCGGCAGGGGACGGTGCTGTACTGCTTCCTTTACGACGACAAGGGCGATTTGTACGGCTTTACGCTGGGACAGAACACTTATATTATCTGAAGAACCTGCAGGGCGACATCGTTCATATTCTGAATCAGAACGGGCAGGCCATCGTCAACTACACCTACGACGACTGGGGCAACGTCACCTCGATGACCGGGTCGATGGGAAGCATCATCGGCCCATGGAACCCCTTCCGCTACCGAGGGTATTTCTATGACAGCGAGACGGGACTTTATTATGTATCCAGCAGGTACTATGATCCGGAGGTTGGGAGGTTTATATCGCCAGATACAACTGACGTACTGACAGCAACGCCAATGGCGCTTACGGATAAAAATCTGTATGCGTATTGCGATAATAACCCCGTTATGCGTGTGGATAATGGAGGTGATTTTTGGAACTGGGTAATCGGGGCTGCTGTTGGAGCTGTAGTTGGCGTAGTAAGTCAGGTGGTTAGTGACGTTGTAACAAGCGTTGCCAATGGTGAACTAACATTTAGCAACTGGCAAACATACACAGGGGCGTTTGTTGGTGGAGCTGTCGGAGGAGCAATCCTTGGAGGAACAGGAAATGCAGCATTAGCTAACGCTGCTTCTGGCTTTGTTACATCAGGGGTTGGATTAGTTTTGGAAAAAGTGACCGGTGAATCTGATAAATCATGGGGAGAGATTGCCGTGAATTCAGTTATAGATGGTGCAATCAGCTATGGATTGGGAAAGCTGCCTGGTGGTATTATCAAAATAACTAAAGGGAGGAACAGTATGTCTGCTGTATATAAGTCGGGGTTGACAAAATTGCGAAATGAAACGGCAAAAAGTATGTCGCTAAAAGTAATCGGAAAAGGTGTAACATCAAGTTTTATAGATGGTTTGGCAATGGATGGATATTATGGCTTAAAACAACATGGATATGATCGCGTGAAATCATTCATGACGAGGTAATGCAGTGAAAAAGTTTCATTTATTTTCTCTTGGTGAGCCAGGAGAGTCATACACTTATCCATTAGTAAAGATTGTATTTTGCATAGTAATCATTCTATTAATGATTTTTCGGAATCATTTTATACATGTAGACCAACTGATTTTGGAAATCATAATTGGAGTTGTTTGTGTGGTGCTGGGCATTGCGTGTATACTTTGTATAGAAATAGCTTTTGCTCAATTATTGGTAGTTCGTGATAATAGATCAGAAATTTGTAAACAGATGAATGGAAACACCAAAGAGTGCGTAGACTTTTCTGCTGATAAAGTTGTTTCACTCATTAGTCAAAATGATATTATTGATTTTGAAATAGTATCAAAAGGTACGTGCCTCAATATTGGAGCAAGTTCTGACAACAAGCCGGGAGACTCGGTTTTCTTCGATAAATTATATTACATTGGAAACCGGGAATATGATAATCTCGAATCATTTATGGAAGAGCTAACAAAATACTCCATTGGTGAGCAAATATCAGTCGTGTCAATTGATGGAGTATCACCCGAATATTATCAATGATTTTTGCTGTTTAAACAGCAGATAAAATGATAAGGGCTTGGGACTATCCCAACAAGTGCCTTTGTGTACAAGCAAAGGCGATGCTTGCCGAATTGATTCCGTTCAGTCGGCAGGCACCAGGTGGTTTGGGTACAAAACCCGTTGCTTGCATAACTGATGCCGCAAGCAACGAATCATGACGGCACGATTCTGCTTGTCAGGGGCTTCGGCCCCTGACACCCCGTCGAAACTGCTTTGACGAACGAGAAAAAGAACCTCTTTTCACACTTTTCAGCTGCTGGGTACATAACGAAGTTCAGCCGAAAGTGGGCTGTACTATCTGAACTCGAGATATTACGATCCGGAGACGGGAAGATGGATAAGCGCCGATGTCCTGATTGAGGATTACTTCAAGCCTGTATGTTGCAATATATGCGTATACTGCCGCAATAATCCAATCTGTTACAGAGATGATGGCGGTTATGAAACAGAGGAGTGCTGGGACAGCGACGGATCTGATGACATCCATCTTCCGGGAACCGATGATGTGGGCGGAGGCGGCTCCTCAGCTGGTGCAAATTCGAGTTCGTTTGGGTCGGGTTTGATTAATGGCTCTGCATCTGCACCGAGTTCGTCTGCTGCATGTTTCATCGCGGGGACTCTGGTGAATGAAGCGGGAGGATTGAAGCCGATTGAGGATGTATGCGTAAATGATTTTGTTTGGGCTTGGAACGAACATACAGGAGAGGCAGAACTTAAGAGAGTCACAAAGACATATGTCAATCAAACAAATGAGTTGCTTCACGTCTTTGTCAAGGACGAGGAAATAATCTGCACGCCAGAGCATCCGTTTTATTCACCCGTAAAGGGCTGGACAGCTGCATGCAAGCTTCGGGCAGGGGATATCCTTGTAACGCTCAACGGAGAATACGTTGTACTCGAAAAGGTCCAGCATGAGCTGCTGGAGAGCTCTGTCATTGTTTATAATTTCCAGGTCGCAGATGATCACTCGTATTATGTCAGTTCTGAGTCGGTATTGGTTCACAACTGCTGTGCACAACGGATAAACGGGAATCATGGTGGCGCAATCCATACAAATGCGATCAATAATCAAATGAATGTTTTGGAACAAAGCGGGGATTATGCATTCCTTTATGGAAACAAATCATGGAGCACGGCTGGAACGGTAGGCAATGAGCGACCGGATATTATTGCAATTCGTAATGATGGAGCGGTAGAGTATTGGGAATTTGCTAGCCCTTCGCAAGCATCTGGGAGAGGATTGTATAGGTTAGAGATGAAAATGAACAGAATGGAAGCTAACAACCCCGGAGTTCAGCGGCATGCTGTATATTGGGGAGAATACGGACGGGGATTGCAATGAGGGTTGAGTGGAAAAAAACTATCGCCACATCGGATCACGGATTTCTCAATGCAAAGTTCGATGGGGTTTTTGCGGAAATTGATGGGGAACTGAGGTTTTTTTCTTCTTCAATTCATGATAGAGGTTTGAATATTATTTCTATTTTTCGCGATGAAGAGGAGACAGCCTTCCGTTACGATTTTATTGAAGAGAGAGGAAGGACCTTTTCTATACCCAGCTGTTGGCATGTCGATCACAAAAGAAAGTGCATAATATGTGATTCCCGGTACGAGATCGACATGCAATCTTTCGAGGTTCGCGAGGCCTCCGAGGAGGTCTGCGCCTCTATCCGTGAAGAGCATGAGCGCAACATCAAAGTAATGCTGCGGCAGAGGTGAAATAAACTTATGAAGAAATATCTGGGCGCCTGGATCAATGCGTATTGCGCCATAGCGATTCTGATCATTGCTGTTTTGGGTGCGGCATTGGGTATCAGCTCGGTCAGTAGCGACGCTGCCGGGATGCTTCTTGCGGTATTTCTCTTTTCGGCGGATGTTATTCTCGGAATCTTCATGTACAGAGAAAGGTATAGCCTTTTCACCTTCGGTGATTTTCAGGAATCTCAGGTAGTAATCAAGGTTCCCTTTTGCAGGAAGAGCGTGATTGCCTATGAGGAGATCGTGTCATGCGGGATTGCAATGTATACTCATGCTTATATGGATCGCCGCGATTCGATTCTGAGCTCAGATGTTTTTTACATTTATATTTCCAAGGATGTTTTTCCGAGAAGATATAAAACCGAAATAAACAAATGGCGTCTTTCCGCATCCCAAATCAAAGTTGCTTTCTCGAAAGAACTGTATGATTATCTGATGGTCAATTTGCCGCCGAAGATGCAGAGAATGCTTCAAGGTGATTACTGGGACTTCAAAAGTAAAGTCGATAAGTTCAAGCGTTTTTGAGCCTCAGAACCGCGGCCTCGAGGGCGCGCTCCGCGAGCTCCTGCTTCTCACCGAGGACGAGTTCCCCGGACAGAAGAGCGTGTGGGGATGACGAGCCGCCGATAACTTTTCAAAATGAAAACTCCCCGGGAACTTCCCGGGGAGTTTTTGTCTGTGCCGTCTCTTCGCTTTCATGAAGCGGAGGGCTTATTTTTTATGCCGGTATTCGGAGGGATTCATCCCGAACTGCTTGCGGAAGATACGGGAGAAATAGTTCGCGTTTTCGTAGCCGATGGCCTCCGTGATCTCGCCGATCCGCAGATCGGTCTCCAGAAGCAGCTTGGCGGCGTGCTTCATTTTGACTGAGGCGATGTATTCCGTGAGCCGCTGGCCGGTTTCCTGGCGGAAGAGGGAGCTTAGATAATTGGGGCTGATTTTCAGCATCAGGGCCAGAGTTTGTACGTTCACGGGCTCGCTGATCCGGTCGGAGATCAGGCGCTTCGTATCCATCACGATGCGGGTCGCGCGCTTCTCCTGGGCGTTTTCGGAGATCCGGGCGATCTCGCGGAGCTTCTGTTCCAAGAGTTCCTCCAGTGCCGGCAGACTGTCGGCGGCCAGGAACTCACTGATGAGCCGCGAAAAGACCTGCGGCATTTCGGCGAAGGCAGCCAGCTTGCCGGAGAGATCCATCAGGAAGACCGTCAGGTCGATTTTCAGGGACAGGATATTGTCGCGGGTGGCCAGACCCAGGCTGTTGAAGCGGGAAAACTCCTGCTCGATCAGCTGGGAGATCAGGTCGAAGCGCCGCGCGTACAGGCTTTTGGTGATCTGCTCCTTGATCGCGGGCGAAAGGGTGAGCTGGCGGGAATCCCGGTCATAGAGGTCGCAGAAATAGCAGACGAAGCTTGAGCCGAAGAAGCGGCCTTGCTCCAGCGCGTCGCAGGCCTGGCGGTAGCCGATTACGATGCCCTCGGTGCGGTTGTCGGCCAGCCCGACGCCGGCAAAGAGGCTCATCCGGCACTCGGCGGCGACCCGCTGCTCGATGGTCTCCAGCGTTTTCTGAAGGTCATAGCGGAACTCGTCGCCGGGCATATACATCAGGAGCAGCACGGCGATGCGGTTGGAGTCCCGGAGACTCGAGCGGTGCACGGCAATCTTCCCCAGCTCCTCCTGGATGATCGTCTGGATGCGGAGCGCGGGCTGCCAGTTGAGCCCCGGTTCCGTGTCCGCCAGGTCCATCGGCTCGAAGGAGAACACGACGGCGAGGTAGTACTTATCGGTCTCGGAAACGAGGCCCAGAAGGTTCATCAGCTCCGTCGGATCGGCGGGCAGATTGATGCCGTCCAGCAGGTTGTTGAACAGCTGATTGCGGATCAGGCCTTGGTTTTCGTCCTGTCGGGCGTCCGGGGAATAGCAGGCAGTCATCGCTTTCTCCTTTCTTTTTTTCTCATTATACCCGTTCCGGAGTGAAAAGGCAAAGCGAAAACGGCAGGGAGTAGATATTTGCTTTTTTTGGTGTTATTTCGCCTTGTGACCGATTTGAACCTATTATAAAGTGGAATCAGATGATATGTGATAACCTCAGGGATCCCCTAAGGAAAGGAAAAACGAAAATGAATAAACACAGCTGCCGCATTCTCTGCGGCCTTTTCGCCATCTGTCTGCTCTGTCTCAGCGCGGGCACCGCTTCCGCCTGCCGGAAGCCCGGAGAGGAGGAGTCCGGCAATGAACCGGTCGAGGTCAGGATGATGCAGAACGGACACGGCGTCGCCGTGACGGAGCTGGGAAGACTGACGGAGGAGAATCTCAAGGTCCTCAAGGAGGCGGGGATCACCTTTGTGAAGATCCACGTTCCGTATCCCTTCGGGGCCGACGGAACGCCATCAAACAATTACCTCGTGGCGAAGCGCGCCGCGAAGCTTATCGCGTCCTGCGGACTCGAGGTGGTCTGCCAGTCCTTCACGCCCGGCGGTCACGCCTTCAATGCCTCCACCGGCCAAATCGAATGGACCTCCTACCTGCCGGCGGTCTTCGACGATTATGACGACGATTATTTCTATAAGCTGATCCGTCAGGCCTGCCGCTATATCGGAAAGGACATGGCGGAGTATTGCTCCTGCTGGATCATTTCCAACGAGCCGAACCTGAACGTCTACACCGGCCCGATGAACGACACTCAGATCGCGGGCTACATCAACACCTGCGCGGCGGGCATCAAAGAGGGCGACCCGAAGGCCTACTGCGGCGTGAATATCTTCGCGGCGGCCGATGCCGCGTCCGCGCGCCGGCTGATCCCCCGCTTCTACGGCGAGGGGAGCTGCCTCGACTATCTGGGCCTCGACAGTTATTTCGGTACCCTCGTCCAGGGCGGCGCCGAGACCTGGGACGCCTATATCGATACCTACTATGAGATGACCGGCGTGCCGATCATGATCACGGAGTTCTCCTATTCCTCCTACGTGTACCGGGCGGAGGACCGGAAGAACGACAGCCATGACCTGAGCTACAACAGCGCCGTCTGCCGCGACAAACGCTTCAGCTTCGAATGGGACAAGAACATCCGCAGCGAGAAGACGCAGGCCAAGTATGCCACGGCCTGCCTCGAGATTTTCGAAAAGCACCCCGAGGTGATCGGCTGGTGCTGGTTCTCCAATATCGATAAATCCGGCCCTTGCTGGGAATGCGGCGATACCAACTGCCCGATGGAGAGCTCCTGGGGACTGCTTCGGGACGACGGTACGCCCAAGCCCGTGCTGGAGGCCATCAAGGCATTCTACGAAAAATAAGGAGGCACTTATGGAGAAAATCAGACTTGGCTTCTGCCCGACCCGCCGCGACTGCTTCAGCCGTGAGGAGGCCGGCCGTTACCGTGTGCTGGTGCAGGAAAGCCTGGCCCGGCACGAGGTCGAGCTCGTGGATCTGGCCGGCATCAACGAGGAAGAGCTGCTGCGCGCGCCGGCGGACCTTACTCCCGTCATCGACCGCTTCCGGGCGGCAAAGATCGACGCGATCTTCTTTCCGCATTGCAATTTCGGCTCCGAGGGTCTGGTGGCGCAGGTCGCCCGCGAGCTGCGCGTGCCCGTGCTGATCTGGGGCCCCCGCGACGACCGGCCCGACGCAGAGGGTATCCGCTCCCGCGACTCCCAGTGCGGTCTGTTCGCGACCGGAAAGGTCCTGCGCCGTCACTGCGTGCCTTTTACCTATCTGACCAATTCCCGCGTGGACAGCGCGGAATTCCATCAGGGCTTCGACCGCTTCCTGGCGGTCGCCCGTGTGGTCAAGGCCTTCCGCCATCTCAACATCCTGCAGATCGACGCGCGTCCAGAGCCCTTCATGAGCGTGATCTGCAATGAAAATGAGCTGATGGAGCGCTTCGATGTCCATCTGTTCCCGGTGGCGGTCTCCGACATCGCCCGGGAGATGCAGCGGGTCATCGCCGAAAACGGCGAAGATTTCCGGCAGACGGTGGAGCGTATCGCGGCCCTCGATGCCACGGGCGGCCGGGAGAACCTGGAGAAGACCGCCGCGCTCAAGGTGGCCATGAAGAACTACGCGGCCGTTTACGGCTGCCGCGCCGTCGCGATCCAGTGCTGGTCGGCGCTGCAGGCCGATACGGGCATCATGCCCTGTCTGGCGAACGCGCTCCTGACCGAGGAGGGCATCCCCGTGGCCTGCGAGACGGATATCCACGGCGCCGTCACCGCGGTGATGCTGCAGGCGGCCTCTGCCTCCGTGCCCTTCTTCTCCGATATCACCGTGCGTCATCCCGATAAGGACAACGCGGAGCTTCTGTGGCACTGCGGCAACTTCCCGCCCAACCTGGCCAAGGATCCGCGGACGGTCCGCTTTACGGGTAATCCCTACAACGCCGATCACAATTTCGGCATCATCCAGAACGAGCTCCGGGACGGCGACCTCACAGTCCTCCGCTTCGACGGCGATCACGGAGAATACAGCCTCCTGATCGGCGAGGTCCATACGACCGACGGTCCGATGAACAAGGGCAGCTATGTCTGGATCGAAACCGAAAACTGGGCCCGCTGGGAGCACCGGCTGGTGGAAGGCCCCTACATCCATCATGTGGCGGGCGCCTTCGGCCATTACGGCGAGATCCTCGCGGAGGCCTGCAAGTATATTCCCGGCCTGACTCCCGATCCGGTGGAGCCCGGCCTTCAGGAACTCACTGAACGCTGGTGGTAAGGAGATTCCAATGAAAAACGCGAAAAAACTTTTCATCCTGCTTTTGGCCGTTTGCTTTGTGCTTATGTCCGCGGCCGGCTGCAACGGTCCGGAGAACGAAGAGAGCCATCAGGAGATTCAGTTCGATCCGAACGACGGTCCCCTGGTTCCCTATCCGGAGACTCTTGTGATCACCCAGCCCCGCTATCAGAACACGAGCGTTACCTACGTTCGCGGCGAAACCAAGTCCGACAACTTCATCCGCGATTTCTACCGCGAGAAGCTGAATGTGGAGTGGGAATCCGTCTGGAGCACCGATTATTCCAGCTATTTCACCAAGCTGAACCTGGATATCGCCGCCAATGAGCTGGCGGACTGCTTCCTGGTGGACGGCGCGGAGCTGCAGACCCTGATCGAGAACGGCCAGATCGAGGACCTGACCGATTATTACAATTACTACGCCAGCGACACGCTGAAGAAGAACATCGAGTACGACAACAAGATCCTGCTCGATTTCCCGACCGTTGACGGACGCCTGTACGGCATTCCGCTGACCTCCTCCTACGCGGGCGACACCGGCTTCATGTGGATCCGCACGGACTGGATGAAGCAGCTCGGACTTTCCGCTCCCACGACCGCGGATGAGCTCTGCGCGTACATCCGGGCGCTGAAGGATAGCGGTCTCTGCGCGAACAAGAGCTCCGGCTTCAGCTTCCTGGGCTGCGGCTCCGTTTCCTTCGACTCGCTCAGTCAGATGTACGGCGCCTATTACGATTATTTCCTGCTCGATGAAAAGACCGGCAAGCTGACCTACAGCGGCATCTCTCCGGAGATGAAGCAGGCGCTGGGGCTGATGCAGAAGATGTTCGCCGAGGAACTGATCGACTCCGACTGGGCCGCCAAGGGCTCCACCGAGGAGGAAATGATCTCCGTCGGTCAGTACGGCATCGTGTTCGGCCAGTATTTCTATCCCGGCCTTCTGTCCGGCAGTCTCCTGAACGATCCTGAGGCGACCTGGGAGGCCTTCCCCCTTCCCGCGCTGGACGCAGCGCATGAGGCGCATCCGGCCGGCAGCCAGTTCGTGAACGGCTATGTCGTGATCCGGAAGGGCTATGAGCATCCCGAGGCGCTCCTCAAGTCCATGAACCTTTGGGCTGAAATGTGGACGGACGGCGGCATCTACCAGGAATGGCTCACCGAGCGGATGACGACCGATCACAAGAGCGTGAAACTGATCGGCGAATACGCGCTGCCCTATCAGTTCGACGGTGTGCTTACCTTCAACGTGATCGGTGAGCAGATCCGCAAGGTCCTGGCAGCGCCCGATCCCGACGCGGAGATCTTGAAATATCCCTTCTCCCGCATGACCTACGAGTTCCTGAAGGATCCCGCCGCGCCTGATTATATTACCGGCGAGGGCTGGAAACTCTATACGATCTACACCTCGGCGGCGCCTGTCATGGACGGCTATCTGGGCAAGCTGCAGTTCAACGAGTTCCGCGGCATGCTCTCCGAGGACGCGGCCTTCGACAAGGTCACCCTCGATAAGATGATGGTGGAATGCTACACCAACATCGTGATGGGCGAATCCCTCGATTCCTTCGACAAATTCTGCGAGGAGTGGCTGGAGGAGGGCGGCGAGCGGATCCTCGAGGAGGTCAATGCCTGGTACGGCAACCGCTGAAATCATCCGGAATTTCTGAGAAAGGAGGCAGAGAGTGAAAGCCTCTGTAAGTAAACGCGAGACGCGCAGGCGGATTCGGAAATCAGGTCAGCTCTATCTCATCATGCTGCCTGCCTTCCTCGCGACAGCGCTGTTCAGCTACGTCCCGATGTACGGGATCGTGCTGGCCTTTCAGAAGTACAATCCCACGAAGAGCATGTTCAACCAGAAATTCGTGGGAATGCGCTACTTCGAAAAGCTGTTCGGTATGAAGGATTTCTACCAGATCCTGACGAACACGCTGGTGATCGCGCTGATGAAGATCGTGTCGCTGCTGCTCTTTTCACTGCTTCTGGCGCTGCTCCTCAACGAGCTCCGTTCCCGCCCCGTCAAGGGCGCGGTGCAGGGCATGCTGATCTTCCCCCACTTCCTGTCCTGGATCATCCTGGGCGGGCTGGTGAAGGAGGTCTTTGCCAAGTACGGCATCGTCAATCAGGCGCTTCTTGCCCTGGGCCTGCCCGAGCCGGTTTACTTCATGGGGGACAAGACCTGGTTCCGCGTGATCCTGATCGTCAGCAACCTCTGGCAGGAAGCGGGCTTTTCCGCGATCCTCTATTCGGCGGCGATCACCGGCATCGATCCGAGCCTCTATGAGGCTGCGAAAATCGACGGCGCGAACCGTCTGCAGCAGACCTGGCATGTGACCTTGAAGGGCATCATGCCCTTTGTGGTGCTGCTGGCGATCCTGAACCTGGGCAATGTTCTGAATGCCGGCTTCGATCAGGTCTTCAACCTGATGAACGGCGTCGTGATCGAAACGGCGGATATCATCGATACCTATGCCTACCGGGTCGGGCTGCTCGGCGGACAGTATTCCTTCGGTACGACCGTCGGGCTGTTCAAGTCCGCCGTTTCCTGCGTGCTGATTGGCATCTCCTACTGGATTGCCGACCGCAGGCTCGGCTACCGGGTGTTCTGAGGAGGCGGCGATGAAAAACAGAAATCATATCAAGGATTCGCCCGTCTACCGGGGCTTCCGGGTCGTGAACGCAGTATTTCTCGCGCTTCTGGCCCTGGCCGCCGTCGTCCCCTTCGTGCATATCCTGGCGGTGTCGTTGAGCGACGCGGCCTCGACTGCCGCCGGCACCGTCGGACTCTGGCCCGTAGGCCTGCAGCCGGACGCGTACCGGAAGGTGCTCCGCGATCCTGCCGTCTACCGTTCCTTCGGCATCACGGTGGAGCGCATGCTGCTCGGCACGCTCTGGAGCATGCTGATTACGGTCTCCGGCGCGTATCCGCTGTCCTTTTCGAAGGAGGATTTCTACGGCCGTCGCTTCTTCGTGGTGTTCTTCTTCATCTCGATGCTTTTTTCCGGCGGTATCATCCCCTACTACATCCTGATGAAGGACCTCAAACTCCTGGATTCGATCTGGGCGTTGGTGCTGGGCGGAGTTCCGATCGGGAACATGATCATCATGATGAACTTCTTCCGGACCCTGCCGCAGGAGATGCGGGAATCCGCCTCGCTGGACGGCGCCTCGCACTGGCAGATCCTCACCCGGATCTACCTGCCTCTTTCGAAGCCCTCGATCGCCTCACTGTCGCTGCTCTGCCTGGTCGGGCACTGGAACGACTGGTTCGGCGGTCTGATCTACATGCGGGACCCGGAGGGCTATCCGCTGCAGACCTATATCTACAATCTGATGCAGACGACCAGCACCTATACCGACGCCATGGCCGGCGAGGAGGGCGCTCCCCGGCAGGCGGTCACGG
The DNA here is from genome assembly GCA_045641505.1 of Bianqueaceae bacterium. Taxonomy (GTDB): domain Bacteria; phylum Bacillota; class Clostridia; order Lachnospirales; family Bianqueaceae; genus JAZQNF01. Next base: position 37,011 of record JAZUHB010000045.1, on the reverse strand, counting down.
CCGCGCTCATCATCATTTCCATCATTCCCATCCTGATCGCATTCCCCCTTCTCCAGCGCAACATCAAGGACGGCATCGTCGTCGGCGCGGTGAAGGAGTAAATAACCGGAGGAAAACATGATTATCGATCTCTCGAAGGGTTGGGGCGTTCTCCAGGATATCCATTGCCTGGGCGAACGCTATCAGATCATGAATTACGATTTCGACCAGACGATGTTCGGGCTGCCGAACATGAAGGCGATGCCGCCCTGGCAGCCGCTGGACCGTCTGGAGCACCTGCAGCTTTCGCTGGCACAGAATCCCTATTACGGCTTCGAGCTGCGGCAGTTCAACGCCGCGCCCTGGTGGTACCGGAACGTCTTCGACGCGGACGGACCGACTGAGTTCGCGACGCTCACCTTTATGGGTGTGGATTACTTCTGCGATGTCTGGCTGAATGAGGTCTACCTGGGCAGCCACGAGGGCTACAATACGCCGTTCTCCTTCGAGGTCGGCGGTATCCTGAAGGAAAAGGACAATCTCCTGATCGTCAAGGTCAGCGCTCCGCTGGAGCAGAAGATTGTCGAAGGCCAGGAGAATGACCGCTTCCTCTTCCTGATCCGCGACCAGCTGAAGGGTACCTATGAGCATTCCGATACCTTCCTGCCCCGTGACGCGAACCCGGTCGGCATCTGGAACCGGGTGGAGCTGACTCTCCACGAGGGCGTCACTCTGGCGGAGCCGCCCTATGTTCCCTATGAGTTGGCGGAGGACTATTCCAAGGCGACGGTCCGTCCCGAGTTCAGACTGAAGAGTCAGATCGAGGGCAAAGCACAGTACCGTCTGAAGCTCTACCTCGAAGGTGATCCGAAGCCCGCGGCGGCCGTGAACGGAAGCATCGTGCTGAAGAAGGGCGAAAACCTCCTTACCGATCAGCTGGTTCTCTCGGATCCGAAGCTCTGGACCGTCTGGGAGCGGGGCCGGGCCTGGCGCTACCGGGCAGAGCTCGAGCTCGTCCGGGACGGCAGAGAGCTTCTCCGCGCGACCCGCCGCTTCGGCCTTCGCCGCATCGAGATCAAGCGCGACGAGATCGAGGTCTATTTCAAGCTGAACGGGGAGAAGATCTATCTCCGCGGCTGCACCTATTTCCCCGATGTGTACGTGTCGGCCAATGACTGCGACCGTTTCCGCCGCGACATCGCCAACGCGAAGCAGTGCGGCGTGAACGCCTGGCGCATCCACGTCCACACGGAGCGGGAGGAGTTCTATGACCTGGTCGACGAGGCCGGCATCCTTCTGATTCAGGATTCAGATTTCAACTGGACTCATCCGACGGACGAGGCCTGGACCGAGCGCGCGGTCGGCGTGTTCGGCTCCGTGATCCGCATGCTGCGCGATCATCCCTCCATCTTCTGCTGGGTGCTGCTGAACGAGCCGCGTCTCGACTCCTATACGACGGTCCGGCCCGGCCCGCAGTTCCGCGAGTTGGTGCAGACCCTCGTGCCCGGCGCGCCCTATATCATGAGCTCCTGGGCCATCAACGACCCGGAGAGCGGCGACAGCCACAACTACGAGGGCTCGCTTCACGGCTCGCATACTCATTACACCAACATTTTCGGCCAGCTCGAGAAGCTGAACTCCGAATTCGGCATGGACGCGCCTCCCGTGTTCTCGACCCTGCGGAAGGATCCGGAGCTGGTAAAGATCCTCGGACCGGTGGTCGACGGGATCGACGTCATTCATGAGTATCAGTACCGGTACCTGAAGTACTTCATCGAGCACTACCGTCTGCAGAAGTTCGCGCCCTGCGGCGGACACTTCCAGTTCCTGTTTACCGACACGGCGCCCTCCAGTCACTTCGGCGTCTATGACCGGACCGGTCTTCCCAAGGCCGGCCAGCGGGCGTTTCTGGAGAGCAACCAGCCTGTCGCAATCATGATGGACGCTTCCCGCACCGCTCCCGTGGCGGTCTGGGCCGTGAACGACCTGCTGAAGGATTTCGGCGGGCTGCGCGCGGAGATCCTGGCCTGGACGGATGAGGAGGAGATCGTCTTCGAGAAGGAATGCGCGGTCGGGCTCGGCCCGAATTCCCGCGTGAAGGTTTCCGATCTCGACTTTACGGTCGACCCGGAGAAGAACTACACCGTTCGGCTGCGGCTCCTGGACGGGGACGGAAACATCGTCGCCGAGAACCGCTATGAAAAGGCTTTTCGCCATCCCGACCATGTGGCCGGGCACCCCTATCAGCTGCATCACGGGGTGGCCCTGCGCGTGTACTGGGCGTGGCTGAAGGATAAGAAATAATAAAAAGTATAGGAGGAACAACGATGAAAAAGATCAAATGGCTTTGCATTCTGCTGAGCGTCGCCGTCATCTTCGGCTTTGGGCTGAAGCTTCGGACCGTTTCGGCTGATCCTGCCGAACAGCATCTGACCGTCTCTCTGGACGGTCCCTACGGGGAAGGCAACGTCGGCGGAGAAGTCAGCATGCCGAACGGTTGGGCCGGTATGCAGATTACGGTCGGGGACGAGGACATTCAGGTCCTTTCCGTCGGGCGCTGGTATACGGCCGGCAGCAACCTGACCCATAATTTCCTGATTGCGAACATGGACGGCTCTCTGGTCATGCAATACGGCCAGGCAGTCACCAACGCGACTGCCGGACAGGCAGACGGTTTCGTGTACGCGTCGGTTACCGGCGGCGACGTGATCCTTCAGGCGAATACCAGTTACTATTTCGTGTCGGATTACTGGGGCGATACCGATAAGTTCTACGCCCACAATCCCATCGTTGCCTGCGACGATATCTCGGTCGACGGCATCGTCATCGGCACCTATTCGCTGATTGCCGGCACTGCCAACAACAGCTGGGGTCCTCTCGACCTGACCTACATCGTGCTGGAAGAGGAGGAATCCGAATCCGAGTCCGAGCCTGAGTCCGAGCCCGAAAGCACTGAGCCTGAGTCTGAGCCCGAGTCTGAATCCGAGCCCGAAAGCAGCGAGCCTGAGAGCACCGAACCCGAGTCCGAGCCTGAGCCCGAGAGCAGCGAGCCTGAGCCTGAGGAGCCCGAATACGTCGAGCGTGCCTTCACGACCGGCGTGGAGCTGGGCGGCCCCGGCAATGTGGGCGCGGAAGTGAATATGCCTGCAGGCTGGGCCGGAATGCGCATTACCGTCGGCTCTGCCGATGTGACCGTGACCCGTCTCGGCCGTTGGTATACGCCCAACAGCAACGCGAGCCACAACCTGATGATCGCGGCTGAGGACGGTACGATCCTCGGCACCGCCGTTGTCGGTACCCGCAGCTCCGAAGGTTTCGTGTACGGCAATCTGGCGGGCGGTCCCATTACCCTGAGAGCCGGTCAGCGCTATTACCTCATCGGCGACTTCTGGGGCCCGACCGATAAGTTCTACGCCGGCGCCGTGCAGCAGCACACCGGTGTCGCGACCATCGACGGTATCGCAATCGTGAACGGTACCGGAGGTTACGATTTCTTCGAGGCCGAGAACACCGGCTGGGGTCCTGTGGACTTCTGCTACCTGGCCCTTCCGAACACCGGCGACAACAGCCTGCTGGTCGTTTCCGCCGTCCTGATCCTTTCCTTCGGCGCTCTGGCTATCCTGCTGAGCAAGCGCCGCCGGAACGCCTGATTCTATTCTGAGGTGATTTACATGAAAAACAAAGTCAAAATTTTGGCAGCTCTTTTGGTCTCCGTTCTGCTCGTGACCGGGCTGATCCTTCCGTCCTCTGCGGCCGGCAAGGGCAAGAAGGCGGTCAAGGAAATTACGCTGACCGGTGAGCGCAACGTCGAAGGCGACGCGAATCCCATCGAGGTCGGTTGGGCCGGCGCCGCGATTCAGATCGGCGACAAGGACATCACCGTGACGGCTGTCGGCCGCATGTTCTTCTCCGCCGGCAACATCTCCCACGCGTTCCTCATCACGGAGGCCGACGGTTCCCTGGTTCTTTCCGGCGTGGCCGTGCAGGGCTATGAGGACTCCGTCGACGGCACCTTCGAGTATGCCTATCTGGAGAAATACGAGTACGTGACCCTGGAGGCGGGCAAGACCTATTACCTCTGCTCCGACTTCTACGGCCCCTTCGACAAGTTCTATGACAGCTCCGCCGTGACGACCGAGCCTGAGCTCTCGTTCGTCGGCTACGTGAATCTGAATCTGGCTGACGGCAGCTGGATCTTCACCGAAGCGCCCGGCATCGACTACCTGCCTGTCGATCTCATCTTCTACGTAGAGGGTGAGGAGGAAAGCATCGCGCCGGTCGAGGAATCCAAGGAGGAGTCTGAGGAAGAGTCCCAGCCCGCCGAGGAGTCCAAGCCTGCCGAGGAATCCAAACCCGCTGAGGAGTCCGAGCCCGAGCCCGTTCCCGCGGCCAATTTCCCCTGGCTGTACGTCGGGATTGGCGCTGCCGTGCTGGTAATCGCGCTGGTAATCATCCTGCTTTCCAAGAAAAAGAAGAAGTAAGCTTTTGACTGAGGAGCCGTCCCGCCCGGGGCGGCTCTTCTCTTGCGTAAAGCGCCCCGAGCGGCTATAATGGCGGAAAGAATGTTTTTCCGGGAGGATCCCATGCTTTCCCTTTGCAAGAAAAAACTGTTCCTCCTCGACATGGACGGAACGCTCTACCTGGACGAGGAACTGCTGCCCGGCGCGGCGGAGTTCCTGCGCCGCGTCCGCGGGACCGGCGGCCGGTATCTTTACGTGACGAACAACTCGTCGCGCGGGATCGGCGGCTATCTGGAGAAGCTGCGGCGGCTGGGACTGCCCGCGGAGCCGGAGGATTTTTTCACCTCCGTCGACGCCACGGTCCTCTATCTCCGGGAGCGCTTCGGCGAGCGGGCGCGGTCGATGCGCATCTACCTGGCCGGCACCCGTTCCTTCCTCACGCAGATGGAGGAAGCGGGCTTCAACGTCACAACGGAGCTCGAGGACGGCATCGAGCTGGTGCTCTCCGGCTTCGACCGCGAGCTCACCTTCCGGAAGCTCGAGGACGTCTGCATCCTGCTGGGACGGGGGCTGCCCTGGGTGGCCACCAATCCCGACTGGGTCTGCCCGACCTGGTACGGCTTCGTGCCGGACTGCGGCTCGGTCTGCGAGATGATCACGCGGGCGACAGGGCGGCGGCCTGATTTCGTCGGCAAGCCTGAACCGCTGATGGCCCGCGCGGCGATGGCGCTTGCGGGCTGCGCGCCGGAGGAGACGCTCCTGATCGGCGACCGGATCTACACCGACATCGCCTGCGGCGTGAACGCGGGCATCGATACCGTCCTGGTCCTCTGCGGCGAGACCTCGGAGGAGGACCTGGCCCGCTCCGAAACGAAACCGACCCTGGCGGTGCGGGATCTCGCGGAGCTTGCGGAGCTCTGGCGCCTCGAAAGCGCCCGGAATTGAAAGGAGACTGCCATGTGGATTCTGTATGTCGTTCTCGCGCTCATCGCGCTCTATTTCTATCTGATCTCGCCGTCCTGGAAGCATAACGGAACCATCACCGCGATCGGCCGGCAGGACCTCGCGCACCGGGGCCTCCACGACAACGCCGCGGGCATTCCGGAGAACAGCCTCGCCGCCTTTCAGCGGGCCATCGACCACGGCTTCGGCATGGAGATGGACGTGCAGCTCACGGCGGACGGGCAGCTCGTCGTCTTCCACGACGCGGAGACGCTGCGCATGACGGGCGTGAGCGGCCGCGTCAGCAAGATGACCCTGGCGGAGCTTCGCGAGCTTCGGCTCCTCGGCACGGACGAGCGCATCCCGACCTTCGGGGAGTTCCTGTCGCTGATCCGCGGTCAGGTCCCGCTGTGCATCGAAATCAAGTGCGACGGCAACAACGGCGCCGCGCTGTCGAAGCGGGTCTTCGAGGAGCTCGACCTCTACGAGGGTCCCTATTACGTGGAATCCTTCGATCCCCGGGCCCTCTGGTGGGTGCGCTGGAACCGGCCGAAGGTCGGCCGCGGGCAGCTTTCCATCTCGGCGCAGGAGCCGAAGCTCCTGAACGTCGTCGCGGGGCTTTTGCTGATGAACTTCGCCGGCCGGCCCCATTTCATCGCCTACGATTACCATACCTCCCGGAAGGAACTCGCGGTGCAGCTCTGCGAGAAGCTCTTCGGCGCGGTGGCGGTCGAGTGGACCGTCACGGAGCCGGAGCGTCTGCTCGAGAACCGGGCGCTGGGCGTCACCACGATCTTCGAGGGCTTCATCCCTGAGAAGGAAGACTGACGGGGCGTCGAGGCAGGCATGAAAAAAGACTTATCGGCCCGGCTGCAGATGCTCCTCGCGGTGCTGATCTTCGGCACCGGCGGCATCGTCAGCCGCTTCTGCGATTTTTCCGCCGCGGCGATCTGCTTCGCGCGCGGCCTGCTGGGGAGCCTGGTGCTCCTCCTCGCGATGGGTGTCACGGGGCGCCGCTTCACGCGGGGCCTCCCGGCGCGGACCTGGCTGCGTCTCGCGCTCTCGGGCGCGGCGATCGGCGTGAACTGGATTCTCCTGTTCGAGGCTTACCGGCACACCACCGTCGCGGTCTCGACGCTTTGCTACTACATGGCGCCGATGATCGTGCTGCTGCTCGCGCCGCTCGTGCTGAAGGAGCGCCTGACGCTCCGCAAGCTCCTTTGCGTGCTCTGCGCCTGCGCCGGCATGGCGCTGGTCTCCGGCGTGATCCCGGGGGGACTCCGCGGCCTCGGCGGCGAGCACGCGCTCGGCGTGATCCTGGCGCTCGGCGCCGCGCTCTTCTACGCGGCGGTGATCCTGCTCAACAAGACCGCGCCGGACGGTCCCACGGGCCTCGAGCGGACGGTGATCCAGCTCGCGGCGGCCGCGGCGATCATCCTGCCCTACCTGCTTCTCACGGAGGACTTCGCGCCCCTGCGCGGCGGCGCGTCGGTCTGGGTGCTGCTCTGGCTCGGCGTCGTGAACACGGGCGTCGCGTATCTGCTGTATTTCAGCTCGATGGGCCGGCTCCCGGCCTCGACCGTCGCGTTCATGAGCTACATCGACCCGCTGACCGCGGTGCTGCTGTCGTTCTTCCTGCTGGCGGAGCCGCTGTCGCTCTGGGGCTGGATTGGCGCGGCGCTGATTCTGGGCGCGGCCCTCGTCGCGGAGCTGCCGGAGAAGCGGACGGAGCCGGCGACACTTGGGTCTGCTGCGCTCGCGCCCGCGACGGAGCCGACGACACTTGAGTCTGCTGCGCTCGCGCCCTCGACGGAGTCGGCGGAAGCGCCGGATTCCGCCGATTCGGACATCAACTGAAAGGAAACGAGCATTTTGGAACAGGATTGCCACGTCTATTTCGATACCCTTTCCTATGAGGACACGGAAGGCCTCTGCGCCCGGCTTTGGGAGCGCGGCGCGGCGGAGGAGCTCGCGGCGAAGCTCGCCGGGGCGCTGCCGGGCCTTCGCCTGCTGAGGCTCCGCCGCTTCTTCCGCGGCTCGTACCGCGGCGGCTTCCTGCGTCCCCGCGTGAAGCGCCTCCCGCCCTTCGCGGAGCTTTGGCTCGAGGACGCGGCCGGCCGGCGGCTGCTCTGCTGGATTCCCCTCGCCTGGAACGGCCGCCTGCTTCTCGGCGCGCCGGACGAGGCGCTGAACACCCTCGAGCTCGCCCGCTCGCAGCCGGACAACACCCTGCGCGGCGCGCTCCTTCCGAAGGGCATCATGAACGGCTTCTGCGCCGGCGTGACCGAGGGCCCGGTCCGCGAGCTCGCGCGGGCGCTCCGCTTCCTCGCGGAGGAGCTGCACGGCCGCCCGGTCCGCTTCACGTACCTGCAGGGCCCGCTCGGCTGCAAGGAGGAGATTCTCGCGGAGGACGTCGGGCGCCGCGCCGCGGGTGTCGATGGGCGCCGCGCCGCGGATGTCGATGAGCTTCGCGCGGCGGCTGTCGATGGCGCCTGGCTCTGGTATCCGCTGCCCGACCTGAAGACGCAGTTCTTCGAGGAGTGCGCGGAATCGGGCGTGAAGCTCCTGCTGACGCCGCTCGCCCCCTGCTCCCGCGACACGCTCCGCGACTGCGAGATGATGGTGCGCCTGCTGAACCTGGTCGAGGAGAACGTGCCGATCCGAAAATGATGAAAAGGACCCCGCGGGGTCCTTTTTTTGTGGGGTAGCTTTGGAAGGCAACCGTGGCAAGCCTTTTTGGGGCGGGCGGCCGCGGCGCAATTGCCGCAGTTGAGTGTAAATCCGGTTTTTCAGGAAAAAACATACAACTTTTGGAGGTTAGTTGAGTGCGAAGGCGGCTTTTTTCGGTCATTCCACACAACTCGCGTGGAGAATATAGGTGGGAAGTCACTTTTTTTAGAAAAACCACTCACCGCAGGTCTCAAAATTGCGTGTAAAAACACTTTTTTCGGGAAAAACACTCAAGTCGAAAACACACAAGTCGAAATCACTCAAGTCGCCTGCGGAACGCGGAGCTTTTCCATGAATGACTGGCCGCCGCCATCCGGCGGCCATCCGCCCCGCCTCCCATTTTCGAAACAATCTTGACTTTCGAAACTCCGCTTGCTAAAGTATAAAAAAACGTGAAGGAAGTAACGGAAATGGTCAAACTGAAAGACATCGCGGCGGCGGCCGGGCTCAGCGTCCCCACCGTCTCCAAGGCCCTGCGCAACACCGGCGAGCTGAACGAGCAAACCGTGGCGGTCGTCCAGCAGATCGCCGAGAGCATGGGCTACGAAATCCGCGAGACCGAGCGGGCCAAGAGCCGCTCGAACGTGATCGGCGTCGTCGCGCCTGAGCTCAACAGCTCGTACTACGTGATGATCCTGGATTCGCTGCGGAAGGCCCTGCGCGAGCAGAAGATGCAGATGCTGCTCATGCTCACCGATTTCACCGAGGAGCAGGAGGAGAAGTGCATCAAGGAGCTGCTGCGGGTCGGCGTCTGCGGCGTGATCTGCTTCGCCGAGCACGAGGAGGTCACGGAGTCCTTCCGCCGCCTCGTGACGAACAACAAGACCGTGCCCTTCCTGCTGGTGTCCATGGTCGAGAAGACCGACCTCTGCGACTCGCTCTGCATGGACGCCGATTCGTACGTCCACCTGGCGCTCGAGCACCTGATCAAGCTGGGGCACCGCCGCATCGGCTACGTGGGCGAGACCCTGACCGAGAACAAGCGGCAGGCGTTCGAGCAGTATCTGCGCGACCGCGGCCTGCCCGTGAACGAGGAATACATCGTGGTCACCGACAGTCGCTTCGAGAAGAGCGGCAAGGAGGGGATGAACCGCATCCTCGCCTGCAAGGAGCTGCCGACCGCGATCTATGCGGCCTACGACGAGATCGCCCGCGGCGTGATCTACGCGGCGAAGCGGGCCGGCTACGCGGTCCCGCAGGATTTCTCCGTGGTGAGCGCGAGCGATATCTATTCCGCCAAGTACATGGACCCGCCGCTGACGACCGTGACGAACTTCGTCGGCGACATGGGCGAGCTGGCCTGCGACCTGATGATGGCGCGCCTGGCCCGGCCCAACAAGCCCGTCGAGAACATCTCGCTGAATCCCCGGCTGGTGGTCCGCGAATCCACCGCGACACTGCAATGATCGGCATCAGCCAGAAGCTCCTGCCGGAGGAGGCCTTCGCGGCGCGGCTCCGCCGGCTCCGGCGCTGCGGCATCGGCGCGCTCGACCTGAACCTGAGCGACACAGGGACGCTCCCCTACACGCTGCCGGAGGCCGAAGCCGAGGTCTTCCTCGCCCGCGTCCGCGCGCAGATCGGGGAAGCGGGGCTTTTCGTCTCGCAGATCCACGGTCCCTGGCGCTGGCCCGAGCGGGACGCGACGGAGGAGGACCGCGCCGAGCGTTTCGAAAAAATGCGTCGGGCGCTCCGGGCGGCGCGCCTTCTGGGCACGCCCTACATGGCCATCCATCCGCTCTACCCGCTGGGCGACGATCCGGCGCAGATCACCGAAGCCATGCTTCCGGCGCGTCTCGCGGAGCCCGGTCTTCCGGCCGAAGCCATCCGCGCCGAAGCCATCCGTTCCGAAATGCTCCGCGTGAACCGTGAGTTCTTCGCGCGCCTCGCGCGGGCCGCGGAGGAGGAGGGCGCCGTCGTCTGCCTGGAGAACATGCCCTGCCGGATGCCGCTGTCCTCGCCGGAGGAGCAGCTCCGCTTCGTGAGAGAGCTCGCAAGCCCCGCGCTTCGGCTCTGCCTCGACACCGGCCACGCGAATTTCCTCGGCGTCTCGCCCGGCGCATTCCTGCGCGAGGCGGCGGATGAGGTGAAGATCCTCCACGTCCACGACAACAGCGGGCGCGCGGACGAGCACCGGCTGCCCGGCGAGGGCACGGTCGACTGGACCGCGTTTTCCGCGGCGCTCCGGGAGACCGCCTGGCAGGGTGTTTTCTCGCTCGAAACGGACGTCCTCGGCGCGAAAAGCGAGGCGGAATATGAGACCCGTCTGCGCGGCCTGACCGAGCTCGCGCGGCGCCTCTCGGACGGGCCGGCGCCCGGCTGAAGCCGCCGCGGCGCCCGGCTGAAACGGCGGTTGAAGCCCGAAAGAAGCCGCGCCTTCGCGCCCTGATTTTCTTTCGAAAATTTTTTCGAAAAAACACGCTGAAAAAAGTTTCGAAACTTTTTGAACAAATTTTAGGTTTTCGAAAAAGTTCTTGCAAACACGGTGGGAAGATGATAAACTGTCCTCAATCCCATCGTGTTTTTTTGTTCTGAAAATCTTCCCCGAGAGGAGTCTCGTTCCGTGAAGCATAATACCCAGGTGAAGCTGTCAGCCCTGTTTTTAGTGTCCCTTTTTACCCTGTCACTCTGCGCCTGCATCGCGCCGGGGCCGCAGGAGAGCGAGCCGCCCGTGTCTGAGAGCACCGAGGAGTCCGTCGCCGAAAGCACCGCCCAGAGCGAACCCGAGTCCGAGGAGAGCGAGGAGTCCGTCTACGCCTTCCTGGAGCAGGAATTCGGCACCGAGGGCTACCGCGTCACGATCCATTCCTACGTCTATGAGCCCGGCCGCGCCGAGCTCCGGCTCAGCCTTCGCTGCACCGAGGACGAGAAAAAAGGCCAGGGCCTCGAGGCGAAGAACCGCTTCCGTCTGCGCGACGCCACCAAGCACACCAGCTATCTGACCGAAATCTATGACCTCGAGGGCAACAGCCTCCTGGGACAGGCCATCGCGCCCGGCGAGACGATCGAGCTCGTCGCGGTCTTCGCGCTGCCCGAGGACTTCGTCCCCGTCGATTTCCACTACGTCTACGACGTCCAGGGCTTCCGCGAAGTCATCATTCCGCTGAACTGAAGCTTAAGCCTATGAGATACGAAAATATCGAGCTGAACGAACGGGGCGCGAGGCTCAGTGCCCTGCTTCAGGACGTGGGCGGCCTCTACGGCGCCGTCCGCGAGCGTCCCGCCGTGCTGGTCCTGCCGGGCGGCGGCTACCGGATGCTTTCCGACCGCGAGGCCGAGCCCGTAGCGCTCTGCTTCGCGAAGGCGGGCTTTCAGGCCTACATCCTGCGCTATTCCGTTTCGAAGGACGGCTCGCCCATCTGGCCGCAGCCCCTTGAGGAGACCGACGCGGCGCTCCGCCTGATCCGCGCGAAGCGGGACGAATGGCACACCGATCCCGACCGGATCGCCCTCTGCGGCTTCTCCGCCGGCGCCCATCTCGCCGCCTGCGCGAGCGTGCTGCTCGAAGAAAAGCCCGCGGCGACGGTCCTCGGCTACCCCGTGATCCTGCCCGAGGCCTGCGATTTCTGCCTGCCCGGGCTGCCCCGGCCGCTCGAGGCGGTCGGCCCCGACACGCCGCCTTCCTTCGTCTTCATGGCGGCGGACGACAGCATGATCGCGCCGCAGAACGGCCTCGACTGGGCCGCTGCGCTGGTGAAGGCGCAGATCCCCTGCGAGCTCCACATGTACGTCCGCGGCGAGCACGGCTTCACCACCGGTGAGCCCTACCTTCAGATTGCGCCCGGCTGCTCCCGCCTTCCCGGCTGGACCGCCGACGCCTGCGACTTCCTTTCCGACATCTGGGGCCCTTTCACGCCCCGGGGGTTCGAATAAAGAAAACGGGTTCGCGAGAACCCTTTCCGCGAGGTAAGCAATGAAACAAAAAGCCGAAAGACCTGCCCGGGCAAAGGGCGCTGGCTGGCGGAAGTTCCGCAAGTATCTTCCGCTCTACCTGATCCTCCTGCCCCCGCTCATCTCCCTGATCGTCTTCTCGTATCTGCCGATGGGCGGCATCATCATCGCCTTCAAGGACTACTCGCCGCGCCTCGGCATGTGGTACAGCGACTTCGTCCAACCCCTCTTCAAGCACTTCCGGTCCGCCCTCGGCGGCACCGATTTCTGGAAGGTCACCCTGAACACCATCCGCATCAGCGTGCTGCGGCTCGTGTTCGGCTTCCCGGCCCCGATCCTTCTGGCCCTGTTTCTCAACGAGATCCGTCATCCCCGCTTCAAGAAGACCGTGCAGACCGCGGTCTACCTGCCCTACTTCCTCTCCTGGATCGTCGTGGCCGGCATCGTCCGCACGATGATGAGCGGCGACGGCATGATCAACTCGCTGATCAAGTCGCTGGGCGGCAAGGGCATCCCCTTCCTGACCGACCCGAACTGGTTCATCTTCGCGCTGATCATCAGCGCCATCTGGAAGGACATGGGTTACGGCAGCATCATCTACATGGCCGCGATTGCAGGCATCGACCCGACCCTCTACGAGGCGGCGACGGTGGACGGCGCGAACCGCTGGCAGAAGATGCGCTACGTGACGCTGCCCTGTCTGTCGATGGCCATCTCCATCAACCTGATCCTTTCGATCTCCGGTATCCTGAGCGCCGGCTTCGACCAGATCTTCAATCTTTACTCGGCCGTCGTCTACGACACCGCGGACATCATCGATACCTACGTGTACCGCATGGGTCTCGTCTCCGGCAACTTCGAAGTCGCCACGGCCCTGGGCCTCGTCAAATCCGTCATCGGCCTGATCCTGATCGTGATCACGAACAAGATCGCCGACAAGCTGGGAGGTGAGGGCTTATGGTAAAGAAAAGACGTTTCCGCGAAGAGGAGGGCGTCCAGCAGTCGCCCGCCGCGAAGACCGAGCGCTTCGGCGTGGGCGACGCGATCATCTATTTCTTCATGATCCTGCTGCTTTTGGTCATCGTGATCCCCTTCATGAACATCATCTCCCTGTCGCTTTCGGATTACGCGTCCACGATCGCGGAGCCGATGATGATCTTCCCGCGCGGGCTCCAGTTCGACGCGTACAAGATCCTGTTCAACAAGGAGGTGCTCCGCGCCACGGGCCTCACGCTCTTCGTGGTCGCGGCGAACACCACGCTCCACATCCTGCTGTGCATGGCGGCGGCCTTCGTGCTTTCGCATCACGATCTGCCCGGCCGCACGGCGCTGCTCTTCATCTTCACCTTCGCGATGCTCTTCTCCGGCGGTACAATCCCCTTCTACCTGCTGATTGACAGCCTGAAGCTCACCGATAAGGTGCTGGTCTACATCCTGCCCGGCGTCGTCGCGCCCTACACCGTGATCCTGATGAAGAACTTCATCAACGCGCTGCCGCACAGCCTGGAGGAGGCGGCCGTCATCGACGGCGCTCCGTACCTGACGATCCTCTTCCGGATCGTGTTCCCGCTCTCCAAGCCCATCATCGCGACCATGGCGCTCTTCAACGGCGTCGGCGTCTGGAACAACTGGTTCTCCGCGGTCCTCTTCGTGAAGGACAAGAAGAAATACCTGATCCAGAACGTGCTCCGCGAGATGCTGATCCAGGACGACCTCTCGGCCTTCGGCGACTACGACGTGACCAAGGTCTCGAAGATCTCGATCCAGATGGCGGCGCTGATCGTCACCATCATCCCGATCCTCTTGGTATATCCCTTCGTGCAAGGATATTTTAATAAAGGTATTACCATCGGTTCAGTGAAAGAATAAATTTCAGGAGGAAAACGACATGAAAAAAGTGCTGGCCATGCTGCTTTGCAGCACGTTGATCCTCAGCACCCTGTCCGGTCTCCGGGCGGCCGACGTCGCCGCGGATTCCGCGCAGATCGATGCGACCTGCATCGCCTTCCCCGGAGACATGATCTGGGGCGGAACACTTGGCAGTCTGACTGACTCTGACTGGTCGAGCGCTTCGGTTTCCGCTACCGTGACAGGCGACATCGTGCTGGATTTCGGAAGCCTGTACACGGTCGACCGGGTCATGACCTGGCCCGCGGAAAACTACGGTCTCTACTATCCGAAGGACTACAGCTTCGACCTGTCCGAGGACGGTACGACCTGGGTCACGGTCTTCTCCGTGACTGACGACGCGAATGATTCCTATGAACGTAACTATACGTTCACGCCCACGGAGGGCCGATATCTGCGCATGCACATCACGGCGCCGCTGGCCGGTGACGCCGGCGCGGTTCTGGACCTTCGCGGCATGTTTGCCTACGGAGTTCCCGTGGCGGAAGAGACTTCCGAGCCCGAATCCGAGCCTGAGTCTGAGTCCGAGCCCGAGTCCGAGCCCGAGTCCGGCGAGGAGCCCCGTCCCTACCGCGAGCTGCCCGCCATCGACCTTTCCGGCGCGCTGGCCGGCATGACCTCCGCCTCCGGTTTCGCGCAGAGCGTCATCAGCACCAACCACTCCAACGAAGCCTGGGGTCTGGGCGTCGCGAACCTGATCGACAACGATCCCTCCACCCGCTACATCGCGGGTTCCGACGCGGAGATCGCCGGCGGCGTGAACACCCTGCCCACCTGGATTCTGGTGGATCTGCAGCAGATTTACGCGGTCAACCGCCTGATCCTCCGCAGCTTCATGAACGGCTCCGGCGCCGGCTTCCCCTCCGCCTTTACGATCGAGGTTTCCGAGGACGGCACGGAGTGGACCACGGTCCGCACCGAGACCGGCTACGTCCATACCTCTGACGGCACGACCAACGCCAACGAGCTGATCTTCCCTGAGACGGAAGCCCGTTACATCCGCCTGGAAGTGACGGCCCTCGAGGCTGACGGCGACCAGGGCAACCGCCTGTGCCTGAACGAATTCACCGTCTGCGGTGAGATTCCGACCGAGGAGGAATCCTCCGAGCCCGAGTCCGAGCCCGAGTCCGGTGAGGAGTCCCGTCCCTACCGCGAGCTGCCCGCCATCGACTTCACCGGCTACCTGGCCGGCATGACCTCCGCTTCCGGCTTCGCGCAGAGCATCATCAGCTCCAACCACTCCAATGAAGCCTGGGGTCTGGGCATCGCGAACCTGATCGACAACGATCCCTCCACCCGCTACATCGCGGGCTCCGACGCGGAGATCGCCGGCGGCGTGAACACCCTGCCCACCTGGATCCTGATGGATATGCAGGAGGTGTACGCGGTCAACCGCCTGATCCTCCGCAGCTACATCAACGGCGCCGGCAACGGCTTCCCCGCTGACTTCACGATCGAGGTCTCCGAGGACGGCGTGACCTGGACCACGGTCCGCACCGAGACCGGCTATGTCCATACCTCTGACGGCACGACCAATGCCAACGAGCTGATCTTCCCTGAGACGGAAGCCCGCTACATCCGCCTGAACGTGACGGCCCTCGAGGCCGACGGCGACCAGGGCAACCGCCTGTGCCTGAACGAATTCACCGTCTGCGGCGTGCCCGCGGATGAAGAAGAGTCCTCCGAGCCTGAGAGCGAGCCCGAGTCCGAGAGCGAGCCTGAGAGCGAGCCTGAGAGCGAGCCCGAGTCTGAGAGCGAGCCTGAGTCCGAGCCCGAGTCCGAATCCGAACCCGAATCCGAGCCCGAGTCCGAGCCGGAGAGCGAGCCCCATCCCGCCACCGCGCTGATTCCCTCTACCTGTATCGCCGTGCCCGGCACGGAGATCTGGTCCACCGTGAAGGAAAACCTCACCAACGACACCTGGGGTTCCGGCTGCTATACGAACCAGGGCACCGGTGACGTGGTCTTCCAGTTCGACGGCGAGTACGTCGTCGAGCGCGTCGAGACCTGGCCCTCCGAGGCGGATCCGACCTATTACCCCACCGACTACACCTTCGATGTTTCCGAAGACGGCGTGAACTGGACCACGGTCTGCACCGTGACCGGCGACTCCAACGCCGAGACTCTCCGCAGCTACCTGCTCGTTCCGATGCAGGCGCAGTTCATCCGCATGCACATCACCGGCTCCGCGCCCGGCGGTTCCGGCTGCTACTTCGGCATGCGCGGCTTCTTCCCCTACGGCTACGCAGTCGGAACGGAGGAGAGCGAATCCGAGCCCGAGAGCGAGCCCAGCTCCGAACCCGAATCCGAGAGCGAACCCGAATCCGAGCCCGAGAGCGAGAGCGAACCCGAGTCCGAGAGCGAGCCCGAGTCCGAGTCCGAATCCGAGCCTGAGAGCGAGCCCGAGGCCCGCAATCTGCCCGTGATCGACCTCAGCAGCTTCGTGGGCGGCCTCAACGCCGGCAACGCTTCCAACTTCCCGCAGAGCATCATCACCTCCAACCATTCTTACGAGAACTGGGGTCTTGGTATCGCGAACCTGATCGACGGTGACTGGTCCGGCAGCGGCCGCTATGTCGGCGCGGCCGAGTCCGAAGTCGGCACCGCAGTGACCAATCTGTGGATCCATATGGATCTGCAGGAGGTCTACACGCTGAACCGCTTCATCTTCTACACCTATGCCATCGGTTCCGATCAGGGCATCCCCGCCGACTTCACCTTCGAGGTTTCCGAGGACGGAACCGCCTGGACCACCGTGCTGACCAAGACGAACGTCACCTACAACGAGGACGGCACGCTGAAGCGCGAATTCACCTTCGCGGAGACCGATGCCCGCTACGTCCGCATGAACGTGCAGGCGGTAGGCGCGCCCTGCGACGTCGGCAACTACGTCTGCCTGCGTGAGTTCCAGGTCTGCGGCGAGCTGCCCGGCACCGTCGTCACGCCTACCCAGTATGACGTGATCGATCTTTCCGGCGCGCTCGAGGGCATGGTCAGCGCCTCCAATTTCGCCCAGAGCGTCATCACCTCCAACCATTCCTATGAGAACTGGGGTCTCGGCATCGCGAACCTGATCGACGGCAACGCCAGCGCGGCTTCCCGCTACATCGGCGCGACCGACGCGGACATCGCCGGCGGCGTGAGCAACTGGCCGACCTGGATCCGCGTGGATCTGCTGGACGACTACAAGATCAACGAGATCATCCTCCACAGCTTCATGTTCGGCGCCGGCAACGGCTTCCCCACTGACTTCACCGTGGAGGTCTCCGAGGATGGCGAGAACTGGACGACGGTTCTCACCAAGACCGGCTACACCCATAACACCGATAACACCACCGGTGCGAACTGCTTCTTCTTCGACGAAGTGAACGCCCGCTACGTCCGCCTGAACGTCACGGCTCTCGAGGCCGCCGGCGACCAGGGCGACTACCTCTGCCTGAACGAGCTCCAGATCTGCGGCGAAGCGCTGAATCCCGGCGAGCCCGAGAGCGAGCCCGAGTCCGAGAGCAGCGAGGAAGAGCCCGACGAGCCGCAGGAGTCCTTCGAGTACCGCGAGCTGCCCGTGATCGACCTTACCGATTTCGTGGCTGGCCTCAACTCCGGCAACGCTTCCAACTTCACTCAGAACGTCATTACCTCTAACCATTCCTACGAGAACTGGGGCCTCGGCATCGCGAACCTGATCGACGGCAGCTGGGGCGGTGAGGGCCGCTACATCGGCGTGGCGGAATCCGAGGTTGGCACCGCGGTGAACGACCTGTGGATCAAGCTCGACCTGCAGGAAGTCTACAAGGTCAACAAGCTCATCTACTACAACTACGCCATCGGCGCCGACCAGGGTCTTCCCCTGCAGTTCTCCGTGGAGGTCTCCAAGGACGGCACCAACTGGACGAGAGTCGCCCTGAAGCACAACGCCCACTTCAATCCCGACGGCACGCTGAAGAACGAGGTTGCCTTCCCTGAGATCGAAGCCCGCTACGTCCGCATGAACGTCATGGCGGTCGGCGCGCCCTGCGACGTCGGCCCGTACGTCTGCCTGCGTGAGTTCCAGGTCTGCGGCGAGAAGGTCAACCACGAGGAGGTCAACTACGGCAACGAGATCGACCTGAGAAGGGCCTCCGTCTCCGCCACCGAGCAGTTCGTGTCGAACAGCCTGAAGAACCTCTTCGACAACGATTTCGGCACCCTCTTCATCGCCAAGAAGAACGACGGCCGTCCCAGTGCCGGCATGACGCCCGCCTGGGTCCGCCTCGACCTGAAGACCACCCGTACCTTCAACTCCATCCGCCTGGCGTCCTTCCGCCGCGGCGATCTCGGCGGCTTCCCCGTCGACTTCGACATCCAGGTCTCCAACAACGGCTCCAGCTGGACCACCGTGAAGACCGTGAGCAGCGTGGACGTCTATGACGTCGAGGATCTGCAGTACTACCGCTTCAGCTTCAGCAGCGTCTCGGCCCGCTACGTCCGCATCTATGTGCGCAACGTCGGCGGCGACGGCGATCCCAACATCGGCTACACCGTCAACCTGCGCGAATTCGAGGTCTACAACGGCTCCTCCAAGATCGATCTCCGCTCCTACGTCCGCGACATCGATACCTGGAAGGCCGGCGAAGGCATCAACTACACCTGGGCTACCGGTTATCCTCAGGATGTCGTCACCGCCTCCAAGTCCTACGAGATGTGGGGCTGGGGCGCCGCGGCCCTGATCGACGGCAGCATCGGCAACTACAGCACCTTCGCGACCGCGGACTCCAGCATCACCGGCCCCGTCGCGCGTCTGAACAACACCATCACCATCGACCTGAAGACCGCCTACGACATCCAGTACGTGCGCTTCGCCTCCATGGAGGAGAACAGTCTGAAGGGTCTGCCCAGCCAGTTCACCGTGAGCGTCTCCCTGGACGGCACCGAGTGGCATACCGCCGTGCAGAAGAACAACGTGAGCCTCGCGAACGGCGACGGCCGTTGGTACGCCTTCCCGTCCCGCTACACCGAAGGCGTCCGCTACGTGAAGATCACGGTCAACGGCGTCGATGAGGCCGCGAGCGCCGAGCTCGGCCTATGCGCGGTGCTCTCCGAGCTCCGGCTCTACGGCAACGCCGATCCTGCCGCGCTCGACGCGCTCTACGGCGACAAGATCGACCTTACCAAGGCGCTCATCCGCGCGAATCAGTCCTACGGCCTCTGGGGCCACGGCACCGGCGCGCTCTACGATGAGGACCGCAGCGAATACCTCTTCATCGCCACCACCGAGGAGGATGCCGACTACTACGCCCGCTTCAAGGGAAGCAAGACCTTCGAGAACGCCACCGATACCTACCTGCTGATCCGTCTGGACGGCATCTACAAGGTCGGCCGCATGAAGTTCGAGTCCTGGTGGAAGGGCGCCGGCCTCGGCGTTCCCAAGAGATTCACCGTGGAAGGCTCCCTCGACGGCAAGACCTGGAAGACCCTCTACACCAACAACAATACGGCGGTCACCGACAGCGGCTGGTACAACTTCCGCTTCACGACCGCGGAATGCCGCTACCTGCGCGTCCACTTCTACTCCGTGCTGGAGGCCTGCGACCTCGGCTTCGTCGCCGCGCTCCGCGAGCTGCAGTTCTACGGCTATCTGGTCTCCCGGGATCAGCTGGCGGACGACGTGCAGCTGCCGCCTCCTCCGGATGAAAGCGAGTTCCTGAATCCCTACGACAACATTCCCGCCGAGGAGAGCACCGAGGACAGCGAGAACGAGTCCGAGCCCGTCGAGGAGTCCAAGATCACCGAGGAATCCGAGGCCCCCGAGGAATCTCAGGGCGGCGGCGAGGAGTCTCAGGGCTCCGAGCCCGGCGAGAAGGGCGGCAAGGGCTGGATCTGGGGCGTCGGCACCGTCGGTGCGGGCCTGCTCGTCCTGCTCTTCGTCCTGATCGGAAAACGTAAGAAAGAGGACTGAAATCATGAAGAAATTTACTAAGCTTTTTGCCCTTCTGCTGGCCGCCGTCATGCTGTTGACGGTGGCCGGCTGTGGCGGCGGCGGTGAGGAATCGCAGCCCGCTGAGTCCCAGACCGCGCAGGAATCGAAGAACGAGAGCACCGCGCCCGCGGAAAGCGAGCCTGAGAGCACCGAGCCCGTCCCCGAATACCGCAACATCTGCGCCTCCTTCCTGCCGGCGTTCCCCAACCTGAACCCCGAAGACATGTGGACCATGTACGACTGGGATCTCGAGGGCAATTACGTGAAGTGCGACCACTCCCTGGAGTGCGCCTGGGGCGGCGGCTACGGCAAGGCCTACCTCTTCGACGGCGAGAAATCCTCTGACCAGACCATGTTCGACGACGTCGGCGCCTATCTCTCCTGCAATGTGAAGCCCGGCTGGGGCGAGTTCAGCGGCGAGATCGACGAGAACACCGTCACCTGGAAGAAGAAGGACCTGAACGAGACCCTGGTCATCGACCTGCAGGGCATCTTCACGATCGACAAGGTGAACTTCAGCACCCTCTACAGCCAGAGCGATCACGGCATGCCCGCGGCCTTCACGATCGAGATTTCCGCGGACGGCGAGACCTGGACCGTCGTGGTGAACGAGGAGAACTACCTCCAGGACATCACCAGCAAGGACCAGAGCTTCCCCTTCGAGGCCGCCGAGGCCCGCTTCGTCCGTTTCCACTTTACCAAAGGCACCAAGTCCATCGATCCGAATCTGGCCTATTGCGTGGGCCTCACGGAGATCGAGGTCTGGGGCAGATAAAACCGAAAGGTCCCGAGAACCATGAAATCAATCAAACTGCGCAGAGTTCTTTCGGCGCTGCTCGCGTCCCTGCTTGTCCTTTCTGCCCTCTCCGGCTGCAAAAAGCCCGGCAGTCTGGAAATCGAGGTGGACAAGACCATCACGGATAAGAACCTGACCTACACCCTCTACGCCAACGGCATGGGCGTCTACGACGACTCCCACGAGATCGTGAAGAAGTGGGAGGAGATGTTCAACGTCCAATTCAAGTTCGACGGCTCCGGCACGGACTGGATGGAGACGATGGCGCTCCTCGCCAACGCCAACGACATGCCCGAGCTCTTCTTCTTCGTGCAGAACGACACGAACTACATGGAGGCCTACGTCAACATGGTCAAGAAGGGCCTGGTCACGCCGATCTCCGAGTACGTGACCGAGGAGGAGACCCCGAACCTCTACGCGCTGCTTTCCTGCGATAACTTCCAGGATCTGAAGATCGACGGGAAGTTCTACTTCATCCCCGCGCCCAACACCGCCTTCGACAACACGATCTACGTGCGTCAGGACTGGCTGGACAAGCTCGGCATGAAGCAGCCCACCACCATCGAGGAATTCGAGGAGATGCTCCGCGCCTTCACCCAGGACGATCCGGACGGCAACGGCAAGAACGACACCTACGGCATGGCGGCCTCCAAGGTCTTCGACTGGCTCTCCTATTTCAAGATCGGCTTCGGCTGCGAGCCCGGCTGGTCCAAGGACGCGAACGGCGAGTGGCAGCTCGATGCCTTCACCGAGCCCTACAAGGAGTACCTGACCTGGATGGCGTCCCTCTATCAGAAGGGCTATCTGAAGAACGAGTTCTTCCTCTACGAGGACTCCGACGCGGTCAACGATTTCTATAACGGCAAGTGCGGCTGCATGCTCTACAACGGCGGCCGGACGACCGGCGGCATCACCTTCACCATCGCCAAGCTCGATGCGAACGCGGTGGTCGACGTGCTGCCCATGCCCGACGGAGCGGCCCGCGGCGGTTATCTTACCAACGGCGACTGGTGGGGCGGCTGGAGCATCGCCTACGATGCCGAGGAGCCCTACCGTCTCGTGAAGTTCCTGGACTACATGTACAGCGAGGAGGGCTCCGCGGAGCGCCTCTACGGCATCAAGGGCGTGCACTACGACCTCGATGAGAACGGCGAGATCGTTCCGAACTTCGAGGCCCGCATCGCGAGCGGCGGCTTCGGCATCTCCGAGGACGGCAAGCCCCGTGACCTCTTCAACATCGGCGCCCACTGGGGCGGCCGTGTGAAGCTCGAGGACAATCACCTGGTGGACTACACCTCCAAGAGCATTTTCCGCGAGCCCGAGCTGGCTGAGAAGAGCCTCCGCTACTCTCAGCAGAACCTCAAGCGCAACTTCCCGACGGACACCCTGTCCCTCGGCATCGAGTATGCGACGATCTATTCCCGCGTCTACGACCGGATCCTGACCTATTCCATCCGCATCATCTCCGGTTCGGCCACCGTGGAAGCGGGCCTTGCCAAAATGCGGGAGATGGCGGAATCCGACGGCTATGCGAAACTGCAGAAGATCATCGCGGACCGCTATGACTAAGCGGAAGGAACGTCCGTTCCTGAACGGCATGTGCTACGTGTATTACTACACGATGGACGAGCTCTGTCCGGTCCATGCCGCGGAGGAGATGGAAAAGCTGGGCGTGAAAAGCGTCCGCATCTGGCAGCACATCACCTGGCTCCTCGAGGACGCCGACACGGTGAAGCGCGAGGTCGCGGACCGTTACCACGAGATGTACCGCGTTCTCCTGGCTCACGGGATCGAGCAGACGGTGGCGATGAACCACTACTGGCTCTTCCCCGAGGAGGCGCTGCGCGGCCGCGAGTGCTCCTGCGTCTATGACCGGGACCTCACGGAGGGCTCCCTCTACCGGGAGTTCCTGGACCTCTATGAGCGGAGCTGGCACACGATGGTGCGCGAGTTCCCGGAGGTCACCGACTGGGAGGTCGGCAACGAGCTGAACCACAAGGCCTTCCTCAAACGGATGGACGGCACGGACTTTTTCTGGGCCGAGCGCATCGACATCATGACCGACCTGATGCAGCGCGCCTGCCGGGCCGTGCGGGCCGAGAACCCCGCCGCGCGCGTGGTCATGCCGGGCCTGGCTCCGGTTTCCGGCGATTCCGAGGGCGTCATCGCCTACTCGATCGCCGCGGAGTACAGCGGCATCAACGAATCGATGGAGCGGGTCTACCAAAACATCGAAAGCGGCGCGTGGGGAACGACCGATCCCCGGGACTTCTTCGACGCCCTCTGCTGGCATCCCTACTACGCCAAGCAGAACGAAAAGGGCGAGTGGTACTGGGCGATGCCCGACGACGACTGGGTCGAGCTCAACCGCTCGATTTATGAAATCGCGGAGAAGCACGGCGACGGGGGCATCCCCTGCGTGCTCTCCGAGTACGGCTACAACGACTGGGGCGCCGAGGACGACGAGTCCCTCGTGCCCATCACCCGGGCGGGCTTCTCCCTGATCCGGGAGAAGATGCCCTTCGTATCCACGGTCCACGCCTACCGGCTGTGCGACAGCTTAGGCTACGTCACCGACGCGAAGGACACGTATTCCTTCTACAGACTCGAAAATGGGAAACTGCACGCAAAAAAGCGTGCTTACGAATTGCAGAACCAATATGGCGGACAGGGCGACCTGTCACGGTAAAGGAGACCAACCATGAAAAAGACTGCAGCGAAACTGTTAGCGCTTCTGCTCGTTTCGGCCATGATGCTCCCGGCGCTTGCCGGCTGCAAGAAGCCCGGCGGCGAGGAGAGCGGCTCTGTGAACGAGAGCACCGCGTCCGGTCAGGAGAGCAACTCCGGGACCGAGAGCAAGGGCGGCGAGGAAGAGACCTCCCAGGCGACCGACCCCGGCGAGGAATCCGCCCAGAGCGGAAACACGGAGAGCGGCTCCGGTGAAGAGAGCGGAACCGCGATGGAAATGCCTGAGGTGTGCCTGCCCTCCGGCATCGTCTACAACGTCGACCACCAGTACTTCTACGGCGTGGGCTACGTCGAGGACCAGATGAACAACCGTGTCACGGTCGAGCAGGCCGTGTACCTGATCAAATCCTTGGGCTGCCGCAGCGTCCGTGTGTGGGCGTCCTGCATCACCTCCAGCCACGCGATGGACAGCTGGCGCGTCGAGCGTCTGCATGATCTGGTCGGCAAGCTGAAGAGCGCCGGCATCCAGGTCATCTTCACCTTCTACAGCTTCGAGAGCCCCGAAAAGGGCGGCCTCACGACCTTCATCCCCCGCCGCAACCTGACGGCCGGCTCCAACTACATGAAAGCGCTTCAGAACTGGGAAGACATGACCTACATGGTCATCAAGGAATTCCCCGAGGTCGATTACTGGGAGCTCGGCAACGAGTGGAACCACACCGGCGCCCTGAACCCCACCGACTATAACCTGGACGGCACCGGCGGCGACGCCTTCACCCTGAAGGAGAAGGCCGACATCTCCACCGACCTGATCCAGCTCACCATGAAGAGCGCGCGCCGCGCCGGCAGCAAGGCGACGATGCTTCTGCCCGCCATGGCGCCCTCCGACGGCATGGACGGCATCTCCATGACCGACTACCTCGAGTTCATCTACCAGAACATCGAGAGCGGCGACTGGGGCAGCACCAAGCGCAGCGACTTCTTCGACGCCCTGGCCTGGCATCCCTACTGCTGGAGCTCCGCGGTCGACCTGAACTGGGTCTCCAACAACAACCGCGTCTACATGGTGGCGGTCAATCACGGCGACGCCGGCATCCCCGTCTACCTGACCGAGATGGGCTACTCCGACGGCGGCAACGAGCGTGCCGACCTGCAGCAGGCCGAGTGGATGGTCGCTGCCTACGACATGATCAAGAAGTACATGCCCTACGTGGAGAGCCTCCACTACTACCGCATGTTCACCGATACCTCCCGCGGTGAGGACCGCTACGGTCTGATCAACCAGCCCGAGGACGGTTTCGGTCCGAAGCACAAGGGCGAGGCTTACCAGAAGATGACCGGCGGTACCGGCGACCTCTGGAAGTTCTACATGCCTCTGGACGAAGAGGACGAATAAGCGATGAAGAAAAGCTTAGCGCTTCTGCTGGCGCTCTCCCTGCTCCTCGGCTGCCTGGCCGGCTGTAAGCCCGGCACCGGCGAAGAGAGCGGCTCGGTCCTGCCGCAGGAGGAATCCGGCGAGGAGAAGATCCTCCGCACCGAGCATTATCTCTACGGTCTGAACTACGTGGAGGCCCAGATGAGCGACCGTCTCTCCACCGCCCAGGTGGCCTACATGGCCATGGCCCTGGGCGCGGAGAGCGTCCGGATCTGCGCCTATTGCCTGGAGACTGCGACGACCTTTTCCGAGGACGCCCGCACCCGTCTCCACGGCCTCTGCCAGTCCCTGCTCTACTCGGGCATCGACCAGGTGGTGGTCCAGCAGGCGATGCTGCCGCTGGAGGGCGTTCTGGGCCATTACAGCCCCGAACCGGACCTTGAGGACGGCGAGTATCTCTCCTTCCTCGACGAGGTCGAGGCGATGGCGAAGCTTCTGGGCAGCGAGTACTCCGAGGTGGAGTACTGGCAGATCGGCCATCATCTGAACGAGGACCTGTATCTGCATCCGATGGGCTGGAAGGAGGAGAAATCCCCCGTTCCCGGCTATTCCGTCGAGGAAAAGGCCCAGATTACCGCGGATATCTGCTTCCGCGTGACGAAGGGACTCCGCGAGGCCGGCAGCCGTGCCCTCGTGATCCTGCCTGATTTCTCCGACGCGGCCTCCGAGGAGGCGGCCGAGTATCTCGACGCCCTCTACGCCGAAATCACCGGCGGCGAGCGCGGCTCCGCGAATGTGGACGATTTCTTCGGCGCGCTGGCCTGGGATTTCGCCTTCGACGAGAACCCCGGCGCGGGCTTTACCGAGGCCTGCGAGCGCCTCTACGGCATCGCGGAGAAGTACGGCGACGAAGGCCGCCACGCGTTCATCTCCGAGATCGGCTTCACCGCCGGCACGGAGGAGCAGGATGCCGACGCGTCCGCCTGGATGCGCGACGTCTACGCGCAGGCGAAGGCCCTCGACTACATCGAATCCGTGCAGTACTACCGCCTCTTCACCGACGGAGAGGAGCGCTACGGCATGATCTGCGAGCCCCGCGCGGGCTTCAAGCCCACCGCGACCGGCCGCGTCTTCTACGAGCTCACCGGCTCCGCGGCCGACCTGGAGAAGTACGTGATCAAGGAAGATCAGTATTCCTCCGGCGACAACGTGGCGCTGAACGTCCCCACCTACGCCTCGAGCTCCTGCGAGCATCCCGGCTGGGGCTGGAGCCTTGCCGGCATCAACAACGGTACGCTGAACTACGGCGGCTGGAGCAACTACTACGAGTTCGGCACCGAGGAGTGGGCGACCATCCTCACCGGTACCGGCGCGCCCTCGCCCGATTATCCCGAGTGGGTGGTCTTCGAGCTTCCCTACGTCTGGGAGATCGACAAGGTCCTGCTCTACGCCCGCAACGAGGTCGACGAGGTCTTCCACGAGCTCTACGGACTGCCCCGCCACATCGTGGTCGAGGTCTCCGATGACGGCGAGACCTGGCGGCAGGTCGGCGAGCTTCGGGTCGAGGCCCAGGTCTATCCCGACGATGTGACCGAGATCAGCCGCGACGAGAATCCGCCGCTCGAAATCGCGTTCGAGCCGGTCGCCACGAAATACGTGCGCGTCTTCTTCAAGGAGCTCCGCACGAGCTGGCAGCATACCGAGGACGCGTTCTTCGTCCAGCTGGAAGAAATCGAAATCATCATGCACTGAAATACTATGAAACCGGAGGGTCGGAAAATGAAAAAGACTCTTGCTAGCACGATCAAGATGGGCTGGGCCGAGACCGACATGACGCCCTACGGGCGCCGCATCAAGCTGGAGGGACAGTTCTACGAACGGATCTCCCAGAGCGTCGAGACCCCCATCACCGCGACCGCCTGGGCCGTCGAATCCGACGGCGAGCAGCTGGTCATCTGCTCCACTGACAATACGATGGTCTACCGCTTCTGGATGGATGAAGTCCGGAAGAAGGTCGCCGAGGCCTGCCCCGATCTGGACGTCTCGAAGATCATCTGCCACGCCACCCATACCCATAACTCCTTCAGCCCCGAGCCGCCCGATACGATGGGCGCCACCCTCGATATCCTCGCGACCGAGCTCGGCCTGACCGCCTCTCTGGAGGGCGAGGGCAGCATTCTGCGCGACGGTCTGATGACCGCCCGCGAGGCCACCGACTTCCTGGTGGAGAAGGTGACGGACGCGATCGTCCGCGCATGGCAGGGCCGCCGCCCGGGCTATTTCGCCCCCGCGTTCGGCCGCGCCGCGGTCGGAATGTGCCGCCGCGTCGTCTATCAGGACGGTCACGCCGCGATGTGGGGCGACGCCTACCGGGACGATTTCTTCTCCCTGGAGGGCGGCAACGACAACGGCATGGAGCTTCTCTTCACCTATGACGAGAAGCAGAAGATGAACGGCGTGATCGTCAATCTCTCCTGCCCCTCCCAGGTCATGGAGCAGCGCTACGAGATCTCCTCCGACTACTGGGGCAAGGTGAAGATCCTGCTCCGCCGGAAGTTCGGCGAGGACTTCAAGGTGCTCGGCCTCTGCTCGCCCGCCGGCGACCAGTGCCCCCGCGACCTGATCCGCTGGATCGAGCCCGAGACCCCCATCGAGGACCCGAACATCTGGCGTCCCAATCCGCCCGTCCACCGGGCCGACCCCTCCATGTTCGACGTCGCCGGCACCTGGCGCATCGGCCGCCGCATCGTCGGCGAGATTCTGGCTATCCTCGAGGAAGAGGAGCTGGAGCCTCAGGGCGAAGCGGTCCTGAAGCACGAGACGCTCAAGCTGCCTCTGCCCCTCCGCCGCGTTTCCGAGAAGGAATACAAGGAGGCCAAGAAGGTCATCGACCGCTTCCTCGTCGAGAACAAGGGCAAGGAGGTCGACTATCAGACGGCCGCGCGCATGCACGTCCACGCCGGCACGCTGGCCCGCTACGAGGTCCAGC
Source organism: Bianqueaceae bacterium (assembly GCA_045641505.1). Taxonomy (GTDB): domain Bacteria; phylum Bacillota; class Clostridia; order Lachnospirales; family Bianqueaceae; genus JAZQNF01. The sequence continues at coordinate 9,300 of JAZUHB010000045.1, read as the reverse complement.
AGAAGGAGAGCATCGTGCCCTCCGAGGTCCACGTGGTCCGCTTCGGCGATCTGGCCTTCGCCACCAACCCCTTCGAGCTCTTCCTCGACTTCGCCAACGTGATCCGCGCCCGCAGCAAGGCCGCGCAGACCTTCCTGGTGCAGCTTTCCTGTGACGCGCTGGGCTACCTTCCCACCGAAAAGGCGGAGAAGGGCGGCCACTATTCCGCCTATATCTCCAGCGGCTATGTCGGCCACGAGGGCGGCTACATGCTGGCGGAAGAGACTCTGAAAGAAATCGAAAAACTTTTCTCCTGAGAAAGGAATCCTCTATGAATATGAGAAACGTGGGATTCGTCTGCTTCGGCGAGATCAATACCCCCTTCGAGCGCCTGCAGCTCAAGCATGACGAGGCGCTCGCGGCCCTGTGCGAAAAGATCGGTCCCGTGACCGACGCCGGCATCGTCATCGACGACCCTGCCTACGCCTACGCGAAGGACGCGCTGGCGAAGCTCGGCACCGCCGACTATGACTGCGTGATCGCCTGTGTGGCGGGCTGGGTGCCCACCCATGCCGTGATCTACGTGCTGGATCATTTCCGCCACCTCCCCATCCTGCTGTGGGGTCTCTGCGGCTGGAAGGAAAACGGCCGCCTGATCACCACCGCGGATCAGGCCGGCACCACTGCGATCCGGCCCGCGCTGGAGGCGATGGACTACAGCTTCAAGTACGTCTACAGCGTGATCGGCCGTCCGCATCCGCTGGACAAAATCGAGGCCTTCGTCGAGGCCTCCTACGCGAAGAAGCAGCTGCGCGGCGCCCGCGTCGGCTCCATGGGCTACCGCGACATGCTGCTCTACGGCACGCAGTATGAAGGAAACTCCATGCGCGGCCAGATCGGCGTCGAGGTCGAGCCCTTCGAAATGCTCGAGATGGTCCAGAACATGGAGACGCTCGACGCGGCCGAGGTGGCCGAGGGCGTCGCCTTCGTGAAGAGCAACTGGGTCTTCAGCAAGCCCTGCGACGATTCCGTCGTGGAGAAGGGCGTGAAATACGCGCTGGCGATCGTGAAGAAGATCCGCGAGCGCGGTCTCGAGGCGATCACCCTGATCGACGTGGACGGCATGAAGAAGCTCCTGGGCTTCCCGCCCGCGATGGTCTTCATGCTGCTGGAGCACTACTGCGACATCCTTACGATCCCCGAGAACGACGTGATGGGCGCGGTCACTCAGCTGATCATGAAGTACGTGAGCGGCCAGACCGTCCCCTATCTGGAATACTATGAGTTCTTCGAGAACAGCATGCTGATCGGCGTGCCCGATTTCGTGCCGCGCTCCGCCACCGCGGGCGACGTCACGGTGCTGCCCGCCGCGTTCGGCCTGCTCTCCGCGTCGCTCCTCAACGTTTCGAAGGTGAAGACCGGCTACGTCACCTGCGCGCGCCTGGTCTACACGCACGGCAGATACAAGATGCACGTCTACACCGCCGAGGCGAAGACGCCGGCCCCCTGGAACGAGTTCGGCTGGGACGATCCCGCGCCGCAGCTCCCCAGCCTGGAGGTTTTCCCGGACTCCTGCACCGTCGAGGAGTTCGCGCAGCGCGTCTCCGGCCAGCACGTGATCGTGGCCTACGGCAACTACGTGGAGGCCCTGCGGGACTTCTGCGCGATGGCGGACATCGAGTTCGTCTACTGAGATGTATATCGGAATCGACCTGGGCAGCACCAACATCAAGGCTGCCCTGTATGACCGGGATATGCGCCTGATCGACCGGAGCAGCTGCCCCGTGGAGTACCTGCGGCCGCAGGGCTTCGTGGAGTTCGACGCCGAGGTCTACTTCGAGGGACTGATCGAGCTCCTGCGGGAGCTCCTCTCCGCGAACTCCGTGACCGAGGTCACCGAGCTCTCCTTCACCGGTCAGGCGGAGTCCCTGGTGGTCCTAGGCGCGGACGGACGGCCCCTCATGAACGCGATCTCCTGGATGGACGAGCGCTCCGTGAAGGAATGCGAGGAGCTTAGCCGCCTCTTCCCGCCGGCGCTCTGCGAGGCCGTCACCGGCCAGATGGCGGTGCTCCCGACCTGGCCCGCCACGAAGATCCTGTGGCTCCGCCACGAGCGGCCCGGGATCTACGCCGCCGCGAAGACCTACATGCTGCTGAAGGATTACATCATCTACCGGCTCACCAGCCGCAAGATGGCGGACATGTCCATCGCGACCTTCAGCTTCTATTTCGACATCTACGAAAAGCGCTACTGGAAGGAAATGCTCGGCGCCATCGGCGTGCGCGAGGACCAGCTTCCGCCCCTCACGGAGCCCCGGACCTTCGCGGGAGAGCTTCTGCCCGAGTTTCCGCAGCGGCTCCAGATCCGCCCCGGCACCCGCGTGAACGTCGGCACCCTGGACCATTTCGCCGGCATGATCGGCACGGGCAACATCCGTCCCGGCAGCATCACCCTCTCCACCGGCACCGTGATGGCGATGGCCACCCTCTGCCCGGAGCCCGCCCCCCGCAGCTGCGGCCTGGCGATGCACTACGGCTTCCTCCCGGACAGCTATGTGCAGCTGCCGGTCGCCGAGAGCGGCGGCGTGAGCCTCGAGTGGTTCCACCGGAACTGCTGTCCCCAGCTCTCCCTCCGCGAGATCGACGAGGCGGCGGAGGCGCGCGGCATGAGCCAGCTGATCTTCCTGCCCTACATCGTCGGCACCAACGCGCCGGAATTCGACACGAACGCCACCGGCGTTTTCTGGGGTCTCCGGCAGGAGCATGACGCGGTCGACATGGCCCGCGCGGTCATGGAGGGCGTCGCCTTCGTGCTCCGGAAGAATTGCGAATGCCTGCGCGGAAAGGGCTGCGCGCCCGAAAGCATCATTGCCACCGGCGGCGGCGCGAAGAGCCGTCTCTGGTGCCAGATGCAGGCGGACATCACGGGTCTGCCGGTCCGCATCCCCGCCGAGAAGGAGGCTGCCTGCCTGGGCGCCGCCCTCTGCGCCGCGACCGACGCCGGCCGTTTCCCGGATCTCGCCGCGGCGAGCGCCGCCTGCGTCAGCTTCCGCGAGGAGTACCTTCCCCGCGTGAATGAGGCGTACGAGCGGAAGTACCGTCGCTTCGTGAAGCTTTACGATGCCTGCCTGGGTGTATAAGCCCGGATTTTTTCATGAGCATTTGCTTGCAATGCGAAAAGGCGTATGCTATACTCATTGTACTGAGTGTCACTTTTCCTTTCCCGGACGGCCGCGTCACAGGCAGCCCACCCTTGGGAAACCTACCGAAAAAACATGAGGTGGCTGTATGAAAAAAGCATTTTGGTCCTTCATGGGCCTATGCCTGCTTTTGCTCATCATCTGCTGTGTCGTGATGTATTTCTTCTGGCCATTCGACAGCACGGCGGGTTCGAGCGAATCCGTGGCATACCTGAGCGCATTGCTTGCTTTGTAAGTCCGCGTCCCTGTTCCTGCTCCGCTGTATTTCCGCGGCCGTTTCCGGCCATCACAGGGTGCGCGCAAGTAACAAGAAACACAAAAAGACGCCGCTTTTTCGCGGCGTCTTTTTTGCTGCGTTGTTGCCGTGCGCGGCGGCCGTCCGGGCGGAGCTCCGGGTCAGGTTGTCATATTCCGCCGGATGTGCTACACTGAGTACAGATTAAACCGTGGCAGATCAGCCAAGGAGGCACTATGTTCGAAACATTGGCGGCGGTCGGCGAGAAATTCCGGCTGCCCGGCAAGCTTTATTCTTACGAGAAAATCACCCAGGGCAATATCAATACGACCTTCCGTGTGACCTACCGGAGCGAGGACAAGACGACGAAGACCTACATGTTCCAGCGGGTCAACACACTCGTCTTCAAGAATCCGGTCGAGATCATGGAGAACATCGACCGCGTGACGGAGCATATCCGCGTCAAGAACCCCGAGGGCGTGTCGCTGCACTTCCATCACACGGAGGACGGGCTGAACTATTGGTACGCGGACGCCGAGAGCTTCTGGCGTGTCCGCAACTTCGTCGATTCGATCACCTACGACGTCTGCGAGGACCCGGCCACCATCGCGGCCACGGGCGAGGCCTTCGGCCGCTTCCAGATGCAGCTGTCGGACCTCGACGGCAATCTCCTGCACGAGACCATCCCGGATTTCCACAACACCCGCAAGCGTCTGGACACGCTGTTCCTGCACGTGCTGGAGGATCCCTGCGGCCGGGCGGAGGAGTGCCGCGAGGAGATCGAGTATATCTCGCAGGTGCGCCTCAAGGCCAGCGAGCTTTCGTTCCGCTTCGAGCGGGGCGAGTTCCCGGCCCGCGTCACCCATAACGACACCAAGTGCAACAACGTCCTGTTCGACCGGGTCACGAAGCGTCCGCTGGCCGTGATCGATCTGGACACGGTCATGCCCGGCATGAGCATGTACGACTTCGCCGACGCGGTCCGCTTCATCGCGAACACCGCCCGGGAGGATGAGCCGGACCTCACCCGCGTCTATTTCGACACCTCGAAATTCCGCGCCTTCTGCCAGGGCTACATCCGGCAGGTGCGGGAGGTCCTCACGGAGGCGGAGCTCGATGCCCTGGTCCTCGCGACCTTCTCGATCACGGTCGAGCTGGCGGCCCGGTTCCTCGACGATTACCTGACCGGCGACCAGTATTTCAAGACCAATTACCCGGGCCACAATCTGGTGCGCACCCGCGCGCAGCTGCGTCTCGCGCAGGACATCATGCGGAAGTACGACGAGCTGAGCTTCATCGTCCGCGACGAGCTCGAGAAGTGCGCCGCCGGCCGCTGACGGGCCGAATGAGGCGCGCCGCCCAGGATGCACATAAAACGAGCCAGATTCCTTCGCCATAGTGTGAGAAGGATGTTTTCCGGCATGCAGATTTTGTACGGCAAAAGCTGATGTATGTTACGGAGACAGATTAATCCCGATTTGCTGAGCGGAAAGCAAAACCCGCCGGAGAGGAAAATTTTCCTCCCCGGCGGGTTTTCTTGTGTTTGCCGCGTTTCAGATTGTGTTTCCTGCATTCCAAAGCCTGCGAGCCCTGAAAGGGCGCGGGTTTTCGGGAACGTGGCCTGCCGCTGCGCTGCCTGCGGCTTCGTCTCATTTTTCGGAGCTCTTTTTCAAAATTTACGACAAATCGGCCGGATAACGGAAATTTGTCGTAAAGCAAAAAAACACTTTTGCGAGATTTACGTCAAAAACGGCTATAATGATATATTTGTCGTAAATTTTATCTGTCTCGATGGCTTGGGATGTGTCTTCGGCAAGCCGAGTTCCGTCCCCGCCGCACATTTGCTTGAAATGATGCATCCGCTTTACGACAGAACTGCCTCCTGAAGCATATTTGTCGTAAATTCTGAAAACGTCACTGTTTTGTTTACGACAAATCCGGCAAGAATTTCTGAATTGTCGTAAATTTGCCAAATCGAAACGAAAAAACGAGACAACATCGAGGCAAATGCGCCGGAATGCGCGGGTGCGCGCGATCGCGCGAAAAAAGCGGTGCATCAGCGCCGCTGCACTTTTTCAAACCTTGGGTCGCTCGCTCCTGATCGGGAGCCCGGCCCTTTTTTCGCGTTTACCGGAACAGCTTCCGGTTCTCTTCGAAGAACTCATAGTAGGTGCGGACGTTCTCCAGCTCCCACCAGCTGCGGATCTCGACGGGACTCGCGTCCAGATCGTAGATCCGGGCGCCCTCCATCGAGAGCAGGAAGGGCGAGTGCGTGGCGATCACCAGCTGGCAGCCGAGGTAGCGGACCGAGGTCTCGAGCAGCTCCCGGAGCCGCAGCTGGAAGGCCGGCGACATGCTGTTTTCCGGCTCGTCCAGAAGATACAGCCGGTCGTCCGCGAGGAGCTTCTCGAAGTAGAGGAGGGCGGTCTCGCCGTTCGAGCGGAGCTTCGTCTCGCTGCCGGCGGTGCGCTCGATGAACCTCCGGCGACTGACGCTCTTCGAGCGGGCGAGCACCTGGGCGCGGAGCAGCTCGTAGTCCTCGAGGCCCTGCAGGCGGACGGTCTCGCCGTAGCGGAGCCGGCCCCAGTCCTCGCGGGCCTCGGCGCGGTTCTCGGTGATGTCCTCGTTGTTCGTCCGCGCGGCCAGCATGTAGTCGAAGATGTCGTCGCTCGTGATGATCGCGCTGCCCGCAGGAACGGCCTCGAGCGGGCCGTCGTCGCCCCAGGCCAGTTCCGCCTCGCAGGCGTCCACGTAGAGCGGGATCATCTCGCCCCGGTTCCAGGGCGCGCTGCGCTTGAGGCCGAGCTTCTCGGCGATGAGGTTCAGGAGCGTGCTCTTGCCGCTGCCGTTGCCGCCGTAGAAGATTGTCACGGGACGGAAGTCCACGCGGCCGAACTCCCGGCTGCGGAACAGGCCGAGCGGCCATTCGTTGTCGACGTAGCCGTGGGCGCCGCCGTTCTCGCCGGCCCGGAGCTCCCAGAGCTCCTCCTCCCGGTCGATGGGGAGGGTAAACGATTCGAGATAAGTCATGTCAGATTTCCCGGGAAATAAATCAGGGGACGCAGCTTTGCGAAGAGCCGCGTCCCCTGTCGTTTCAAAACAGGGCAGGAAGCACGTAAGTGATCACGCTCATGATCGCGGCGGCCATGACGAGACCCAGCAGGATGGCGCAGACCGCTTTCTTCCAGTTCACACCCAGAATGGAGGCGATGAAGCCGCCGGTCCAGGCGCCGGTGCCGGGCAGCGGGATGCCCACGAAGAGCAGGAGCCCCCAGAACTCGGCCTTGGCGATCTTGTCCTTCTTGCTCTCCGCCTTCGCCTCGTACTTCTCGATGAGCGGGCGCAGGAATTTCACGTGCGCCTTCAGCCAGTTGAAAACGGGCGTCAGCAGGAAGAGGATGAACGGGATCGGAACGATATTGCCGGCCACGGAAAGCGCGAGCGCCTTCCAGTAGGGAAGCTTGAAAAGCGCGCCGACGATCAGACCGCCCCGGAGCTCCAGGATGGGCAGCATCGACACGATAAAGGTGACGAAGCCGGGGCCGATGTGCAGCGTTTCCTGCAGCCAGTTCGCGACAGTTTCCGCCATGCCTTAGTCCTCGGCCGCCTCGGCCTTCAGGATCGCCTTGGTGTCGATCTCCTCGCGGATCATGCTGAGGAAGGCCTCGGGCGTCATGCTGCCCATGTCGCCCTGCGCGCGGCCGCGGACGGAGTAGGTGCCGGACTCGGTCTCCTTCTCGCCGATGATCAGCATGTAGGGGATGCGCTGCATGCGGGCGTCGCGGATCTTGTAGCCGATCTTCTCGCTGCGGTCATCCAGCTCGGCGCGGAGCCCGGCCTTGTCGAGACCGTCCTTGACCGCCGCCGCCTGCTCCATGTACTTGTCGGAGATGGGCAGCACGCGGACCTGGACGGGCGCCAGCCAGGTGGGGAAGGCGCCGGCGAAGTGCTCGGTGATCACGCCCATGAAGCGCTCGATGGAGCCGAAGACCACGCGGTGGATCATGACGGGGCACTGCTTCTCGCCGTTCGCGTCGGTGTACTCCAGGTTGAAGCGGCCGGGCAGCTGGTAGTCCAGCTGGATGCTACCGCACTCCCAGGTGCGGCCCAGGCTGTCCTCGACGTGGTAGTCCAGCTTCGGGCCGTAGAAGGCGCCGTCGCCGGGGTTGACCACGTAGGTCTTGCCGATGGAGGTGATGGCATCCGCCAGCGCGGCGGTGGCCAGATCCCAGTCCGCGACGGAGCCGATATGGTCCTCGGGCATGGTGGACAGCTCGATGGTGTAGGGCAGGCCGAACATCGTGTAGACCTCATCCAGCAGCTTCGCGATGCGTACGACCTCGTTCTGGATCTGGTCCTTGGCCAGCAGGATGTGCGCGTCGTCCTGAGTGAAGCAGCGGACGCGGAACATGCCGTGCAGCGCGCCGGAGAGCTCGTGGCGGTGCACCAGACCCAGCTCGCCGTAGCGGAGGGGCAGGTCGCGGTAGGAGTGCGGCTCGAGGGAGTAGACCAGGATGCTGCCGGGGCAGTTCATCGGCTTGATCGCGAAGTCCTCTTCGTCGATCACGGTGGTGTACATGTTATCCTTGTAGTGATCCCAGTGGCCGCTGGTCTCCCACAGGGTGCGCTTCATGATCTGGGGCGTGGAGATCTCCAGGTAGTCCCACTTCTTGTGCACCTGACGCCAGTAGTCGATCAGGGTGTTCTTGAGCACCATGCCCTTCGGCAGATAGAAGGGGAAGCCGGGCGCTTCGTCGCGGAACGCGAAGAGGCCGAGCTCCTTGCCGAGCTTGCGGTGGTCGCGCTTCTTGGCCTCCTCGATGCGGGCCAGGTACTGATCCAGCTCTTCCTTCTTGGAGAAGGCGGTGGCGTAGAGGCGCTGCAGCATCTTGCGCTTGGAATCGCCGCGCCAGTACGCGCCGGCGACGGAGGTGATCTTGAAGGCCTTGAGCTGCTTGGTGTTCATCAGGTGTGGGCCGGCGCAGAGGTCGGTGAACTCGCCCTGGCGGTAGAAGGAGATGGCGGCGTCCTCGGGCAGATCCTCGATCAGCTCGACCTTGTACGGCTCATCCTTTTCCTTCATGAACGCAATCGCCTCGGCGCGGGGCAGCTCGAAGCGCTCGAGCGGCAGGGCTTCCTTCACGATCTTCTTCATCTCGGCCTCGATGGTCTCGAAGTCGTCGTTGGTGAAGGGGCGCTCGCTGTCGATGTCATAGTAGAAGCCGTTGTCGATGGCGGGCCCGATGGCCAGCTTGACCTCGGGGAAGAGGCGCTTCACGGCCTGCGCCATCACGTGCGACGCGGTGTGGCGGTAGGCCCACTTGCCGTCATCGTCGGCGAAGGTGCAGATTTCCACCTGCGCGTCCTCGGCGACGACCGTGCGGAGGTCGGTCATCTCGCCGTTCAGCCGGCCGCAGCAGGCCATCCGGCCCAGGCCCTCGCTGATGTCGCAGGCGATCTCGTAGATGCTCATGGGGCGGTCGTACTCGCGGACCACTCCGTCTTTCAGGGTGATTTTCATTGCTTGCATGTCTCCTTTTGGAATGATGTGCTCCGCGGACGGGGGCGGGTGGCCGGCGCGGTGCCTTTTTCCGGAAAATAAAAAGACCCCGACCACCGCCTCTTCAGCGGAGATCAAGGGTACAGTGTACGGTTCCACCTTGATGTTTCACTCGACAGCCCCGAAAGCTGCTCGATCTTTCACGCAATCACGCGCCGTTCCCTTATTTCGGGCGGAGCTCGGGAGTGGTTTTCCCGCGGAGCCTCAGAAAAGGAATCGCAGCCCGGGCACCCCGGATCCTTTCTCTCTGGCTGAGCTTGACACGGTACTCTTCTCCGTCAAAGCCTTTAACAAAGCGCATTTTAGCGCAAATCGGGGGAAAAGTC
>JAZUHB010000044.1:0-5106 GCA_045641505.1 Bianqueaceae bacterium | reverse complement strand
ATTGCGCAGCGCGCCGTTATCCGCGGCTTCGCCGCGCGTTATTCCTCCACCATCCTCTTCATCTCAGCCAGGTCGCCGCTCGCGCTTCCCTGGGTCATCGTCTCGGAGCCGCCGCCGCGTCCGGCGAAGCGCTCGTTGAACTGTTTGGTGAAGGGGCGGACGTCCTCGTGGGCCGAGGCCAGGATGTAGCGGAAGCCACCGGCGGTCTGGGGAACCAGCACGCAGGCGCGGCCGGTGCAGCAGACGGCGAGGCGGTTCGCCAGTTTCCGGGCGGCGATCTCGTCCAGCGAGGTCTCCACGTGGAAGATGTTCGCGCGGCCGCGGGACAGGTCCTTCACCCGCGCGTCGATCAGCTCGTCGGAGAGCCGGGAGACGGTCTCCTTGAGGGAAGCGATCTCGTCCTGCTCATGTTTTACGGCGTCCGTGAGCTTGTCGGGCGTCGCGGAATAGAGCGCCGAGAGCTCGGCCAGCGTGTCGGTCTGCTGCTGGAAGCGCTTCACGGCGCGGGCCCCGCAGAGCACGGTGAGGCGCACGCCGCCCTTGTAGTTTTCGTGGGCGACGATCTTGATCACGCCCACCTCGCCGGTCCGCTCCACGTGGGGCGCGCAGCAGGCGCAGGTGTCCACGTCGCCCACCTGGACGATGCGGATGTCGCCGGAAAGCTCCTTTTTGCTGCGGTAGCTCACGCCCTCGAGCTCCTCGGGCGTGTGATGGGTGACGGTGATGGGCAGATTGTCGCAGATCCGCTGGTTCGCGCGAAGTTCCAGTTCCGCGAGCTCATCGGCGGTCAGCGGGCCGTTGAAATCGACGGTGATGAAGCGGTCGTTCATGTGGAAGCCGACGTTGTCGTAGCCCTTTTCGGCGTGGACGATGCCGGAGAGGATGTGCTCGCCGGAGTGGTTCTGCATGTTGGTGTAGCGGAACTCCCAGTCCAGCTCGCCGCGGACGGTCTTGCCGACGGTCACGGGGCAGGGCAGGATGTGGTAGACGATGCCCTTTTCCTCGAAGATGGAGAGGAGCGGGTCGCCGTTCAGCGTGCCGCGGTCCGCCTCCTGCCCGCCGCCGCCCGGGAAGAAGGCGCTGCGGTCCAGCACGACCCGGTAGCCCTGGTCGCAGCGGACGCAGGAGAGTACCTGCGCGGTGAAGCTGCTGCAGTAGGGCTTCTTGTCGTAGATCTTTTCAGTGTTTTTCACGGCCGGCCTTCCTTTCGAGCAGGGATTCCGCGAGCAGCAGGTCCGCGGGAGAAGTGATTTTCAGATTTTCGGGGGAGCCGGGGATCAGCCGGACGGGCGTGCTGCCGTAGCGTTCGACTGCCTGGGCGTCATCGGTGAGCGTAAGGTCGCCGGCCGCTTCGGCGGCGAGATAGGCCTGAAGCAGAAGATCCTTTTGGAAGGTCTGGGGCGTCTGCGCGGCGAAAAGCTCCGCGCGGGGCGGCGTGTCCCTGACGAAGCCGTCGGCGCTTCGCTTGACCGTGTCGGTCACGGGAACAGCCGCGACGCAGGCGCCGTATTCCTCCGCGGCCGCGAACGAGGCGGAGAGGAGCGCGGGCGTGACGAAGGGACGGACCCCGTCATGCACGGCGACGAGCCGGCAGTCCTTCGGGAGCGAGCGGAGCCCGCAGAGCACCGAGCCCTGCCGGGTGGACGCGCCCGGGATCACCGAGAGGATCTTCGGGATGCGGTGCTTTTCCGTGAGGGCAAGCACCGTGGGAACGTCCTCCGCGGCGGTCACGACCAGGATGCCGCTAAGCTCCTCGCAGGAGGAGAGGGCCAGGAGCGTCCGCGCCAGGATCTCGGTTCCGCCGAGGAGCGAGAACTGTTTTTTCGTGCGGCCGCCGAAGCGCAGTCCCGCGCCGGCCGCCGGCACGATCACATATTTTCCGTCCACCTTCATCCTCCTTTCGGCTGCCTGTAATTTACCATATATTGTAGCATGAAAGCCCTGTAAATACAATATTTGACGGCTCTTATTTGCTTTCGCCGCCCGGCGCTCTTGAAATTGAGGCGGCCGCGGAGTATAATGGACCACAGAATTTTCAGGAGGTTTTTTGTTTTGAGCGAAGAATGCACCCATGACTGTTCTACCTGCAGCGCGAACTGCGGGTCCAGAGAGAAAAAATCCTTACTGGCTGAGCCCCATGAGCTCAGTTCCATCAAAAAAGTAATCGGCGTCGTGTCCGGCAAGGGCGGCGTCGGCAAGAGCCTCGTCTCCGCGATGCTCGCCTGCGGGCTGCAGAAGCGCGGCTTCCACACGGGTGTGCTGGACGCGGATATCACCGGTCCCTCCATTCCGAAGATCTTCGGCGCCTCCGAGCGCGCCACCGCCTCCGAGCAGGGGATTCTCCCCGTGCCTACCCGCAGCGGCGTGGACATCATGAGCGTCAACTGCCTGCTGGAGCATGACAGCGATCCCGTCATCTGGCGCGGTCCGGTCATCGCCGGCGTCGTCAAGCAGTTCTGGAGCGACGTCATCTGGGAGGACATCGATTTCCTGGTGGTCGACATGCCTCCGGGAACCGGCGACGTCCCGCTGACCGTGTTCCAGTCCATCCCGCTGGACGGCATCATCGTCGTCACCACGCCGCAGGACCTGGTCGCCATGATCGTCGGCAAGGCCATGAAGATGGCGGAGCTGATGAACGTGCCCGTGATCGGCGTCGTGGAGAACATGAGCTACGTGGAGTGCCCCGAGTGCGGCAACCGCATCTCCCTCTTCGGCGAGAGCCATCTGGAGGAGGTGCTGGCCGGGACGGATATCCCCGTGCTGGGACGTCTGCCCATCGATCCCATGATCACCGCCTCCTGCGATGCCGGCCTGGTGCAGGATGTGGATACCTCGGCCCTGGAGGATGCCTTCCGGGTCATCGAGTGCCTGTAAAAAAGGAGCTTTTATGCGTATAGGGACAGGATATGACGTCCACCGGCTGGTGGGCGGAAGGAAACTCATTCTGGGCGGCGTCGACGTGCTCTTCACGAAGGGCCTCCTGGGTCATTCGGACGCGGACGTGCTGGTGCACGCCATCATGGACGCGATCCTCGGCGCGATGGCGAAGCCCGACATCGGCCACATGTTCCCCGATTCGGATCCTGCCTACGAAGGCATTTCCAGCCTGAAGCTGCTGGAGGAGGTCATGGCCCTGACGGAGAAGGAGGGCTACGCGCTCGTCAACGTCGATGCCACGATCCTCGCGCAGAAGCCGAAGCTCGCGCCCTACATCCCGCAGATGCGCGAGAACATCGCGAAGAAGATCGGGGTCGACGTCAGCCGCGTGAACGTCAAGGCGACCACCGAGGAGGGCCTCGGCTTTACCGGCGAGGGCCTCGGCATCGCCGCGCAGGCGGTCTGCCTGCTGGAAGAAAAGAAGAAATAATACAAAAAAAGAACCCGTTCCGGCTGGTCCCGGAACGGGTTTCGAATTCTTTGCCGTCCGCGTCCCGGACGGTTTTTTCGTCTTACCAGATGACGACGCGCTTCCCGGGCGCGATGTACATCTTGTCGCGCTTCGTGACGCCGAAGGCCGTGTACCACTCGTCGAAGTTGCGGGGCTGCATGTTGGCGCGCAGGACCGCGGGCGCGTGGACGTCGACGGAGAGCAGCAGGGCCAGATACTCGGGTCTCGCCTTCATGCACCAGACCTTGGCCCAGTTCGTGAAATACTCCTCGTAGGAGGCGCCGTCGAGCTTGGACATCATCTCGAGGGTGACTGCCATGCCGCCGTTGTCGGCGATGTTCTCGCTGACGATGAAGGAGGCGTTGACCTTGCCCCAGGGAAGCTCGATGCCCTCGAACTCGCGGATCATGGTCTTGGTCTTCGCGGCGAACTTGCGGAGGTCCGCCTTGGTCCACCAGTTCTTCAGGTTGCCGTTCTCGTCGCACTGGGCGCCGTTGTTGTCGAAGGCGTGAGAGATCTCGTGGCCGATGACCGCGCCGATGCCGCCGAGGTTCTGGCTTCTCGTCTGGCTCAGGGAGTAGAACGGAGCCTGCAGGATGGCGGCCGGGAAGGTGATGTCGTTCGTGAAGGGATTGTAGCAGGCATTGACCATGTGGCCGGGCATGACCCATTCGCTGCGGTCGACGGGCTTTTCCAGCTTGGCGAAGTTGTCCAGCACATTGATTTTTCTCAGCTGCGCGACGACGTTGACCAGGGAATCCGCGGGGTCGAAGACCAGCTTGCCGTAGAGCTCGCCGCACTTGTCGGGATAGCCCATCTTGATCTCGATCTTGGAGAGCTTGAGAATGGCCTTTTCCTTGGTGGCCTCCGACAGGAAGTCGCCCACGGCCACGCGGCGCTTGTAGGTCTCGATGATCTCCTTGACGATGTCGGTGATGTCCTTTTTGGCCGCCTCGCCGAAGTACTTGTCGCCGTAATAGAGGCCGACGGGCTCGGAGTAGATCTCGGAGGCCAGACGGTAGGCGTACTTTTCGACCGTGGGCATCGCGGCGATGCCGGTCAGCGCGCGGGCGTAGCTCGTGCCCTCCTCACGGAGTTTCTCGGACAGGAAGGAGGAGGAACGGATCAGCAGGTTGATGTAGGCCCAGTGCTTGTACTTCTCGAAATTCTCTTCGTTGAACAGCGTGGAGAAGCTCTTGAAGAAGCGGGGCTCGGTGATGATGACGGTCTCGGGGACGTCGCCGAAGAGGTCCTGCAGAAGCTTTCTGAACTTGACGGGCTTGAGCAGGGAGCTCACGGTGCGGGTCTTCATCGGGTTGTACATCTTGGGGTACTCGGACCACTCCTCGCTGCTCTTGACCAGCGTGGCGATGATGGCGTCGAAGTCGATCGCGTCGGCGATGTACTGCTCGGTCTCGGCCTCCGTCAGGCGGGTGTGAGCGAGCAGGGACTTGACCATGTTCACCCAGAAGCCGAGGATGGCGTCGTGCTGAGGCTTCATTTCCTCTTTGTAGTAGGTCGTATCAGGCAGGATGGTGGAGGGTCCCTGCAGCATCACGCAGTGATGCTCGGTGTCCTTCATGTCGGCGTCGACGCCGATGTTGAAGGGAAGCGGATAGCCGTCGAGAACGAACTCCTTCAGACGGCGGTTCAGGGAGGATACGTCCTTCAGTCCCGCGATCTTCGAGAAGTCGGATCGTAGCCATGTCGTTCTG
>JAZUHB010000043.1:0-26845 GCA_045641505.1 Bianqueaceae bacterium | reverse complement strand
ATCGACCGCATCGACCTGCTTCGCGAGAACGGGAAGGAATACCTGCGCGTCGTCGATTATAAGTCCAGCGACAAGCAAAGCTTCGACCCGGCGCAGGTGCTGGCGGGACTGCAGCTGCAGCTGCCCGTCTATCTGGACACGGCGCTCGGCTCCTTCGACGCGGGAACGCCCGCGGCGGAGAAGAAACCGGCCGGCTTCTTCTATTATCATCTCTTCGCGGAGGAGGCGAAGGAGGCCCGCCTCGACGGCGTCATGCTGGACGAGGACGGAATCCGCGTCCGCATGGAGGCGGAGAACGGGCCGGATTTCTGCAAGGACAAGGTCGGCGAGCGGTCGCTTCGGGCCCTGGGCGAGTTCGCGCGCCGCACGATGAGCGGCATGGCCGAGAAGATCTGCGCCGGCGAGATCGGCGCTTCGCCGATCCGGACCTCGAAGGACCAGGGCAGCTGCACCTACTGCGGCTTCCGCGGCGTCTGCGGCTTCGATGAGAAGCTCCCCGGCGCCGTGATGCGCACTCTGCCTGACGCTTCCGATTTCTGGGAACGGATCGAAAATTCCGCGCAAGACACCGCCGGATAAGTGGAGCAACAACAAAAGACCTCTCCGCGGAGAGGTCTTTTTCGTGGTTTTTTTGAGTCCCGCCCTTCGCGGACGGGTCATGTTTTTGCCGGTGTAGCAAACTTACAGCTTTCCTTCCTCGATCTCGGAAAGAAGCTTCACGCGGCGCTCGTGGCGGCCGCCTTCGAATTTGGCGTTCAGGAAGGCGTCGACGATGGATTCCGCCATCGAGATGCCGATGATGCGGGAACCGATCGCGACGATGTTCGCGTCGTTGTGACGGCGGGACAGTTCGGCGGAAAGAGGATCGCTCACCGCGGCGGCGCGGATGCCCTTCACCTTGTTCGCGGCGAGGGAGATGCCGATGCCGGTGCCGCAGATCAGCACGCCCAGCTCGCATTCGCCGCCCGCGACGGCGTCGGCGACGCGCTTGCCGTATACGGGATAATCGGCGGGAGCATCGGAATAGCAGCCGTAATCGACCACGTCGTAGCCCTTTTCCTGCAGATAAGCCTTGATCTCCAGCTTCATGGCATAGCCGGCATGGTCATTTCCGATCGCGATTTTCATGATTGAGGATTCCTTTCGAGTTTACGGAGTAGACGGGCAAGAGGCAGGATCAGGAAACCGGCGGCGAAGTTCCCGGCGGCGTGCAGCGCGTCGAAGGGAAGCCCCGCGGCGATCCAGGCGAGCATCTGTTTGAAGTTCAGTCCGAACATCAGGGCCTGGGCCGGCGCGTAGAGCGTGCCGTAGAGCAGTCCGTGAGCGGCGCAGACCAACGGATAGACCAGCGTGAATTTCTTTTCGCTGAGCCTTTTCGGAAGCAGCATCGTGACGCCCCAGAGGATATACCAGATATACAGGTACGGGATCCACCAAAGGGAGAAGCCCGCGAAGATGCCTTCGATCAGGATGAAGACCGTCAGGGGGATCAGACCCTTTTTCCGGTACACAACGGTGAAGAGCATGGTGAACATTCCGATGAGATGGATGTTCGGGAGGAAATCCATCGCGATCTTCGAAATGAACATCAGGGCGCCCAGCATGCCGAACAGCGCGATCTCTCTGACCGTCAGAGAAGAACGGTTATTCATATCTGATTTCATACCCGGAATGATACCACAACGGGGGGGCAAAGTCAAATGAACGGGGACTCCGGCGCGCCGAGGAAAACTTTTTCGGAAAGTTTGCAAAATAAAAAAGGAAATCGCCCGTCGGGGCAGTATATATAAACAGCAGAAAGAAATCGCGTCACCGTTACGGAAAGGAGGAGACCATGTATTACTCGGATGAAGTGCTCCGGCAGGTCCGGGAAGCCAACGACATCGTCAGCGTCGTGTCGTCCTACGTCCCTTTGACGAAAAAGGGCACCAACTATTTCGGCCTCTGTCCGTTCCACGGTGAGAAGACCGCCTCCTTCTCGGTGAACGAGCGGGAGCAGTTCTACCACTGCTTCGGCTGCGGTGCCGGCGGCAACGTCTTCACCTTCCTGATGCAGATGGACAATCTGTCCTTCACCGAGGCAGTGAAGACGCTGGCCGAAAAGGCCCACATCACATTGCCTGAGGCCGAGATGAGCGACAGCGAAAAGCAGGAGCTCTTCCGGCGCGAGCGGATGAGAGAGGCCGCCACCGAAGCGGCCCGCTACTACTTCGCGAAGCTTTCCCGCGCGCCCGAAGGGGCGGCGGCCCGCGGCTACCTCAAGGAGCGGGGCATCAGCGACGAATACGCCGTCAAGTTCGGCCTGGGCTACGCGCCCGTGAGCCGCGACGGCCTCCATACCTATCTGGCCCAGAAGGGCTACACCGTCGAGGAAATGATGGGCGCCGGGCTCCTTTCCGGCAGCTCCGCCCAGCCCTACGACCGCTTCTTCAACCGGCTGATGTTCCCCATCTTCGACGCGGGCGGCCGGGTGATCGGCTTCAGCGGCCGTGTGATGGGCCAGGGCGAGCCCAAGTACCTGAACTCGCCCGAGTCCGAGATCTTCAACAAGCGCAAGAACCTGTACATGATGAACCTGGCGAAGAAGTCCAGGCGCGGCTACGTCCTTCTCGTCGAAGGCAACGTCGATGTTCTGTCCCTCCACCAGGCCGGCTTCGATAACGCCGTGGCGAGTCTCGGCACGGCCCTCACCAAGGAGCAATGCCTGCTGATCAAGCGGTATTTCTCCGAGGCGGTGCTCTGCTACGATTCCGACAAGGCCGGGACCGGCGCCGCCCGCCGGGCCATTCCTCTGCTGGAGGAAGCGGGCCTCAAGGTCCGGGTCGCCCGGGTGACCGGCGCGAAGGATCCGGACGAACTCATCAAGAAGGGCGGTCCCGCCGCCTTCGAGGAGGTGCTCGCCGCCGCGCAGAACCCCGTCGACTTCGAGCTTCGGGTCCTCGAGGGCGAGCAGGGCGAAGGCGTCGAGGGCAAGGTCCGGGTCGTCGAGGGCATGGTCGAGAAGCTGGCCACCCTTTCCTCCGACCTGGAGCGCGAGCTCCACATCCGCGACGTGGCCGCGAAGCTCAAGGTCTCCGAAGCGGCGCTCACCAAGGCCGTGAACGAGAAGCGTGATTCCGCCGGCATCATCGAATACCGGACCGCCTACCGGCGGCCCGAGGACGGCGAGAACGAAACCAAGGCGGAGCGGATGCTCCTCGCAGCGCTCGTGCAGAGGCCGGAGCTTTTCGGCATCCTTTCGAAGGCGCTCGGCGCCTCGCTCGGACCGGAGCTCTTCCGGGAGCGCACCGAACCGACGCAGGCCGAGCCGCAGGGCAAGCTCAACATTTTCCGTCCCATCGCCGAATACGTCCTCGGTCAGGACGCGGCCGGCGAGCCGCCTAAGATGGCGGATCTGATTTCCCGTCTCCCCGAGGCGGAGGATCAGGAACGCGTCTCGTCCCTGTTCACCCTGTCCCTGCCGGAGGACCCGAACGAGCTCGCCAGCTATCTTACGCAGAATGTCAGGACGCTCCTGACCCGTCAGCTCGAGGAGAGCCTGCGGGAACAGAACGACCTGGCCGCCATACAGAACAGCATCAAGAAAAAGAAGGAGATTCAGGATCTATGGATAGCGATATCATGAATGAGGAGCAGGTCATTTCCGCGGAGATCGCGGAGGTCGAGGCCGGTGATTTCGTCGGAGAAACCGAGGAGCTCCTGCCCGTCGACGAGCTGGAGCCCGAAAAGCCCAAGGTGAAGAGCAAGCCCTTTACGGCCGCGGAGGCTCAGAAGTTCCGCGAGAAGCTCAAGGCCCTGGTCGACATCGCCAAAAAGAAGAAGAACGTGCTGGAGTACTCGGAGATCACCGAGATCTTCCAGGACATGACCCTGGGCTCCGACAACATGGAGAAGGTCTATTCCTATCTCGAGGAGAACGGCATCGACGTGATCGGCAACATCGAGGAGACCACCGAGGAGGAGATCGACCTGACCCTGCCCGAGAATCTCCGTCTGGACGATCCCGTCCGTCTCTACCTGAAGGAGATCGGCAAGGTCCCGCTGCTGACCGCCGACGAGGAGATCGAGCTGGCGCAGCGCATGGAGCAGGGCGACGAGGAGGCCAAGAACCGTCTGGCCGAGGCGAACCTCCGTCTCGTGGTCAGCATCGCGAAGCGCTACGTGGGCCGCGGCATGCAGCTCCTGGACCTGATCCAGGAGGGAAATCTGGGCCTGATCAAGGCGGTCGAGAAGTTCGACTACCGCAAGGGCTACAAGTTCAGCACCTACGCCACCTGGTGGATCCGTCAGGCCATCACCCGCGCCATCGCGGACCAGGCCCGCACCATCCGTATTCCCGTCCACATGGTCGAGACCATCAACAAGCTGATCCGCGTTTCCCGTCAGCTGCTGCAGGAGCTGGGCCGCGATCCCAGCCCCGAGGAGATCGCCGAGGAGATGGAGATGCCCGTGAACAAGGTCCGCGAGATCATGAAGATCGCGCAGGAGCCCGTTTCCCTGGAGACCCCCATCGGCGAGGAGGAGGACAGCCATCTGGGCGACTTCATCCCCGACACCGACATGATGGTGCCTGCGGACGCGGTGGCGTTCACGATGCTGAAGGAGCAGCTGCTCGAGGTCCTCGATACCCTGGCCGAGCGTGAGCAGCAGGTGCTGCGTCTCCGCTTCGGTCTGGACGACGGCCGCGCGCGCACGCTGGAGGAGGTTGGCACGATCTTCGGCGTCACCCGTGAGCGCATCCGTCAGATCGAGGCCAAGGCGCTCCGCAAGCTGCGTCATCCCAGCCGCAGCAAGAAGCTGAAGGATTATCTCGAATAATGGAACTTTCCGAACGTCTTTCGGCGGTGGCGGAAACGGTCCGTCCGGCCGGAAGCCTCGCTGATATCGGAACGGATCACGCGTATCTGCCGATCGCGCTGGTCGGAAACGGAACGGTCGGCCGGGCCTTTGCCCTCGACGTGAAGAAGGGGCCCCTTTCCCGCGCCGAGAAGAACGTCCGGGCCGCGGGCCTTTCCGACCGCGTCGGAACCGTCCTGTCCGACGGCCTCACGAAGCTGCCGGAGCCCTGCGACTGCCTGGTCTTCGCGGGCATGGGCGGCCGGCTCATCGCGGAGCTTCTCTCCTCGCGGGAGGGCGCCGCGCCCTCGAGCCTTGCCGCTGCCTCGCAGCTGGTGCTGCAGCCCCAGTCCGAGCCCGAAACGGTCCGGCGGGCGCTGCGGGAGCTCGGCTTCCGCACGGAGAGCGAGCGGATGGTCCGTGACCGCGGCAAATTCTACCTGGTGATCTCCGCCGTCCCGGGAGAAAGCAAGGCGCGGGAAGAGGAACTCCTCTTCGGTACGCTGATGGACGGGCAGGATCCGGTCTTCCGCGAATATCTTCTGGAAGAGCGCGAAAAGAACGCGAGGATCTTGAAAAAACTGGAGAAAAACGCGGGAGCGTCCTCCGGAGCCCGGGTCCGGGAGCTGGAGGAGTATCTGTCCCGCATCGAAAAGGAGCTTGCGAAATGGTAACAGTACGCGACGTGGCGAACGCCATGGAGGAGTGGGCGGATCTGTCCCTCTGTGAGAGTTGGGACAATTCCGGCCTGCTGGTCGGCCATCCCGACAAGCCGGTCACGCGGATTCTCACGGCGCTCGATGCCACCGAGGCGGTCATCGAGGAAGCCGTTTCCCTCGGCTGCGGCATGATCGTCACCCATCATCCCATGGTCTTCTCCGCCGTGAAGCGCTTCACGGACGAGAGCCGCACCGGCCGCCGGGTCCTCCGGCTGGCGGAGGAGGGAATCGCCCTCTACGCGGCCCATACCAACATCGACATCGCCGTCGGCGGAACCAACGATCTCCTGGCCCGCGAGCTTGGGCTGCAGGATACCGCGGCCGTTCCCGATGCCGGCGAGAACATCCTCCATCTGGGCTATCTGCCCGAGGAGGAGACCCTCGGCGCGTTCTGCGAGCGGGTCAAGAAAACGCTCGGCCTGTCCGTGCTCCGCACCGTCTCGGACGGTCTCGGCGCGAAGGTCCGCGCCGTCGCGCTCTGCACCGGCAGCGGCTCCGAGTTCATCCCCGCCGCGAAGGCGGCCGGCGCCGACGTCTACGTCACCGGCGACATCAAGTACCATCAGGCGGAGGAAGCCCTTTCCTTCGGAATGCCCGTGATCGACGCGGGACACTTTGCTACCGAGGTGGGCATCGCCGCCGTGTTCGCCGACTATCTCCGCGGCCACCTGAACGCGGAGGGAGAAGAAGTCGAGGTCCTCGTATCCTCCGTGATGCGGGACGCGTTTACCGAAGTCTGAACGAAAGCGCCGCCGGGTCGCCGGCCCGGGCGGGCGCGCCTGAATGAGAAAGGAATTGCCATGAAAGTTACGGTCGAAGGAACCGAGCGGACCGTCCGCGCCGGCATCAGCCTGCTGGAACTGTCCCGCCGTTACTTCCGCGATGAGTCTCCCGTGATGGGAGCGGAGGTGGACGGTCATTTCTGTGATCTGTCCGACTGTCTGGACGCTCCCTGCACGGTCGTCTTCCACAGCCTGAAGGACATGGAGGGCTTCCGCGTCTACGTGCGGACCCTGAGCTACGTTTACATCCTGGCTCTGCACCGGGTGCTCGGCATGCAGATCCGCGTGCGCATCATGCACTCGATCTCCGGCAATCTCTACACCGAGATCCGGGAGAGCAGCCGGCCCGGCGCTCCGAACCGCCTGCTTTCCGCGGAGGAACTCGAGGCCGTCGGCGCCGAGATGGATAAGCTGATCGACGCCGATCTTCCCATCACCCGCCGCTACACGGTCCTTTCCGCGGCGATGAAGGCCTTCGCCGAGAACGACATGCCCGACATGGAGCGGCTGTTCCGCTACCGCAACACCTACGGGCTGAACCTCTACGATCTGGACGGGGAGTTCAACTACTTCTACGGCAGCATGCTTCCCTCCACCGGCTTCCTGATGAAGAAGCCCTATCTGGTCGCGAAGGGCGAGGGCGTGATGCTCCGGATGCCCAGCCGCGTCTATCCCCACGAGCTCCGGCCCCTGGCCGAGGAGCCGGGACTCTTCCGCATCTTCAGCGAGAGCAAGAACTGGTGCCGCCTGATGGGCGTCGAGGACGTGGGCGCGCTGAACGACGTGATCGCCGACGGCCGCTTCACCGAGCTGATCCAGACCTCCGAGGCGCTCCATTCCAAGAAGATCGCGCAGATCGCCTCCCAGATCGCCGCGCGGCCGGACGTCCGGCTCGTGCTGATCGCGGGGCCTTCCTCCTCCGGCAAGACCACCTTCGCGCAGCGGCTGATGGTGCAGCTTCGGGCGGAGAACTTCGTCCCGCACCTGATCTCGATGGACAATTACTTCCTGTCCCGCACGCAGACCCCGCTCGACGAGGAGGGCAAGCCCGACTTCGAGTGCCTCGCCGCCGTCAATACCGCGCAGTTCAATGAAGACATGAACCGGCTGATGGCAGGCGAAGAGGTGGAGATCCCCAGCTACAACTTCCTGACCGGCGAGCCGGAATACACCGGCAAGCACAAGATCTGCCTCGGTGAGCGCGACATCCTGATCGTCGAGGGCATCCACTGCCTGAACGAGGAGGTCAGCAAGCTCGTGCCGAAGGAACGGAAGTTCAAGATCTATATCAGCGCCCTGGCCTTCCTCAACCTGGACGACCACAACCGCATCCAGACCACGGACGGCCGGCTGCTCCGCCGCATGATCCGCGACAATCAGCACCGCGGCTATTCCGCGTCCCAGACCATCGCCATGTGGGACAGCGTCCGCAAGGGCGAGGAGAAGAACATCTTCCCCTATCAGAACGAGGCGGACGCGATGTTCAACTCCGCGCACATCTATGAACTGGCAGTGCTCAAGCAGTTTGCGGAGCCCCTGCTGTACCGGATCCGTCCGGACGATCCCTCCTATGCCGAAGCAAGACGGCTCCTCAAGCTCCTGGATTACTTCCTGGGCGTGAGTCCCGAGCCGATCCCGCGGGAATCCCTGATCCGCGAGTTCATCGGCGGCGGCGTATTCGAGCAGTAAGCTTTCGGCAGAAAGCGATCAAAGATTTCGGGTGGTAAAGAAATGAATCAGAACATCAATGTAAACGGAAAGAGCCAGGCGGAGGAAGAGCAGTACCTAAGCGAGACCCAGGGCCTGATCCAGCAGCAGATCGACGAGAAGAACCTGACCCTTTCGGCGATGAAGCAGGACATCGTGGAGCACCGCAAGTACGTCAACGAGGAGATTCCCCGGGCGAAGCACGCGCTGTTCATGCAGGACGACCCCGTCAAGGAGAAGCAGTACATCAGCCTCTACGAGCGGATCGGCCAGCTGGAGCGCATGTACTACGCGCCCTATTTCGGCTCCATCATCTACGAGGCGGCCGAGGACGGAACGCTGCACGAATACTACATCGGCAAGAACGGCTTCTCCGTGGACGCGGAGCCCCGCATCCTCGACTGGCGTACGCCCGTGGCCTCCCTGTTCTACCAGCAGCGGCTGGGCAAGATGAGCTACCGCGCCCCCTCCGGCGTGTCTCAGGCGGATCTCAAGCGCCGCCGCCAGTACATCGTGAAGAAGGGCGAGCTGAAGGGCCTCTTCGACTCCGAGATCGACATCAAGGACGACGTGCTGCAGATGGTGCTTTCCGGCAATTCCGGCAGCCGTCTGAAGGAGGTCATCTCCACCATCCAGAAGGAGCAGGACGACGTCATCCGTCTGGAGCCCGAGTACAACATCATCCTGAACGGCGTCGCCGGCAGCGGCAAGACCACCATCGTGCTGCACCGCATCGCATATCTTCTCTACAATTACCGGGAGCGCATGAGCAACAACGTGCTCATTCTCGGTCCGAACCGTCTGTTCATGGACTACATCTCCGACGTGCTGCCGGATCTCGGCGAATCGGAGAACACCTTCCAGGACACCGTGAAGGGCCTCGCGACCCGGATCCTGCGGCCCACCCGCAGCGTCATGCGGACCCGCGACTACTACGAGCGCATCCTGGCCGGCCAGGACAAGGCCTTCGCCGCCGAGGTGCGCCATAAGTCCTCCCTCTCCTTCAAGAGCGAGCTGGACAAGGCCTTCAAGAGCTTCGAGGAGGAGCAGAAGGCCGTCAAGGACCTCGTCTACCAGAACCAGGTGATCATGAGCGCCGACGAGCGGAACCAGCTCTTCTACAAGACCAACGCCCGCCTGCCGTATCTGCGCCGCGCCGACCGCGTGACGAGACTCGCCCGCAACAAGCTGAAGGAGCTCCGCAACCAGACCGTGCGCCGCATCCAGAACGCCTACCGCTATAAGATGAAGCAGGCGAAGGAGCAGAAGGATTTCTTCCTGGCGAACGAGCTGGTGCTGGAGGAGAACGAGGCAATCCGCGCCTACCTGCGCGACGTCTACCGCTTCTCCAAGACCCTGCGCACCCTCTACGCCGTGCCTGATCTGGAGAAATGGTACGGCGAGACCGTCGGCAAGACCGAGAACGATTTCTGGGTCGAGGACGATCTGATCGGCCTGCTGTACATCAAGACCAAGCTGGAGGGCAAGGGCTGCTATCCCGTCCGCCATCTGGTCATCGACGAGGCCCAGGACATCAGCGCCTTCGGCTTCCACGTGCTCAAGCAGATGACCGGCGCCGAGAGCTACACCGTGGTGGGCGACGTCCGCCAGAAGATCCGCGGCGGCGACTACCACAGCATGATGGACGAGTGGGAGCAGGTCCTCAGCCAGGCTGAGAAGGAGCAGGTCCGTCAGTTCGAGCTGAAGCTCTCCTACCGCAGCACCCGCGAGATCATCGACTATTCCAAGAGCATGCTGAAGCGCGATTCCGACGTCACCGCGGTCGACCGCTCCGGCGCGCCCGTGGAGCATCTTACCTTCGATTCTCCGCTCGAGCTGCCCGGCCTGATCGTCAGCGCGGTCGGGAGCCTGAAGCAGAGCCCCGAGATCGAGCACGCGGCGATCCTCTGCCGCACTATCGCCGAGGCGCAGGCCCTCTACAGCATGGTGAAGGACAAACTCGACGTGACTCTCGTGAGCCGCGAGGAGGAGGGCACGGCGGCGGATCTCGTGATCATGCCCGTGTACTTCGCCAAGGGCCTCGAGTTCGACGGTGTCGTGGCGGTCGAGGCGGCCCCCACGGATGACGACGGCGAGCTTTCCTACATCCTCTGCACCCGCGCGCTGCACCGTCTGGTGCACATCACCGCGAAATAAGGAGCGGCCATGAAGAAGAAGATCTGGCTGGCGGTCGGAGCGCTGTTTCTGGCCTTCCTGATCGCGGGCGCGGTGTTCTGCGTGCTCCGTCCCGAGTACGTCCGCGAGGCCGTGTCCATTCTGTTCGAAAACGAATTGCCCTATTGAGATCTTGATTCCCGGTCCGTGAACGAGCCGGACCCGAAAGGAGAAAAGATGGCAAAGAAAGATCCCGCCGCGGAGAGACTCGAAGCGGCCGCCCGCAAGGAGCTGAGGGCGGCGGAACGGTCAGCCTCCGCGATCAAAGAAAACAGCCGCGGCGGCAAGACGGAGCGTTATATCCGGCTCGCGCTCATCGCGGTGCTGGCAGGCGTGTTCGTCTTCTCCGGCTTCAAGCTGATTTCGATCCTGCGTGAGCACCGGAGAGCCGAAGAAGTGTATCAGGGGCTCATCGACGAGTTTCTGAAAACCGACCCCGAGGAATCCGGCCTTCCCTCCGGGGAGAGCGAGGCCTCCCGCGAGGAATCGGCGGCTTCCGGCGAGGAAAGCGAGGAGAGCAGCGGCGTCGGCGCCGTCTCCTTCCTGTACGGCGCGCCCGTCTGGCCGGACACCGACGCCCTCGTCAAGGCGAACGGCGATTACATCGGCTGGCTCTACAGCGCCGACACGCCCATCAACGACCCCATCTGCATCGCCGCCGACAACGACTATTATCTGTACCGGAATTTCCGGCGCCAGAGCGAATTCGCCGGCTGCCTGTTCATGGATTTCCGCGGCTCGGGCGACTGGACCAACCGCAACAACCTGGTCTACGGCCACACCGTCGCCGGGTCTACCACCCGCTTCGGCACGCTGCGCTATTACAGCAGCCAGGTCTACTATCGCAACCATCCGGTGATGTGGCTCTTCACCCGCGACCACGTCTACAAGTGCTACGTGTTCGCCGTCTACAAGACCCGCTTCACGAAGGACGGCGTGTTCAAGACCTTCGAGGGCGACCCCGACGGCTTCACCGCCTGGCTGAAGGAGGCGGAGGCCAAGTCCGTAATCGATTCCAACATCAGCTACCGCGACGTCACGAAGACCCTGAGCCTCTGCACCTGCTGCACGGGCGCGAGCCAGGGCTACCGCTGGAACGTCGTGCTGAGCCTGGTCCAGCAGGATCCGTAATATCTGGCCCGGATCGTTCTGCCCCTGATATTTCAAAAAAAAAGAAGGCTGTGAAAGCTTGATGCTTTCACAGCCTTTTCGTTTTCGGGGAAGGCTTACAGGGTCTTCTTGAGGCGGGCGAAGCGGGGCAGACCGTTCTCGGTCTTGCGCTCGGGCTCACCCTGGATCAGAGGCAGGGCGTAGGCGTAGAAGTCTTCGGTGATGCCGTTGCCTTCGGCGTTGATCCACTCGGCGGGGAACTTCTTCTCGGCGTTGGCGACGCAGTCGAGGGGCAGAAGCTCGGTCTCGCACTTGTAGGCGCCGTTCTCATAAACGCGCTTGAAGGCGACCATCTTGTCGGTGATGCCGGCGACGGCGCTCTCGACGGCGGTCTTTCCCGCGAGGAAGGCTTCGTTCACGTCGGTGGCGGAGGCCAGGTGAGCGCCGCAGCGCTGCAGCAGGGAGAGCTCGATGCCGCGGACCTTGGCACCGGTCTTGGCCTTGACGGCAGAGGCGAGGATCGCGGCGAGGCCGCCCAGCTGGGCGTGGCCGAAACCGTCGGTGGCGGAGGTCTTCGCCTCGGAGACGAAGGAACCGTCAGCGTAGTGGATGCCCTCGGAGGCGGCGACGATGCAGTTGCCGTTCTTCTTGTAGATCTCGGTGACGTCATCCAGGAACTTGTCCATGTCGAAATCGGTCTCGGGCAGGTAGATCAGGTCGGGACCGCAGCCGGTCAGATTCGCAAGGGCGGCGGAGGCAGCCAGCCAGCCGGCGTGACGGCCCATGATCTCGAAGACGGTGATCATGCCGGTGTTGTAAACGTGGCAATCCTTGTAGACTTCCGCGACGGAGGTGGCGATGTACTTGGCAGCGCTGCCGTAGCCGGGGCAGTGGTCGGTGCCGAACAGGTCGTTGTCGATGGTCTTGGGAACGCCCATCACGCGGCACTCGTAGCCGGCCTTGGCCATGTACTTGCTGATCTTGTTGCAGGTATCCATGGAATCGTTGCCGCCGTTGTAGAAGAAGTAGCGGATGTCGTACTTCTTGAAGATCTCGAGGATCTTCTGGTAGTCGCTGGAATCCTTCTCGGGATCAGCCATCTTGTAGCGGCAGGAGCCGAGCTCGGAGGAGGGAGTCTGCAGCAGCAGAGCCAGCTCTTCGGGATCCTCCTTGCCCATGTCGTACAGTTTATCGTTCAGGACGCCCACGATGCCGTGGTCGGCGCCGTACACCTTGGTGATGTCGGGGCAATCGAGCGCGGTGCGGATTACGCCGTACGCGCTGGCATTGATGACTGCGGTGGGGCCGCCGGACTGGGCGACGACGCAAGCGCCTTTGAGAGTGTTGGACATTTGATAAATCCTCCTGATATGATCATGCGTGCTTGAAAACACAAATCCATCGGTCATTATAATAGATTTCCGGACCAAATGCAAAGGATATTTTTCAGCTTTCTTGACAGGGTCCGCCCGACCCCGCTACAATGGTTCCAACGAATGAACGGGAGCATACCATGATCGAATATCTGAAAAACGTGTTCGCCCTCTGCGGCGAGACCTACAGCTATCTGTTCCGCGTCGACGCGGACGGGTTCCCCGAGCAGCTCTATTTCGGTGCGCCGGGCCCCACCCTCGCGGACGCGGAGTATCTCGCGGCGAAGCCCTTCCTCGACTTCGGCGCCTCCGTGAACTACGATGAGAAGCGCCTTTCGCTCGAGAGCCGGCCCCTGGAGTGGAGCGGCTCCGGCCGGGGCGATTACCGTGTGAGCCCGCTGGAGCTCGAGGAGGGCGGAACGGATTTCCGCTACGCCTCTCACCGCTGCCTGCGGACGACAGTCCCGATGCGGAGCACCCTTCCCCAGGCCCACGGCGAGGCCGAGACGCTGGAGCTCCGGCTCCGGGATGAGGCGAAGGGGCTCGAGCTTTTCCTGTACTATACGGTCTTTCCGACCGCACTCTGCCGTCGGACGGTGCTCCTGAACGTTTCGGAGCGCCCCGTCGTCTTCACGAAGCTCATGAGCTCCTCGCTCGATCTGACGGGGAGCTACGAGATGATCACGCTGAACGGCGGCTGGATCGCCGAGGCGCGCGCCTCGAAGGTCCCGGCGGACGGCGCGATGCTTGTGAACGCCTCCGTGACCGGCTTTTCCTCGAACCGCCACAATCCCGGTTTCCTGCTTTGTGAGCCCGGAGCCACCGAACGGGACGGCCGGGTCTACGGCTTCAACCTGATCTACTCCGGCAACCATTATTCCGCGGTGCAGAAGACGCTCCGGGGCTACACCCGGGTGGTGCAGGGCATCAATCCCGACCGCTTCCGCAAGGAGCTTAAGCCCGGCGAAAGCTTCGAGACGCCTGAGGCGGTCCTTTGCTGCTCGGAGGAGGGCTTCGGCGGCCTTTCCCACGCGATGCACCGCTTCGTGAACCGCCATATCGTGCCCGCCGCCTGGCAGGAAAAGGAACGCCCCGTGCTCTTCAACAGCTGGGAGGGCTGCGGGATGGACTTCACCGAGGCGAAGCTTCTGAGCCTGGCCCGGAAGGGCAAAAAGCTCGGCTGCGAGCTCTTCGTGCTGGACGACGGCTGGTTCGGTGCCCGGAACGACGACCACGCGGGCCTCGGCGATTATGACGTGAACCGCCGGAAGCTGCCCTCCGGCATGGACGGGCTGGCCCGGAAGATCCGCGCGCTCGGCCTCGACTTCGGCCTCTGGTTCGAGCCGGAGGCGGTGAACCCCGACAGCAAGCTATACCGGGCCCACCCGGACTGGGCGCTTCGCGAGGAGGGCCGCGCCGATGTGCTGGGCCGGCATGAGCTCTTGCTCGACCTCACCCGCCCCGAGGTCCGCGACTATATCGTCGAAAGCGTCGGCGGGATCCTCGACAGCGCGGAGATTTCCTATGTGAAATGGGACATGAACCGGCACTCGAGCGCTTACGGCCTCGAGGCCCACGAGTACATCCTGGGGCTCTGTGAAGTGCTCCGCCGGATCTTCGGCCCGCGCCCGCAGATCCTTTTGGAGAGCTGCTCCTCGGGCGGGAACCGCTTCGACCTGGGCATGATGTGTTTCTCGCCGCAGGTCTGGACCTCCGACGATACCGACCCCGTCGAGCGGATGACGGTCCAGGAGAACCTCTCGCTGCTCTATCCGCAGTCCGTGATGGGCGCGCACGTGTCGCAGGCGCCCCACGCGCAGACGCTCCGGCGGACTCCGCTCCACACCCGCGGCAACGTGTCCTTCTTCGGCATTCTCGGCTACGAGCTGGATCTCGGCGAGCTGCTGCCGGTGGAGGAGAAGGAGATCCGCGCGCAGATCGATTTTTACAAGGCGAACCGTGACCTTTTCCAGTTCGGCGAATTCCGCCGCGTCCGCTCGACCGACGGCCGTGCCTGGGAGGTCCTTAGATCCGGCCGCGCCGCGCTCGGCCTTTTCTATGAGCAGACGCCGGCCTCGCCCGGCCTCGAGGAGCTCCGCCCGGAGGGCCTGGACAGGGCGAAGACCTATCAGGTGAAGAGCCGCGAGCAGTTCATCCGTGTGGGCAGCTTCGGCGCCCTGATCTCCTACGCGCTGCCCGTGCATCTCAAGGCGAACGGCGCCGGCATGCGGGCGCTCGACGCGAACTACCCGCTGAAGGACGGAAGCGAGCAGTACTCGGCTTCCGGCGCGGCGCTCATGGGCGCGCTCCGGCCCGCCCAACGCTTCTGCGGCAGCGGCTACGACCCGAAACTCCGGCTGCAGACCGACTTCGGATCGAGCGTCTATCTGATCGAG
This sequence comes from Bianqueaceae bacterium, assembly GCA_045641505.1. GTDB lineage: Bacteria > Bacillota > Clostridia > Lachnospirales > Bianqueaceae > JAZQNF01. The sequence continues at coordinate 11,747 of JAZUHB010000043.1, read as the reverse complement.
CCGAAGGAATGACGAGATCGGGAGCGATGAGATCACCTTGACGATATGGAGGAATCAGAAGTGAGTCTGACAGAACAGATTATCGATACCGTTCTGAGGTGCCACAACAGCATCCGAAGAGGACGGGCAGACCGAGCCGGCGCATTCGAGGCATTCTATTCGGAGATCCGTGACCTATATCATAATAACCGGGACCGATTCGACGCAGATTCTTTTTCCCTGTTGGAGCCGGATGATTTCAGTACCTGCTCTGAGGAAGCGGTGATCCGGCTGGAATGCGCGGGCATTTATCACAAAAACGGGTTGGACGTGTATCTCTTTCGGATGCGGTATTATTTGAACCTTGCAGCTGATCGGGATGATGCACTATTTGTGAAGAAGATTTCTTCGGCCTTTTCTATGAAGGGAAAGGTCGGTTTTGAGTCTTTTGACGCTCGCTCGCCGTATGAAAAACTGCTTCTTGACGTTATCAGTAAGAAGGAACCTTGTTGTGAAGCCTTCGAGACTGTGATAAACCGCTTCGTCGCGAATCAGTGGGAGCCGGATTTCGACAATCTGATTCCCTATGTGCAGGTATCGAGGATTCTTGGCAGGGAAATCTCGCAGAACCGGGAAATGGTTTTCTTGGTGCTGACCGAAATTCCGACGATGCTGGGTGATGGTCTGTGTACCTGGATCACGAATAATCCGGATTACAAAAAGAAGCTTTCGCGCCTGGCAGCAGCGCTCGAAAAAATGGGGATGGCCGCAGAAGGGCAGACTATCCGATCGGTGGCAAAAAAACTTCCTGAAGATTCGAATCCGGAACGGATGGATGCCTGGGCCGACTTGAAAAACGAAATTGCTGAAAATATCGACGAACGGAAAGTGCTGGCTGACGCCCGGATGTTCTATACCGAAATAACTGAAAAGCCCGAGTGATCGACGGTTTGTTTGATTTTGGAAAAATAGTTGAAGCCGAAAGTGTAATGATTTTCATAGCCTTGACAACGTAAACCCTCTGTGATATTTTCAAGTTGTGTGGAACATGAAACGAGTCGAAAATCAAATGCATTATGCAGGAAAGGCAAGCCCATGAAACGCCTTCAGAAACTCAGTTCCGCCATCCTCACTGTCGTCCTGTTCCTGAACCTCACTCTTCCGACTCTTGCGGAAGTTAAAAATGAAATGAGCGCCGCCTTCCCCACGCCCGGGGAGAGCGGCACTTTGTTGTCTGAGGACACGCATGTCCGGACAGACATTCCGCCCCTCGATTATTCGCGCCTTACGGCCTCGGATCTCCTCGGCGAGGACACTGCCCGCCGCACGGAAACGGGCAAGACCTTCCTCTTAGACCACGCTCACGGCATCGCGACGGACTACGGCAGCCGCGTGCATAAGCGTCTTCCGGACGGAAGCTATTCCGACATCGACAATACGCTGATCCTCGCGGAAGGCGCGTACCGCCCGAAGGACGGCGCCTTCGAGCTGGAGCTGCCCGCAGCCTTCGGCGGAATCGTCAAGCTTCGGGAAGGTGCGTACCCTCTCGCATGGCAGTGGCAGGAGGGGTGCGCCTCGGAGGGCGTTATTCGCGACACGGTCCTGAAGGAATACGCGGATAATCCCTTCTACCTCCCGAAGCTGATTTCGGGCCTCGATTATCCGGATGCCTTCGAAAGCGCGGATGTCAGTGTCACCGTGAACGGCCTCGGCATCAAGGAAAATGTGATCATAAAGAGTCCCGAGGCGGCTCACAGCTTCTCCTTCGTCCTCGACGCGCCGGGTCTTTCGGTGAAGCAGCAGGATCCCCGCACCCTCGTATTGACAGATGAGGAGGGCAAAGCGGTCTACCTCATCGAGGCGCCGGAACTTCGCGACGCGGCCGGCGCCGCGTCGGACGAACTCACGCTCGAAGCCGTTCCGGGCGAAAACGGAACAGTCACGGTGACTCTTGCCGCTTCGGAGGAATGGCTTCGCGACGAAAGCCGGGTGTACCCGGTCACCCTGGACCCGTATATCCATACCGCGCAGAACAACGATACGGTGACCGATACCTACGTCGAGTCGTCACACCCGAATACCACCCACGGCGGCATGGGCAGCTTCTTCCTGGGGAAGGAGGGCTTCTACGGGAGCTGCCGCATCCTGCTCCAGTTCGAGCTGCCCGCGCTCTCGAAGGGCGATACGGTGGTCGATGCGAAGCTGACCCTTACGCAGTACGCGGGATCAGAGGGCGTAAGCCCTGCGGGGACCTCGCTCGAGGTAGCCGTCTACCGCGTCACGACGCCGTGGAACGCGGGGACCGCGACCTGGAACAACATGGCCTCGCACTACGACGCGAGCCGGATCTACGAAACCGCGACGGCGAGCTACAGCTCGTCTCTGCAGCGGCAGGATTTCTATATCACGGGCCTGGTCCGGGCGTGGTACAGCGGTGAAGAGGAAAACAACGGCGTCATGCTCCGCTGGCCGGAGGATACGGGGAGCGTCTACCGCCGCACCCACTATTTCACCTCGAACTTCACCTCGCTGAACGCGTACTTCCCGCTGATCTATATCCGCTACCTGAACGATGTGGGCCTCGAGGAGTACCGAAGCTACCACAGCGCGTCGGCGGGTCCCGCGGGAACGGCCTATGTCAACGATTACAACGGAAACCTGAGTTTTGCGGCGCCGGTCTCGGAGACGGACGGACTTCTCATGCCCGTCGTCACCGGCCTCGTCTATAACGGCTACCTTGCGGGCCGCGATTCGCTCGATTCGAAATACGGGCTTACCGCGGGGAAGGGCTGGACCTTCGACCTTTCGGAACGAATCGATTCTCTCGAAAGCGGCTGGACGAACAATGCGGAGAAGGCGCTCTTTACGGCGGTCCGGAACGGTCCCGGCTCCTTCCGTTACGTGTACCGCGATACCGACGCCACCGTCCATTACCTGTGGCAGGACGGAAGCGTCTACCGGGATGAGGAGGGCCTCTCGCTCGAACTTTCCGTGGACAGCGCGAGTACCGCGGAGCGATACCGCCTCGGGTATAAGGACGGGTCCTACGCGACCTTCGACTCGAACGGATATCTGACGAAGCGCTGCGACGCGGAGGGGAACGCCCAGACCGTAAGCTATACGGTGACCGGGAGCGGCAGCACCCTGCGGAAGCTCGTAACGGGCGTCACGGACGGAGCGGGCCGCGTGACGACGGTCACGCATGATGCGAATAACCGTATCAGCTCCGTGACCGCGCCGGGAAACCGTACGACCGTCTTCACCTACGACGCGGCGGGGCGTCTCGCGAGCCTGAGCTACCCGAACGGCCTTACGACCGTCTTCACCTATGACAGCGAGAACCGCCTCATCGGAGTGCAGAACCGAAACGGCACGAAGCTGTGCTTCTCGTACAGCACGCTCACGGGCCTCGCGGAGAGCGAGAAGAACAAGGTGCGCGAGCTTCGCGAATAAGGCACAGACGGAACTGAGGGAAATTACCTCCGCTTCGAATACGGAAACGACAATACGACGAAGTTCGTGTATTCGATGAACGGAGACGAAATCGCGGAGCTATGTACCTTCGATTACTATGGCCGAACGACCTCCTGCACGGACCTCGCGACGGGGGCGGCGACCGACCTCGGCTATACCTCTCCCGCCGCGGCGAACGGCAGCGCGAACAAGCTTTCATCCGTGTCCTCGAAGGGGGAGACGCTCCGGAACCTTCTCGTGAACGGAGGCTTCGAGCGGACGGGGGCGGGCTGGGCCGGCCTTACGCGCTGCAACGATCCGTACCTGGGCGCGCACAGCGCGAACCTCGGGTCCGGAACGATGACGCAGACCGTAACGGGTCTCGAGGAGGGGGCGCTCTATACCTTCTCTCTGTACCTGAAGGGCGGCGGAATCGTCGATCTGGGAGATATGACGACCGCGCAGACGAGGCTTGTCGTCAATCCCTCCGACGGCGAGTGGCACCGGCAGTATGTGACGTTCCGTGCCTCTTCCACTGCGAATCTCAGGATTTACTGCAGCGCGGGCTATGTCAAGGTCGATGAGGCTCATCTGGAGAAGGTCGCAGCGGACGGCTCGGGTAATCTTCTCGAGAATACGGATTTCACGCACAGCGGAAGCCTCGACCGCTGGACGAGAACGGGATTCGACTCTTCCGACGGCTTGCAAAACGGGACGGTCCGGATTACTGCAGGTCCCACACTCGTAAAGAAGCTTTATCAGGATGTTGCGATCGGCCGCCCCGCGGAGGGCACGGGCTTCGTGCTCTCGGCGAAGGCGAGCGGCTATACTCTGCCCGAACGGGACGGAAACTCCGGCCGCGTCTTTTCCCTTGGCCTCATCCTCTTCTATACGGACGGGACGGAGGAGACTTTTTCGGAGCACTTCAATTACGATACGGGAGGCCTTCAGTTCAAGAGCATGGCCGTGCGTCCCGGAGAAGAGAACCTCGGAAAGACCATCGAGAAGGTCCGCTACGTGATCGAATTCTCGCACACCCGCGGGCAGATGCTCATCTCCGATCCTCTCCTTCAGCTCGACGAGACGGGCGTGTGCTATTCATACGACGCGGACGGGAATCTCGTTTCCTCTTCAGTCCTTCGCGAACGGAACGAAAGCTACAGCTATACGAACGCGAACGAGCTCCTTTCCGCGAGCCGGATCGGCGGAGATCTTTCGGAGCGCTATTCCTATACCTACGACCCGTCGAAGCCCCACCGCCTTACGAGCGCGCGCTCGGAGCAGACGGGGCTGGGGCTTACCTTTACCTACGACAGCAAGGGCAATCTGACCGGGACCCGGATGGGGGCGGTGACGGAGGAGGGCGAGCCCGACAGCTCGTCGCTCTATATCACCGCCGGCCGAAGCTACAGTGCCAATCAGAACTATCTCGCCTCCGAGACCGATCAGCGGGGACAGTCCGTCTTCTATACGGTCGACCCTGTATCGGGTCTTCTGACCGCTGTGCGTGACGCCCGGAACAATCAGACGTCCTTCACATATGACAGTACGACGCGGCAGCTCACGGCGGTGAGCGCGGGCGGGATGAGCGTCTCCTATTCCTACGGAGAGGACGATCTCTGCCTGGCCTCGGTCACGCATAACGGCTTTTCGTACGGCTTTTGCTATGACGCATTCGGAAATCTCGCTTCTGTCACGGCGGGCGGCCGGACGCTCGTCACGAACTCCTTCCTCCCCGGAAACGGCAGCCTCGAAGCCGTGACCTACGGAAACGGCGATGAGACCGTCTATACCTACGACCGCCTGGGCCGCGTCGAAACAGAGACGCGGGGTACGGACGTCTACACCTACCGCTACAACGCCCGCGGCATGCTCGGCGCGGTTCTTAAAAACGACGTCCTTTCCGAAGAGTATTACTATGATCTCACCGACCGGCTGATCGGCTATAAGGCCGGGCAGCTGACCTTGTCTTATGCCTACGATGAAGCGAGCCGCCTTTCCGTGATCGAATACCGCTGGGGAAGCAACAACCCGCTGCGATATCTTCTGACCTACGGACCGGATGAGCGTGTCGAGAGCGTGTCGCTTGTGGGCGGTGCCGAGCTGTGCTATACTTATGACACGCTGAGCCGTGTGAGCGCGAAGGAGTTTCAGCGCGGGGATGATGCGGTCGCGAGGACCGAATATGGGTATCTGAACCTCGCCGGGAACCGCACGACCACCCTCGTCTCGAACCTCACGAACCGCGGCGGAAACGGAAGCGTCCTGTCGGAGTTCGAGTATACCTACGACGCGAACGGAAACATCGCTTCCGTCACGGAGGACTCCGGCGCGGCGCAGACCACTTATACCTACGATTCGCTGAACCGCCTCGCGCAGTCGGACGCGGACCGGAACGGGCAGGCGACCCGCTGTACCTACAGCTATGACGCGGGCGGCAACCTCGTCAGCAGGAATTACTATACCTTCGACGACTTCGGTCCTGTCCTCGAACAGACTGATACCTACACCTACGCCTCTTCGGGCTGGAAGGACCTGCTCGTCGCCTGTAACGGCGAGCCGATCACCTACGACGCCATCGGCAATCCCTTAAGCTACTACGGCGGCCGCAGCTTCACCTGGGAGGGGCGCGAGCTTCAGACATTCACGAACGGAGCAAGCACCGCCTCCTACGTCTACAACGAGAACGGCATCCGCACTCAGAAGACGGTGAACGGCGTCACTACGAGCTTCCTGGTCGACGGCAGCACCATCCGCTTCAGCCTCTCGAATGATCTCCGTCTTTCGTTCCCCTACTACGGGGACGAGCTGGTCGGGTTCAAAAGCGGGAACGACACCTACTACTACCTGAAGAACCTTCAGGGCGATATCGTTCAGATCGTCGACGGGGACGGAAACGTCGTCGTCGAATACGAGTACGACGACTGGGGCAAGGTGCTGAGCGTCAGTGGTTCCTTAGCGGGGACGGTCGGCGTGCAGAATCCGTTCCGCTACCGCGGGTACTACTACGACGAGGAGAGCGGACTGTACTACCTGAACAGCCGGTATTATGACCCGGAGACGGGAAGGTTCATCAGTGCGGACAGCATTGCGTATCTCGGTCCGGACGGTCTCAGTTTAAGCTTCAACCTGTTCGTATATTGCGGAAATAATCCGATTATGGGTTATGATCCTGAAGGGAACTGGAACTGGGGTGGTTTCCTGGTCGGGTGTGGTATCGTTGCTGCCACTGTTATTTCGATTGCGACTTTTGGCGTAGGAACAGGTGTTGGTGCGATTGTGGCCGCTGCTGCAATTTCGACAGGGGCAACAATGGCGGCGGCTGCGGCGGCAGATTCTGCTTTCGTTGTTGATATAACCGTTACTGCACCTGCCGTAGATTATTCAGCTTCTGGCGGGTTTTCGTTAGTTGTAGATTATGGAACCGGCACCGTTGAACTATATCCTCATGTTGGAATCTCAAAAGGGAATTCTCGCGGAGTTACTTATTCTGTGGGAATAATTTCAAACTACAGCGGAGAGAGTTCTTATCAAGGGCCGTTTATCCAAGGAGGAATTAGCTGTTGCGGTATTGGGATTAATCACTGCTTTGATGACGAAGCTCCAAAGCATACAGAAGCTGTACAAGCCACATTGATGACATTTGGTAGTCCCAAGCAGGCTATTGGATACGGTTGCGGCTTGGATATATACCTAAAACCTATTGTTCTGAAGTGAATAGTCTTTTTGTGGAGGGAATTATGCTTTTGGAATACCAGATGTATCAGATGTATTTGCAAAGTGACTATTACTATCCGTTGGGGGAATTAGTAATCGCTGTTGTCTTTATTTTGGTTTGTCTCGGGGGGGGGATCCAAGCAGGACAGCGAGGAGAGAGCGCGTATGAAAACTTCTTTTGCGCATTTTTGGGGTTGACCTTTGTGGTAAGATCTGTCGTTCAACTATCCCGTGGATTGGCACTGAAACATGATTCAGGGCAAGAAACATACGATGTATCGGGAGTGATTGAGGAAATAGCAGAACCATCATTTCCGCGGCGCCACTACTTGGGCGAGGAAGAGAGAAGCTGTGTTTATATCAAAATCGGTGGCGAAAAATACTATTCCGTCTCGTTGCCGGGTATCTCTTGCGGAGATGAGGTCTGTCTTGTTGTCTTCTCAAAATGTAAATTTGTCCGAAAAGCTATATTGATTCGGAAAGCATTGTCGTAACAAAGAAAACTGGCTATCCCATGACCGCCCCAGGCTTCTCCCGATTGCGGAGGTTCGAAGACTTTGTATAAGGCAGCTGGTTTCATTCTGCAGGTGGCAGGTCTTTCGCTTCATAATATCCTTTCATGAATTCAGTGACGCAGAACCTTTCCGTTAGCAAGCTCTTCGGTTTGATGGGGTATGGTTTTATTTTCGTTGGTTTTGTTTGCGGAGGGGAATATGATTTTTGATTATCAAATGTATTTGCGAAGTGATTTTTTTGTTCCGTTAGGGGAATTAGTGTTTGTAACAATCGTTATTGTTTCCAGCGTCGGGAGTTTTATTCGGGCACGCGCATCAGGAAAGGCCGCTTCCGAAACCCTTTTGGTTATTGTGGCAGCTCTGTTTTTCGTTGTAATGACTTCAATTCAAATAGCGCGCGGAATTCGGCTGTTATCTGATTCGGAGCAAGACACTTTTGAAATACAAGGAGTGATTGAAGAAATAGAGGAACCCCCGTTTTATACTTTTTACTATGTTGAGGGAAATAGAAAGAGTTCTCAGTTTGTCATAATCGGCGGAGAAAAATACTACACGGTCTCTTTGTCCGGTATTTCTCGGGGCGATGAGGTAAATCTTGTGGTTTTCTCAAATAGCAAATTTGTACAAAAAGCGGTGTTGATTCGCAAAGCAACGCCCTGAGGTTTTTCCCTTTTTGAAGCGGACTTTTTGTTTTTGCATAAGTTGGCGAACACCGTTCACGGCTCCTACGGCGACATCAGCGTGATTGCGAACAAGGCGTCCATCGATCCTGCGAGAAGTTCTTCGCAGATGGTTTTCGCCGGAGATGCGTGGACTCCCGTTTTCCCCAGAATCGACTACAAGGTCAATGCGGACGCGGCGGAAGCTGCCACCAAAAAGGTGCGCTCGCTGATTGAGGCCGCAGGCGCAAAGGCAAGCGACTTCAACGTCTCCGGCTATCTCGATCCCGGCAATCTCGCGGACAAACTTCGAGATGAGAGAGGAAACTTCGCGGAGGCGTTCCGCCGAAACGATGGAATGCGCGTTGCCTTCCTGAAGGACACGGGGAGAGAAATCAACATCCCCACGAAAGAGAAACAGTTCTCCCGCCTCGCTGACAACAACATGCTGCGCGAGATCGTCCGCCGATTCCCCGACGTAATGGGCATGAGCAGCCAGGAGGAGATGGAAGCGGAGCCGGTGCTGCGGGATCTTCTCTATGACTCCTATGTTGCGCGATATGGAAAAGAGGTCGCGGACGAAATCGGCAAGGAAGAACTTTCCTTCTCCGACGTCGACAACATCTTCTACGGAGCTGAACAGTATTCTCGATCCGGCGGCGAGAAGACCGTTGACAAGAGCGAGCTTTCGCGCATGCTCGAGGATTTCTTCAGCATCGAAAGCAACCAGCGTGAATACGAAGCGTGGCTGAAAGAGCTCGGGAAAGACCTTGTAGAGAAGAAGGGAATCCGCAACAACGCCGACATGTACACGCCTTCGGGCAACCGCAGGAGCTTCGACTCTCTGCACTTCGACTACAACCTCGCCAACATCGTGAAGGCGATGAAGGGGCAACCGAAGCAGGGCAGAAGTCAGTTTCTTTCCGGCGCCGGAAGCGTAAAAGGTGCCGCGCTCAAGTCCTTCTCCAGCATCGAGGATGTACGCGCCGAGATCAACCGCCTCGTATCCGACGAGAGCGAGGAATCGAGGGCGGCTTACGAGAAGTTCAGCAGCGACACGCAGGCGCTTGCCGGCAGAGTGGCTGACGATCTCTTTGATGGCGCTGAAATCCTGGCCGACATTCTCGGCAGGGCGAAGAGCGTTTCCGCCATCGAGCGCTACTTGAACAACGAGTACAAGTTCCTCGAGACGGAGCGCGGCCTCGATTTGTCCGCGCTTGCAAAGGACATTTATGCCCTTGGCAAAGAGGCGAACACGCTGCCGATGGAATACTTCGAGGCGAAGACCTACCGCGCCTTCCCGTTCAGCGAAGCCGCCGGCATCGTTGGGGCGGATACGCTGGCGAAGGAGACGCAGAAGAAGCTCGCCGATCTCGGAGCAAATGTTCTCACCTACAAGGACGGCGACAACGAAGACCGCCTGCGCGTGGTGAACGGAATCGCCGGAGCGAGATTCTCGAAGAGCATCGAGTACAATGACTTCGACCGTGCGCTGTCCAGAGAGCAATGGGCGAGATTCTATGCGGAAACTGATGAACTGCTCGAGGAGGGTAATCTTCGTGACGGCGAGAATCTGTATTTCGCGGAAAAGACGAAGAATGGAAAAGAGCGCATAATCTTCTACGATTTTGATTCCGCAAGCAACAAGCGAAGCGTATTCTTCGCCGTTCAATCTGCAAGTTCTATCGACACATCAATGAGCCGGATAAAGGAGGGTTATGAAAGTGGCAGATACAATGTTAGAGATGTCGGCTTCCAGATTATCAAGTGCCTTACTGAAGACAAACTACAACGGTACAACAGTATTGATGGCACTTACAGCGGCTATTCTGCTCCCGATAGACGAGAGGACGGAGACAATAGACGCAATATCGGATATGGTGGAATCGGGCATGTCGGAGAAGGAGTTTCGAGCCGAGATCAGGAAGATGCTGGTGTAAGCGATTATCGCCGCGCGATCAATTACGAAGGTCAGCTTTCTCTCGACGATTCCGTCTCTCCGCGAGATGAGTTCCTGAACGGCTTCCGTTCCTGGCTGAAGAAAGTCTATGCCCGGAACATGTGGTATCAGGGCGAGTGGCTCGATCTCCTGAAGGCGCACCCGGAGTATGACTTCGTCTCCCGGATCACGGACGAGGGGGATTCTGCGCTTGACGAGTTCCGTTCTTTCCTTGCCGGCATCAGCGATGCGCGGGAAGTGCAGGAGCTTGCGAAGTATTACGATCAAGGCCGGCTGGATTGGGATAAGAAGAAAACCTCCGCCGCAATCAAGAAGATGAAGACGGAGATGCGGAGCCGAGTCGCAGAACTCCTCGAGAAGAAGGGGCGCAAGCTCGACTTCAAGTCCGGGCAAATCAACATCGAGGATCTCTACGGAGAGTTCCTGAAGCTCAACAAGGACGATGATGTCGGCGTTCTCGCGGAGAAGGCATTCTCCACCGCGCTGCAGCTCGGCGCAACCTTCCGAATTGAGAACTTCTCTTCCTTCGACATCCTCCGCTCCGATTTCTATGGCGGCGAAACATATGGCGAGACGGGCGGACTTTCCGTAAAGTATGCGCGTCAGTACCTCAATTCTGATCACTACTCAGACCAGGACAAAGCGTCCACCATTCTTCACGAAGTCCTGCACGCCTGCACCGTATACGCGCTGAACGCGGCGCAGTTCCCGAACGGCTCCGCTGCCCGTCTCATGACGAAAGAGCAGATGGACGCGGCAAACTTACTTCGCGGTCTTTACTTCCAGGTACGGAATGACGCGGACCTCAAGGACGAGTACGGAATCACTACTGACAGAGAGTTTGTTGCCGAGCTTTCCAACCCGGTATTCATCGAGAAGCTCAAGGCGAAGTCCATTTGGGATCGTATCGTCGATGCCATACTGAACTTTTTCGGCATCCACCGGGAAAGCGACAGCGTGTATGACGCAGCGGTGAAGGCCGTGAACTATCTGCTGGACAATCCAAACGATAGTGCGGCCAACCGGTATGACATCGCTTTCAGGTCCGGTCATCCGAACTACAAGATGGACAGCCCGTCCGGCACCCGTTTCTCAAACGAAACTGACTCTGCTGGCGATGCGCTCACCGAGGCGCAGGCCGAGTTCTTCAAGGACTCCAAAGTCCGCGACGAGAACGGAAACCTTCTTGTTGTTTACCACGGAACGGACGCCGACTTTACGGTATTCGACAAGAGGCAAATCGGCCGCAATTACCCGGGATACTCCGTCGGTGGTTTCTATTTCACGTCGAAAGCATCGTCCGCGGAATACTACGGGCGGAACGGGAAAGTCTTGCGCGGATATATCAACGTTAAAAATCCGTACCTTGTCGATCTCAACGAAATGCGGAATTGGGACGGATCCCCGGTTGATTATTTCAATGCCGCGGATTGGTACGACAACAAGTCGCTCGAGATTGATGCT
>JAZUHB010000042.1:0-7377 GCA_045641505.1 Bianqueaceae bacterium | reverse complement strand
CGAGAATATTCGCGGACGGTCTCCGCTGACGGTTTCTCGTCGGAATTTGACGGAAAACGGCCAATTGTGAACCGAAACTGTTGAAAAAAAGCAAGGGATATTTTATAATCAAAACGGTTTTGGACGATTCCTTCAATCGCCCCGAAATCCTTCGAAAAGGAAATGGAAAAATGAACGGAAACTGCAAAATCAAGGCGCCCTTCTTCGAGATCGGCCCCAAATCCTACCTGTACGGCGAGGACGTGATCGAGCTGGCGAAGGCCGCCGACGCCGCCTCCGAAAAGTACGGTGTCGACATCATCTTCACCACCCCCATCGTGGAGATCGCCCGCGTCAAAGCGGCTACGAAGCACATCCACGTGTTTGCGCCCCACATGGATCCCCTGCGTCCCGGCCGGGGTCTGGCGGACATCCTGCCCGAGTCCCTGGTGGCGGCGGGCGCCGAGGGCGTCATGCTGAACCACTGCGAGAAGCCCCTCACCCTGTCCGTGCTGAAGGAAACCATCAAGCGCGCGGATGAGGTCGGCCTCTGCACCATCGTCTGCGCCGACTCCATGGCCGAGGCCAGCGCCATCGCGCTGCTCGCGCCCGACATCATCGTCGCCGAGCCCAGCGAGTTGATCGGCACCGGCGTCTCCGTCGGTCCCGAGTACGTCGAGGCCGCCGCCCGCGCGGTCAAGGACGTGAACCCCGACATCCTGGTGCTCACCGCGGCCGGTATCGCCGGCGGCGAGGACGTCTACAACACCATCATCGCCGGCGCCGACGCGACCGGCAGCTCCTCCGGCGTCGCGAAGGCGGCCGACCGAGCCGCGATGGTCGACGAGATGATCAGCGCGGTGAGACGTGCGTGGGACACGCGAAATTCTACGCCGGAGGCGTAAAATTTCGCGTAGAAAGAATGCCGAAAGAAAGCGTTTTCGAGATAAACGGGTGACGGCATTCTTTGGACGCGCTGCTTGGGAAATAACGGCGGCTTCGCCGCAATAACGAATAACGGCGGAGGCGCAATAACGCAAATAACGGCGGCCGAAGGCGGCGATAACGGCGCCGGAGGCGCAATAACGCAAATAACGGCGGCTTCGCCGCGATAACAAAAACGTTATTTGTTGCGAGCAACACGTTATTTGCTGCTCAGCAGCACGTTATTTGCTACTCCGCAGCACGTTATTTGCTGCGCAGCAACACGTTATTTGCCGCACAGCGGCACGTTATTCTCTTATTTGCCATCAATTTTCAAAGGAGATAAAATTATGGAATTCAAACTGTACCAGAAAGAACTCGAGCTTCAGTCCCGCGGCTGGATCCCCACCTTCCACGACATTTCCCGCGAGGTCATCGAGGTCGTCAAGGAGAGCGGCATCCAGAACGGTACCGTCTGCATCGCCTCTCATCACACCACCTGCTCCGTCATGATCCAGGAGTGCTCTCACGATATCGACTCCTTCGATCTCGAGTTCCTGCAGCATGACCTGCTGGACATCATGCGCGGCCTCGTGCCCGACTTCAAGGTCGAGCATCAGTACCGCCATCCCGGCCCGATCCACGCGCAGTTCGGCCGCTACGTCGACGAGCCCGGCGACTTCACCTCCATGAACACCGACGGTCATCTGCGCAGCTGCTTCTTCGGCCGCAGCGAGACCATGACCATCAAGGACGGCGAGCTGGACGGCGGTGAGTTCGCTCACATCTACTTCATCGACTGGGATCAGGTCCGCGCGCGTCACCGCCAGGTGAACGTCACTGTCATGGGCACCTCCGATCCCATCAACGACCGCAAGTTCCACGACGGCCAGACCATCAACACCCTGCACAAGTTCATGCCGGAAGAGAAGGCTTACGACGAGCACTACTGGTTCCAGCTGAACGAGCGCGAATTCTGATTTTCGCCTTGAAAACGAGAACCGTCCCGTGTACGCGGGACGGTTCTTTTTGTCGTATGGATTTGCCGCGGAATCGGTGCGCGCGTCGGAATTACAGCTCGATCACGCTCTCGCCGGGGCGCCGGCGGTCGTAGATCCCGCGCAGGAAGAGGAGCGCCTCCTCGGCGGTGCAGACGGGGTCCTCGCGGTGACTCTCGATGACGTAGCGGCAGCCGCTCTGCGCGATGTTGTCCATGAGGGCCCGGAGGCGCTGGACGTTGTAGAGGGCACGGCCGTCCTTCCAGCGGTTGTAGAGGGCGTCGCCGGTCAGCAGGTACTCGCCCGCGAGGAAGAGCAGCGAGCCCTTGCTGTGGCTCGACGGGGTCGGGATCAGCCGGAGTGCGCCGTCGGAGCAGAGGGTCTTCGGCTCCTCGACGAAAATCTGGTTTTCGTAATGCCGGTCGCGCAGCGCGCCGCTGTAGACCGTCGGGAAGCTGAGGCGGACGAGGTTGCCGCTGTGGTCTGCGTGAAAATGGGACAGAATGAGGGCCGTGGGTTCGGCCGCCCGGAGGAGCTCCGCGGCCTCGTCCGAGGCGCCGGCGTCGTAGGCGAAGCGCTGTCCGTCATGCTCCGCGAGAAAAACGTCCGCCGAGAGCGGGCGCTCCGTCGCGGGCAGGTACGCGAGCTCGGGCGTGATCAGCTGCAGGCCGTAGCGTGCGGTCAGTTCTTCGAGGGTCATTCGAGCGTCCTTTCGCGGAAGCGGTTCATCTCCTCGTCCGTCAGGCCGAGGTCCTCGCGGAGGAAGCGGTCCATGCCGCCCCGCGCGGCGATCGCGGTGTAGACGGATTCGAGGTAGGAGCGTTTGGCCAGGTAGATGTTGCGCACCTTGCGGGCGGCGGTGAGGCTGCCCTTGAGCAGCAGGAGCAGCAGGAAGGTCTTGTCGCCGGTGGCGCGCACCGCGCGGTTCGTGTAGAGGTAGTCGCGGAAGCAGGTCTTTTCGTCCGCGCCGAGGACCGTCTCGAGGAGCATCGCGGTGATGCCGGTCCGGTCCTTGCCGCCGCTGCAGTGGAAGAGCACCGCGCCGTCCTCCTGCGCGAGGATGCGGTGCATCATCGCGGAGATCTGGCCGCGGGTGTAGTCGTTCGTGACGAACTGCGGGTAGATCGCCGCCATGTCGGGCATGCCCGCCGCGAGCTCCCGGCCGCTGATGCTGCCGCGGCCCACGAGCTTCATGTTCGGCGTGCGCTCCTTCGTGATGCCCGCGGTCGCCTCGGAGAGAAGCGGCAGGTGCAGGTATTCGACGCCGGGCAGGGCGGGGTCCGGTTTTTCCTCCGCCTCGACCGCCGTACGGAGATCGATGATGAGCTTGAGGCCCAGCCCGTCGCAGAGAAGCGCCCGGTCGCGCTCCGTGAGATCGGTCAGCGCCGCGGCGCGGATCAGCCGTCCGCTCTTCACGCGGCGGCCGGAGGCGGTTGCGAGGCCGCCCAGGTCACGGGTGTTCTTCACGCCCTCCAAGGGTAGATTTTTCATGGAATCCTCCGGATTAAGATGTCGTTCCATTATAGCGTGCGGAAAAGGTTTTTTACAAGCCCCGCGCGGCGTGATATAATCGAAGAAAATCAGGCGCGGAGGTGAGATCGTGGAGAAAAAGAGGAAAAAGCGGCGCGGGCTTTGGGTGCTTTGCGCGCTGCTCCTGGTGCTCGGCCTGTTCGCGGCGCTGCCGCAGGGACGAAGCGTCGCGGTGATGAGCGTCTACAGCCGGATGAACGAGCGCGGGAGCCTGACGGCGGAGAAGGGTCTCCGCATCCGCATGCCCGGCGGCCTCTCCACGCTGAAGAAGGACTGGTATCCCTTCGTGATGACCTTCGAGGCCGGCACCGATTTCGGCCGGGCCGCGGGCTGCCCCGGCGCGCGCCTCACGATCCTCTACAACTTCGGCGCGTTCGGGCTGCAGGGCCGTTCCTCGCTCTACGATCCGGAATCGCCCTATTTCAACAGCTTCTACGGCGTCTACCTGGTGGAGCAGCCGGAGGGGCTCTTCGGCTTCCGCGAGACGGAGCAGGCGGACGGAAGCATCGGCCGGACGCTGGATCTGGCGGCGATGGCGGAGGTCCCGCGCTACGATTTCTCGCGGCTCGTGCTGGCCGATTTCGGCCTGAGCCCGCGGGATTTCGTCTTCGACTGGCAGCCGGTCGGCGTGCCGACGGAGAGCACGGCCGCGGGGCTCGACGGCTGGACGCGGATCGTCGCGATGCTTCGCGTCAGCAGCGTCCGGCACGAAAAGCAGGGCTTCGTCACCTCGTACCTCCAGTACGGCGCGCCGAAGGGGGCGTGCGCCGTGCCCTTCGAGCCGGTCGACATGCTCGGCATCATCTACGCGCGGCCCTTCCCCGAGGAGGGTGTCAGCGTCTTCCTCTACGCGCTCTGCGGAGACGAGGCGGCGCTCGCCGACTGCGAGGAGCGCTTCCTGCTGAAGACGCGGATCGACCGGCGGGGCGAGTGAGCACGGACGCGGCCCTTGCAGGACCACTGGGAAAACGGTCTTCCCTTTTCCCCGCAAAGGTAGTACAATGAACTGAATACTTGCGATAAGGAGCATTTCCATGTCCGAGAAAAATCTCTGCGTACTCTTCGGAGGCCAGTCCTCCGAGCACGATATTTCCGTCATCTCCGCCGGCACCTTCGTCCGGAACCTGGACCGCGAGCGCTACGGCCTCTACCTGGTCTACGTGGACCGCGCGGGCGTCTGGCGCCTCTGGGAGCAGGACTACGCCGCGTTCTCCGACGAGGCCGCCAAGTCCGCCCCGACCGCCGCGCTTCTGCCCGGCCGGGACCGCAAGGCGCGCCTCTTCCGCGACGACTGCTTCCTCGCCGACATCGACCTCTGCATCCCCGTCTTCCACGGCAAGAACGGTGAGGACGGCACCATCCAGGGCTTCTTCGAGATCCTGGGCGTCCCCTACGTGGGCTGCGGCGTGCTGGCCTCCGCGGCCGGCATGGACAAGATGAGCACGAAGCGCATCGTCCGCGACCTGGGCATCCGCCAGGCCGACTGCGTCTTCATCACCGGCACGGAGCTTCGCGACAAGGAAGCGAAGATGGACGAGGCCGAGGCGAAGCTGGGCTACCCGATGTTCGTGAAGCCCTCGAACGCCGGCTCCTCCATCGGCGTGAGCTGCGCCCGCGACCGCGCCGCCCTCTCCGCCGCCATCGATCTGGCCGCCGCGAATGACGGCCGCATCCTGATCGAGGAGGCCATCGTGGGCCGCGAGATCGAGTGCGCCGTGCTCGGCAACCTGGAGCCCGCCGCCTCCGGCGTGGGCGAGATCCTCTCCGCCGAGAGCTTCTACACCTTCGACGCGAAATACGCGAACGCCGAGAGCCGCACCGTCACCGACCCGGATCTGCCCGCGGCGACCGTCGAGGAGATCCGCCGCGACGCCGTGGCGATCTTCCGCGCGCTGGACGGCCGGGGCCTCTCCCGCGTCGACTTCTTCGTCGAGAACGCCACCGGCGAGGTGGTCTTCAACGAGATCAACACGATGCCCGGCTTCACGCCGATCAGCATGTACCCGATGCTCTGGGCCGCCCGCGGGGTGGAGACGAAGGAGCTGGTCGAGAAGCTGATCGAGCTGGGGATGGAGAGATAATAACGGCGCGCGGAGCGCGCAATAACGGCGGCTTCGCCGCGATTCACTTTAGTGTTTTTTCTGGAGGTTCATTTTGGATAACCGTCCCATCGGAGTCTTCGATTCGGGCGTCGGCGGCCTGACCGTCGTGCGCGAGCTGAAGAAGGAGCTGCCCGGCGAGAACGTCGTCTACTTCGGCGATCTCGCGCGGCTGCCCTACGGAAGCAAATCGAAGGAGAACATCATCACGTATTCACGGCAGATCATCCGCTTCCTGGAGAAGCAGGACGTGAAGGCCGTGATCATCGCCTGCGGAACGGCCAGCGCGAACGCCCTGCCGACGGTCCGCGGCGAGTTCGCTCTGCCCGTGATGGGCGTGGTCGAGCCGGGTGCCCGGGCCGCCGTCGCCGCGACCGAAAGCGGCCGCATCGGCATCATCGGCACCTCCGCCACCGTGCGGAGCGGCGAGTATCCGCGGCTGATCGGCGAGCTCGCCCCCGGGGCCGAGGTCCGCGCGAAGGCCTGCCCCCTGTTCGTGCCGCTGGCCGAGGAGGAGGAGCTGGAGGTGGACGTCGCCGCCGAGGTCGCGCGCGTCTACCTGAAGGAGCTGAAGGAGGCCGGGGTCGACACGCTGGTCCTCGGCTGCACCCACTATCCGCTGCTGGCGGAGCTGATCGGGGCGGAGATGGGGCCGCGGGTGCGGCTGGTCAATCCCTCCCGCGCGGCCGTGCTGGAGGCGAAGGAATTCCTCGCGGCGAAGGGCCTGCTCGCCCGCCGCAAACAGGGCAGCTGCCGCTTCTACGTGACCGACAACACCGAGCACTTCGAGAGCCTCGCGATGCGCATTCTCGACGTGCCCATGACGCCCACCGAAAAGGTCCCGCTGGCGGAGCTCTGGAAGCTGACCGCCGCGGACGGAGAACGATGATGGAC
Source organism: Bianqueaceae bacterium (assembly GCA_045641505.1). Classification (GTDB taxonomy): domain Bacteria; phylum Bacillota; class Clostridia; order Lachnospirales; family Bianqueaceae; genus JAZQNF01. Next base: position 953 of record JAZUHB010000042.1, on the reverse strand, counting down.
GCGGTCCTTACGATCCGGACGAAGAGCCCGGAGGGCGAGACCCGGCTGTCCTACCCGGCCGAGTACCGGATGAACGGTGGAATCAGCCGCGTGATCTGCCGCGCGGAGGAAGGCGTCACGGAGATCTACGATCTCTTCTGGGACGAGCACGGCGAGCCCCTGCGCTTCCGCCGGAGCGGTGCGGCCGTGATGAGCTTCGTCCCCGGAAAAACCACGGAGGGCAAGCTCCATACGCCCGCGGGGACCTTCCCGCTCACGGTCACGACGACCCGTCTGGCCGGACACCGCGGCGGCACCGGCGAGCGGATCGGCGCCGAATATCTCCTCACCGTCGGCGGCGAGGAGCGCGGTGGCTTCCGCGTGGAGCTCGAGCTCCGACACTGACGAATGATTGGCCCTCGCGGCCCGATCATAAATTTTTAATCAGGAGAGTGCTGTTTGAAAAAGTACGACGCACCGGAGATTGCGGACTGACCGGGAGGTCTGCCGCGATCGGACGACCTCCCGCCGAAAGGCAATTGCAGTCGACAATTTTCAGGAGGTAAAAAAATGAATAGAAATGACTTTGTGATCCGTTTGGAAGAAACGAAAGACCGCCGCGCGGTCGAGGAGCTGATCCGCGAATCGTTCTGGAACGTCTACCACCCCGGCTGCAGCGAGCATCTGGTCATGCACCTCATGCGTGACGACGCCGCGTTCATCCCGGAGCTCGACTTCGTGATGGAGCGGGACGGCCGGCTGATCGGCCAGAACGTCTTCGCGCACACCGTGATCGACGCGGACGACGGGCGCAGCATCCCCATCCTGACGATGGGCCCGATCTGCATCACCCGCGAGCTTCAGCGGCACGGCTACGGCAAGGCGCTGCTCGACTACTCGCTGGAGCAGGCGGCGGCGCTGGGCTTCGGCGCGGTCCTCTTCGAGGGCAACATCGGCTTCTACGGCAAGAGCGG
>JAZUHB010000041.1:0-9588 GCA_045641505.1 Bianqueaceae bacterium | reverse complement strand
CGTATTGCTTCTGTCGGCTAATCTCTGCGCGGTGAATATTCTGGCCGGCAGTCTGGAGATCCTGTTTCCCAACCGCTTCGTGCTTCAGGCCGCTCCGATCCTGATTCCGGCCATAATGATTATCCTGTGCTCGACGGCCGGCAATGTGTACACCCGTCTCGGCCGTGCCCTTCAGTATTTCTCTCTCGATTTTATCACTATGGCGATCGAGGATGTGCTGGGCGCTCCGAGCTGGGAGGGCTGGTGGAAATATTTGTTCCCGCTGATGTGCTACACTTTGGGAGCCGCTTTTTTCTATCTTCTCAGATTGAGAAAGCAAAGCAGGGAATACGTTTGAGCTATGAGAAAATCCCAACTTACCGTTCTTGTTCTGCTTGCCGCGGCACTGACGGTTTTCTATCTGGCGCGGGCTTTTTGCTTCGATCCGGTTGAGGGCGCCGCTGTATGCCGCACTCTTGAAGACTTTCTGGATACATACTTCGACGTTCCGCAGAAATATCTGTTCTGGCACAGCATCGGCGTTGGCGTGGCCTATCTGCTGTTTACTTTTCCTTACGCGGAGCCGATTCGCCTTGTGCGCGTGAAGGATTTGTTTTCTTTCGAGATCAAGGAAGGCCTTTTGTTTGCCCTCCTTGTTTCATGCGTGGTGTTCTTTCTGTATGTGTTTTGCGGATTTCTCTGCGGGATGTCCGCGGAAGGCCTCTGGCTAGACGATTTCGTGCTTCTCCTGCGGGCGTTTTTGTACTACTACGCAATGTATCTGTTTGCCGCCTCTCTTTACTGCCGGACGGGGAAGCGTGTGGTTTCCGCTGCTGTCGTCACTGCCGCGAATTTTCTGCTCATAGCTACGGTAATCGGCATATCTTTCTATATCCTTACCGGCGTATCCTCGGCGGAACTGCAGAATGTCGTTTACAGCGCGTACATTGTTCTCTGCATCGTGGGCGGCACCCTCTGTCTGTATTTCGAATCAGGGAGACTGGAATGCGTAGGATCGAAAGAATAGGTTTATTCCTTTTGCTTGTGTTTTTCTTTTGGGTAATCGCGGGCATGCAGCTTGGATTCGCCGGGAAGGAGCCGCTGGAGGGCATCGGGAAGCTGCTGTTTCTTTCGGATAAGCCGGAAGGAGAGCTTAGCGCATCCCGCTTTTTCTTCTCTTTCGTGCTCGACTTTTCCGTAATCTCCGTTCTTCTGGCGGGAATATCCCAAAGGGTCAAGCAGCTGCCGTTTCTGATGACGCGGACGGGCCGTGCGGGCAGTCTGAGGATTCACGCACGGGCCCTGTGGGGGGGAGCGCTCGTAATCGCGGCCTCCTTGCTCGGAGGCTTTCTGGCCGGCCGCATCTCGCAGACGGGGGCGGACGATTTCCTGCTCCTGGGCTTTTTTGCTCTCTCCTCGTTCCTGACCTGTGTGCTGTGGCTCGAGCTGCTGTTTTCTCTGTTTTTGCTTTTGGGAGAAGAGAAAAAGGTGTTCTTCTTATCCGTTGTTGCCTATCTGCTGATCAAGCTGGGAAGTCATTTTTTCCTGATCTGCGGACTGTTCGTCCCCGGATCGGTTCTGTGGATGCGGAGAAAGGGACTGTTGCTTGTTCTGAAGTTTTTGCTGACCCTTGGGGGCGGGGCGTTGGCCTACCGTTGTGTCACGCGCTGCGACTGCCTCCTCAAAACCTCGAAATCTCTGTAATGCAAAGGAATACGCGTCATGATCGAAGTGAAGCAAGTTACGAAAATTCTGAAACAGCGTAAGGTGCTGGACGGGATTTCCTGTGCCTTCTCGGAAGGCGAATGTGTCGCACTGACCGGCACGAACGGATCCGGCAAGACCATGCTGCTCCGCCTTCTCTGCGGGCTGATCCGCCCGACGGAAGGCGAGGTCGCCGTGTCGGCTCCCTACAGCTACGGTGTCATCATCGAGACGCCGGCTTTTCTGGAAAACGAGTCTGCCCTTTACAATCTGCGCTATCTGGCGGCGATCAACCGGAAGATCGGCGACGAGGAAATCCTCCGTTACCTGAAGCTTTATAGTTTGTACGACGTGAAGGATAAGCCCGTCAAGCGCTTCTCGCTGGGCATGCGGCAGCGTCTGGCCATCTGCCAGGCCTTCATGGAGGACCCCGACGTCCTGCTTCTGGACGAGCCCTTCAACGCGTTGGACCGGGAAAATCTGGCAGTTCTGGCGAGCGAAATCTCTCGGGCCAAGGAGGCCGGAAAGATCGTCGTGCTGGCCTCTCACGGCCGGATTCCGGACGAGTGCGGCGTCGACCGCGTCATCTATCTGGAGGAAGGAAAGATCGTCGAAGAGCCTTCTCCGCTGTCATACTGAGGCGGGGAAGCTGAAGCAATGCCGAAGGGCTGCAGGACAAAGAAATGCCCGTTTTTTCAGGCTGTCCCGGCCGGGCTGGTGAGTGCGCGATTGCGTGGAATAGGGACCGGATTTTTGCTTGCGGGCGTGTTTTATGCATTTTTAACTCGCCATTTTGCGGCAATTGGCCAGCTAAATCCGTTTTCAAAATGTACGGTCCCCAAAAGCGGCGGTATTTTGAGGTCATTTAGCTCGCCATTTTTCGCTTTTGAGAGCCGGAAAAGGCCGGCGCGCAGCTCTTGTTTGAAAAACCTTCAAGGAAAGGCTCTGAAAAGTGCATAAAAGTGCAAATTTGGACAAAACCTGTATATTTTTGAGCTGTTTCCACTGATAGCGGCGAGTTAAACTACATGTTTAGCTCGCCGCTTTTTTGGAGCGTACGTTTTTTGAAAGCGTCTAACTGGCCAAAGTTCCATGATTGGCCAGTTATGAAGAAAATATTCACGCCGCGCGGCCGCGAAAACCGCCCGCGCGCCTCGCCCCATAAAAAAGCCGGGCCTCGTCAAAGGCCCGGCTTACATTTATTATGAATTATCTATACCCTGACGCTCACCTCTCCGCAGGAGAGGGTGATCTCGCGGCCGTCTTCGCGGAGCAGGAGCTCGCCCCGTTCGCCGACGCCGGTGACCGTCGCCTCATGCGTGCGGCCGTCCTTTTCGTAGCGAACGAGGCGGCCGGTGAGGAACATGCGCGCGCGGTACTCGGGAAGGCAGTCCGGTGCCCCGCAGAGGGCCTCAAATTCGCCCAGGAAGGCCTCGAACAGCGAAAGACGGAGATTCTCCCGTTCCTCCGGCGCAAGGGCCGTAAAAAGGGCTCCTGCCTTTTCGCGGAGCTCCGCGGGGAAGCCGCCCTCCGGCAGGGTGAGGTTCACGCCGACGCCCAGGATCACGCGGCTCTCGCTGCCGCGGCTCACCGCCTCGGCGAGGATGCCCGCGATCTTCCGCCCGTCGCGGTACAGGTCGTTCACCCACTTGATCTTCGTGGGCGCCGCGTCCTCCGGCAGGAAGCGGTCGCAGGCGCGCGCCAGCGCCACGGCGGCGGAGACGGTGATGAGGCCCGCGTCCGCGGCGAGATCCCTCGGGCGGAGGAGGAGCGAGAAGTACAGCCCGCCCTCCGGCGAGAAGAAATCGCGGCCAAGGCGGCCCCGGCCCGCGGTCTGACGCTCCGCAAGGACCGCCGTGCCCTCGCCGGCCCGGCCCGCGAGCCAGAGCTCCTTCAGCTGCTTGTTGGTGGAGTCGGTCTCGGCCAGGCGGATGATCGTGTATTCCATGTGTTCAGTGCCTCGTTTCGTCGGTGAAGCATTCGCAGAAGCGGGCGGAGAAGGAGGGCTCCTCGCCGCCGGCCGTAAGATGCGAGACGTCGCCGAAGCTAAGCATCCGCCAGGAGGCGATGCCCTCCGTGCGCTCCTCGGTGACGAGCTCGGTCACCGCCGTGGGCAGGGCGCAGGTCCCGTGCCAGAGCTGCATCGGGGTCATCCCCAGCAGATGCGCCAGCATCACGCACTCCACGCCGAAGTGGCAGAAGAGCGCGACGGTGCCGTGATTCGGGCGGACCGCCCGGTAATAGCCGCTCTCCCGTTCGTAGCCCTGCTCGGCCAGGAGCCCGTCGAGCCCGCGGCAGACGCGGACGTATTCCTCGGCCGTGTTATACTCGCAGAGCCCCGGGGCCTCGGTCCAGTGCTCCGGCTGATAAAAGCGGGGCTCCTTCGTCCAGTCCTGCGGAAGTTGGTCCCAGAGACAGTGCCAGAGTGCGCGGTCGTCCGGGTCCCCGCCGCGGGGAACCACCGCAAACTCCCGGAGCCAATCGCAGGTTTCGGCGGTCGCGCCCTTCGCGGCCAGGGTGTAGCTCGCCGTGACCTTCGCGCGGCCCAGAGGCGAGCAGTAAATGTTGTCCAGCCGGACAGTAGAAAGGCGCTTGGCCAAAAGCATGGCCTCGCGCCTTCCTTTTTCCGTCAGACTGTCGTGTTCGTAATCAGGATCGCCGTGACGGATAATGATCAGTTTCATTCGTTACCCTCGGGATCCTCGCAGCCGTCCGCGCCGTCGAGCCCGTCCAGGCTCTCCTGCTCGAAGTCCATGGCCTCGATCGCTTCCTCGGCGGTCACCTCGATCTGCTTCTCATCGGGCACGAAGGCCATCGTGACGACCTTGGCGCCTTCCTCGAGATCGATCAGCTTGACGCCGGAGGTGACGCGGCCGATCTGGCTGATGCCGGAGCAGACCAGGCGGATCGCGATGCTCGCGGAGGTGAGCAGCATCACTTCCTGCTCGGGCTTCACGATGCGGAAGCCGACGACCTTGCCGGTCTTTTCCTTGATGTTGTAGTAGAGGACGCCCTTGCCGCCGCGCTTCTGGATCTTGAACTCCTCGAGCGCGGTGCGCTTGCCCATGCCGTTCTCGGTGACGGCCAGCACGTCGGTGCCTTCGGAGGCGAGCGCCGCCTGGATGACCACGTCGCCGGCGGCGAGCTCCATGCCCTTGACGCCCATGGAGGAGCGTCCGGTGGCGCGCACGTCGGTTTCCTTGAAGCGGATCAGCTGGCCCTGCTCGGTGCCGAGGATCAGCTGGTCCTTGCCGCTCGTCTTCTTGACCTCGATGAGGGAATCGCCCTCCTGCAGGGAGATGGCCAGCAGACCGTTGGTGCGGATGTTGGTGAACTCGCTGATGTCGGTCTTCTTGATGACGCCCTCGCGGGTGACCATGGTCAGGAAGCCCTTCTCGCGCTTCTCCTTCATGTGGACGATCGCGGTGATCTTCTCCTCGCCGGAGATGGACAGGAAGTTCACGGCAGCGACGCCGCGGGCCGTCCGTCCGGCCTCGGGGATGTCGTACGCCTTGATGCGGTAGACGCGGCCCCGGTTGGAGAAGAGGAGCAGATAATCGTGGGAGGAGCAGACGAACATGTCCTTCACGTAATCGCCGTCGCGGATCTCCAGGGCCTTGATGCCCTTGCCGCCGCGGTTCTGCGCGCGGTACATGTCGAGCGAGGTGCGCTTCATGTAGCCGAGCGCGGTCATGGTGATCACGCAGCGCTCGTTCTTGATGAGGTCCTCGAGATTGATCTCGCTCTCCTCGTAGGTGATGTGGGTGCGGCGGGGATCGCCGTACTTCTGCTTGATGATGAGGAGCTCTTCCTTGATGACGCCGGCCAGCACGTTCTCGTTGCCGAGGATCGCCAGGTATTCGGTGATCTTCGCCTCGAGGTCGTCGTACTCGGCCTGCAGACGGCTGCGCTCCAAACCGGTCAGGGCGCGGAGACGCATGTCGACGATGGCCTGGGCCTGCACGTCGGTGAAGCCGAAGCGGGCCATCAGGTTCTCCTTGGCCTCGGCGACGGTCGAGGAGCCGCGGATGATCGCGATGATCTCGTCGATGAAGTCGAGGGCCTTCAGCAGACCTTCCAGGATGTGGGCGCGGGCCTGGGCCTTCTCCAGATCGAACTGGGTGCGGCGCCGGACGACGTCCTTCTGGTGGTCGAGATAGTAGGTGAGCATCTGCAGCAGGTTCAGCACCTTGGGCTCGCCGTTCACGATGGCCAGCATGTTGATGCCGAAGGTGCACTGCAGATCGGTGTTCTTGTAGAGCTGATTGAGGATCAGCTGGGCGTGCGCGTCGCGCTTCAGGTCGATGACGATGCGGTAGCCGTGGCGGTCGGACTCGTCGCGCAGATCGGAGATGCCCTCGATCTTCTTTTCCTTGACGAGCTCCGCGATCTTCTCCACGAGGCGGGACTTGTTGACCTGATAGGGGATCTCGGAGACGACGATGCGCTGCTTGGTGCCGACGTCCTCGATCTCCATGTTGGCGCGGATCACGCAGCGGCCGCGGCCGGTGCGGTAGGCGGTGTCGATGTCGTGGGTGCCGTAGATCGTGGCGCCGGTGGGGAAGTCAGGTCCCTTGATGATGCCGAGGATCTCGTCGATCGAGGTCTCGCGGCCCTCCAGCACCTGGTTGTCGATGATCTTGACGACCGCGTCGATGACCTCGCCCAGGTTGTGGGGCGGGATGTTGGTGGCCATGCCGACGGCGATGCCGCCGGTGCCGTTGACCAGCAGGTTCGGGAAGCGGCAGGGGAGCACCGTGGGCTCCTTCAGCGTTTCATCGAAGTTCGGGACGAAGTCGACGGTGCTCTTGTTGATGTCCGCCAGCATCTCCATGCTCATCTTGGAGAGGCGGGCCTCGGTGTATCGCATGGCGGCCGCGCCGCCGCCGTCGACCGAGCCGAAGTTGCCGTGGCCGTCGACCAGCAGGTAGCGGGTGGAGAAATCCTGGGCCATGCGGACCATGGCCTCATAGATGGAGCTGTCGCCGTGGGGATGGTATTTACCCATCGTATCGCCGACGATACGCGCCGATTTACGGTGCGGCTTGTCGGGAGAGAGGGAAAGCTCGCTCATCGCGTAGAGGATGCGACGCTGGACGGGCTTGAGGCCGTCGCGCACGTCCGGAAGCGCGCGGCTGACGATGACGCTCATCGCGTAATCGATGTAGTACTGACGCATTTCGCGTTCCAGGTTGACGACTTCGATCTTGTCGTGCTGGAAGATGTGTTCCTGATCCATGATTTTTCCCTCCTTCCTTTAGAAGATATCCACGTTCGTGGCGTATTTGGCGTTCTGCTCGATGAACTGCTTGCGGGGCTCGACCTTGTCGCCCATCAGCATCGTGAAGATGGCGTCAGCGGCGGCGGCATCGTCCCACTGGACCTGCAGCAGGATGCGGTGAGCGGGATCCATGGTGGTCTCCCACAGCTGATCCGCGTCCATCTCGCCGAGACCCTTGTAGCGCTGGACGGTGATGTCCTCGCCGTGGCCGAGCTCGTCCATGATGTCGGCGAGCTCCTTTTCGCTGTAGGCGTAGTGAGGCTCGTCCTTCAGACCCTTCTGGGCGCGGAAGAGCGGCGGCTGCGCGATGTAGACGTGGCCCTCCTCGATCAGCTTCGGCATGTAGCGGAAGAGGAAGGTGAGCAGCAGCGTGCGGATATGGGCGCCGTCGACATCGGCATCGGTCATGAGAACGATCTTGTCGTAGCGGAGCCGGGAGATGTCGAAATCGTCGTGGTAGCTGGTGCCGAAGGCTGTGATCATGGCCTTGATCTCGGCGTTGTCCAGGATGCGGTCGGGACGGGCCTTCTCGACGTTCAGGATCTTGCCGCGGAGGGGCAGGATGGCCTGGGTGCGGCGGTCGCGGGCGTTCTTGGCGCTTCCGCCGGCGGAGTCGCCCTCGACGATGTAGATCTCGCAGTTCTTCGGATCCTTGTCGGAGCAGTCGGCCAGCTTGCCGGGCAGGCTGGTGGAATCGAGCGCGCTCTTGCGGCGGGTGATGTCGCGGGCCTTGCGGGCGGCGTCGCGGGCGCGGCTCGCAAGGATGGCCTTGTCGAGGATCGCCTTCGCGATCTTGGGATTCTGCTCCAGGAAGAAGGTGAGGCCGTCGTTCACGACCGCGATGACGGCGGTGCGGGCCTCGGCGTTGCCGAGCTTCTGCTTGGTCTGGCCCTCGAACTGAGGATCGCCCAGCTTCACGCTGACGATGGCGGTGAGGCCCTCGCGGAAGTCATCGCCGGAGAGGTTCTTCTCGTTCTCCTTCAGCATGTTGTTCTTGCGGGCGTAGTCGTTCAGCACCTGGGTGTAGGCGGTGCGGAAGCCCACGAGGTGGGTGCCGCCCTCGGGCGTGTTGATGTTGTTGACGAACGCGTAGGTGTTGTCGCTGTAGGAATCGTTGTGCTGCAGGGCGACCTCGACGTAGATGCCGTCCTTCATGCCCTCGGCGTACATGATCTTGTCGTAGAGGGTATCCTTGTTCTGGTTGCAGAACGCGACGAACTCGCGGATGCCGCCCTCATAGTGGAACTTGTCCTTCTGCTCGCGGCCCTCGCGGAGGTCCTGGAAGCTGATGGACAGGCCCTTGGTGAGGAAGGCCATCTCGCGGAAGCGGGTCTTCAGGATCTCGTAGTCGTAGTCGAGATCGTCGAAGATCGTGTCGTCCGCCATGAAGGTGACGGAGGTGCCGGTCTTGTTGGTCTCGCCGACCACGTGCAGGGGCTCGACGGTGCGGCCGCGCTCGAAGCGGATCTCGTGGATCTTGCCGTCGCGGGAGACCTGGACGACCACCCACTTGGAGAGGGCGTTGACGACGGACGCGCCGACGCCGTGCAGACCGCCGGAGACCTTGTATCCTCCGCCGCCGAACTTGCCGCCGGCGTGGAGGACCGTGTAGACGACCTCGACCGCGGAAAGTCCGGTCTGCTTCTGGATATCGACGGGGATGCCGCGGCCGTTGTCGGTGACGGTCACGGAGCTGTCGGGATTGAGGGTGACGGTGATCTTGTTGCAGTAGCCGGCCAGGGCTTCGTCGACACCGTTGTCCACGATCTCGTAGACGAGGTGATGCAGACCGCGGGAGGAGGTGGAGCCGATGTACATGCCGGGACGGCGGCGCACGGCCTCGAGGCCCTCGAGCACCTGGATGTTATCGGCGGTATAGCTGCCCTTCACCTCCAGATCCGCGGCGCCTTCGGTGCTTTCGGAATGGTAGTCGCGGGCGGGCTTTTCCTCCGCGGGCATCTGGGAGAGGAGCAGATCGCGGACCTCCTGATCAGCCGCGTCGAGGCCGGGATCGGGGGTCACAGTCGTTTTCTTTTGTGCCATGATGTTCTCCTGTTTTCTATTGTATTTTCTGCCGTTTGGGGGCGGGAACGGGACGGGACCGGGGGGAAACCGGGGCGGTTTTCCGGGCGGCCGCGGGACGGCCGCTGCGGTTCTTCGCCGGGTGCCGGCCGGGTGTTCCGCGTGGCGGGAAGTTCGTCGTTCGGACGGTTGGAAAGTCTACATTTGAATTTCGCGGCCCTTTAACGGGCTGAATTTCGCGCGTAGAGGGCAGAAAATACCATTAAGGACAGTATACCACGAAAGCCGGAAAAAGGCAAGGAAACGGGGTGTTTTCGGAAGTGCCCGAAACCCGCTTGTATAGAGGGTTTCAGAAGATCGGGAAAACTTTTTTCGAGGGGCCGTGACGAAGGGACATTTTTCGGGCCGGAAAAGGGTGAAAAAGGGACGGATTTGGGGCGAGGGAGGCGGTGCGGGCGGGACGGATTCGGGGCGAGGGAGGCGGTGCGGGCGGGACGGATTTGGGAAGCGGAGCCGGGATTTCCGGGGGCTCGGTTCGGCGATAAAAAAGCGCGCTTGCTCACGTTTTGCCGTGAGCCGCGCGGGGGTGTTTTGGGGGCCTT
>JAZUHB010000040.1:0-19458 GCA_045641505.1 Bianqueaceae bacterium | reverse complement strand
CATCGAAAGGAGCGACGCGATGTCGCCCTCGCAGGCCGCCGGGATGCCGCGGGCGTTCAGCTTCGCCAGCGCGTAGCAGCCGGTGGAGCGGACGCTGTCCAGGAGGTCGAAGCAGCGGAGGGTGAGGCCGTCGAGGCGCTTTTCGCGGACGAGGGTCTCGAGCGCCGCGCAGATGCTGCCGGCGCCGGGCAGGGCCTCGGGCGGAAGCGCCGCGTCCGCGAACTCCGCGGGCGGCTCCTTCGGCGCCTTTTCGCAGAGCGCCAGGAAGTCCTCCATCGGCACGTCGATCAGCTCGCAGCCGAGCTTCCGGAGCGTCTCGCCGTAGTCCGGGACGGAGGCGATCAGCCAGTCGGAGGGCCGGCCGATCACGCCGAGACGGGTCGGGCGCGCCGCCTCTTCGGCCGGGTCGGCGTTCTTTCGGGCCAGTGCGCGGATCCGCCCGCAGATATACTCCCGGTCCCCGTGCAGGATCTCGAAGGGGAGCCGCCGCTCGGCCAGGTACGCGCCGATCTCCAGCGTCGCCGCCAGCGAGTTGTGATCGCCGCTCGTCAGCAAGTAATAGGGCGGCCGGAGAGACGGCAGCGCGCGCAAAAACAGTCCCTCACTGCCGCCGCTTTCAATGAAGATCAGCTTCAGCTCGCAGGCGTAGTCGCTAAGCGGCGCCTGAATCAGCGGCTCGCCGAGGACCTCCTCCAGCCCGCGCAGGAACGCCTCGTTCCCCGCGAGGAAGCCGCCCCGTTCGTGCAGACCCGATGCAAAGGTGGAATATTTGACCGTCATGGAAACTCCTTCCGCGGGCCGCGGACCGTCCGCCGCGGCGCCTTTGTTTTCTTCATTTTATAACAGAATGGGTTCCGCCGCCAAAGGTTTTTCATAATTTATCTCCCGCCGCGCCGAAAAGCGTGCTATAATACGCAAAATACTTTTTTCGAGGAGGAGCCCATGATCCGGAAGGGAAAAGACCGCTGGACCTACGCGCCGGACGCGCCGAAGAAGAAGCCGAAGAGCTGGCAGATCCTGCTGCCCGCAGGCGCCGCGCTCTTCGCCGTCTGCTTCCTGATCGGTTTCCTGTTCTCCCGCGAGGAGCGGGAAAAGGAACCGGAGATCTACGCGGGCTTCACCGCCTACGAGAGCGACGAGATGGTCAAGGTCATCCAGGCGGATTTCCCGGAGGAGATCAGCTACCGCACCACCGAGACCGTCGGCCCCGTCACCGGGCTCTCCGGCGAGCGCTATGTCTACATCTACTACATCGTCTACACGGAGCACGACGAAAACGTCTACAAATACACGTTCTACAAGTATCTGACCGATTTCGGCGAAATCACCGCAGGCTCCGTCGTCCTGAAATCGCACGGCATCACCACCGACTATACGAAGGAAAGCTTCCTCTGAGAAAGGAGTACACATGGGCGCACTCGGCTGGATCTTTACGGTCCTCGGCATTCTTCTTTTCCTGATCCTGGCGATCCTGGCGGGGCTCTTCATCTACGCGTTCGTCCGCCGCGATACGCCCGACCCGACCGCGGGCGCCGGCTGGTCCGCGATGAACGGCTGGTACCCCTACCGCGATCAGCTGCAGGAGGGCGCCGACTGGATCCGCGCGCAGGAGAAGGAAGCGCTGGAAATGAAAAGCTTCGACGGCCTGACGCTCCGGGGCTGCTACATCCCCTGCGAGGGCGCGACCCGCTGCGCGCTCCTCTTCCACGGCTATCACGGCTATCCCCACACCGACTTCGCGCCGCTCATGCGCTTCTACCATGAGCTCGGCTGCAATATCTTCTACGCCGACGAGCGCGCGATGAACTCGAGCGACGGCCGGATCATCACCTTCGGCGTCCATGAGAGCCGCGACCTCTTCGACTGGGTCAAGCTCGTGAACGAGCGCTATCCCGGCCAGAAGCTCTTCCTCGGCGGCGTCTCGATGGGCGCGTCCACCGTCCTCTACGCGACGCGCTTCGAGCTGCCGGAGAACCTCCTGGGCATCGTCGCCGACTGCGGCTTCACCTCGCCCTACGAGATCATCAAGCACGTGATGCGGCAGAATTTCCCGTTCCTGCCCCTCTGGCTCCTCGTTCCCGAGGAGTGGCTCTGCCGCCTGATCGGCCGCTTCAGCATGAAGGACTGCGACACGCGGGAGCTCCTGCGGAACGCGAAGCAGCCCGTCCTCTTCATCCACGGCACGGACGACGATTTCGTTCCCACGGAGATGAGCCGCGAGGGCTTCGAGGCCTGTGCCTCTCCGAAGAAGCTCGTCCTCATTCCGGGCGCGGGCCACGCCTGCAGCGCGATGCAGGAGCCCGAGACCGTCCGCTCCGCCATCCGCGACTTCCTGGCCGAGATCGGATTCCTTTCCTGAAGGAGTTTTTGCATGACACGCTATTTCAACGAGAAGATCGAGACGATGCCCCGCGCGGAGCTCCGCGCCCTCCAGTCCGAGCGGCTGGTGCGGCAGGTGCGCCACGTCTGGGAGCACGTCCCCTACTACCGCGCCAAGATGGAGGGGGCGGGCGTCCGGCCCGAGGACATCCGCGGCATCGAGGACCTGCACCTCCTGCCCTTCCTGTCCAAGGCGGACCTCCGCGACACCTATCCCTACGGCATGCTGGCGGTCCCCCTGTCCGACTGCGTCCGCATCCAGTCCACCAGCGGCACCACCGGCCGCCGCGTGATCGCGTTCTACACCCAGCACGACCTGGATCTCTGGGACGAGTGCTGTGCCCGCGCCATCACCGCCGCCGGCGGCTCGCGCGAGGACATCCTGCAGATCTGCTACGGCTACGGCCTCTTCACCGGCGGCGCCGGCCTCCACGGCGGCTCCCAGAAGGTGGGCGCGCTGACCCTGCCCATGTCCTCCGGCAACACCGAGCGCCAGATCCAGTTCATGCAGGACCTGGGCTCCACCTTCCTCTGCTGCACGCCCTCCTACGCCGCCTACATCGCCGAGTCGATGAAGGCCCGCGGCCTGGGCCCCGATGACAACAAGCTCCACGCCGGCATCTTCGGCGCCGAGCCCTGGACCGAGGAGATGCGCCGCGACATCGAGAGCTCTCTGGGCATCAAGGCCTACGACATCTACGGCCTGACCGAGATCAGCGGCCCCGGCGTCGCCTTCGAGTGCTCCGCTCAGCACGGCCTGCACATCAACGAGGATTTCTTCATCGCCGAGATCATCGACCCTGAGACCGGCGAGCCGCTCCCGCCGGGCAGCCAGGGCGAGCTGGTCTTCACCTGCCTTACCAAGGAGGCCTTCCCGTTGCTCCGCTACCGTACCCGCGACATCTGCGTCCTGACCGAGGAGCCCTGCTCCTGCGGCCGCACCCACATCCGCATGTCCAAGCCGATGGGCCGCAGCGATGACATGATGATCATCCGCGGCGTGAACGTCTTCCCGTCCCAGATCGAAACGGTGCTCCTGCAGGAGGGCTACCCGCCCTACTACCGCATCGAGGTCGACCGGGTCGCCAATTCCGACACCCTGGACGTCTTCGTCGAGCTGACGCCCGAGAAATTTACCGATACCGTCCGCGAGCTGGCCGGCCTGGAGAAGTCCCTGGCCGCCGCGATCACCCAGATGCTGGGCATCAAGCCCACCGTCCACCTGCTGGCGCCCGGCTCGATCGAGCGCAGCGAGAACAAGGCCTGCCACGTGGTCGACCGGCGGAAGCTGGTGGACTGAAGGGGGTGGAGCGGCGCGGCGTGGCGGCAGACGCTGCCCATCCTATGACCGCGGCTGCCGCGCTACGGATCGCCGCCGCCTTTGCGCCGCGGCAAAGTGTGAAAGGAGGATTCTACATGGCTTTGAAACAGCTTTCCGTTTTCGTGGAAAATAAACCCGGCTCCCTGCTCGCGGTCACCGAGACCCTGCACCGGAGCGGCATCGACATGCGCGCGATGTGTGTCGCCGACACCCAGGACTTCGGCCTGGTCCGCTTCATCGCGAGCGACACCGACAAGGCCTTCGCGGCCCTCACCGCGGCGAACCTGCTGGTGACCCGGAACGACGTGGTCTGCGTGATGATCCCCGACCGCCCCGGCGGCCTCACCGAGATCATCCGCGTCCTCGCCGAGACCCGCGTGAACATCGAGTACCTCTACGCCTTCGTGACCTCCACCGCGGGAAGCGCCTGCGTGATCCTGCGCGTGGACGACGCGCCGCGCGCCGACGCGATCCTCCGCGAGCGGGGCTATGTCTGCCTCGACGACGCGGAGAAGATCTGAAGGAATTCTGTCAAGCGAAAAGGAGGAAACCGGCCTCGCGCGGGCCGGCTGCACTTGTGAACCGCCGACAGACACTCGCAAAAATGCGGGTGTCTGTTTTTTGTGCGCCGCGGCCGTTTCGGCGGCGGGTTTGCGGCGGAGGGGCGGCTGCGCCGGGGCGAGTTTGCCGGAACTGCCACGTTTTTTTCAGAAATGCCGTTTTGCGTGGTATGCTGCGCGGGCGATATTCGGCGATTTACCACGCAAATTTAAAAAATATGAAATTGCGTGGTATGCCGGGAGGCGTGCGCTCGGTCGCCTGCCACGGTTTTTTCAAAAAATCCGATTTGCGTGGTATGTTTGGGCGAATGCGGTTGTATCACATACCACGCATTTTTTAAAAAGGCGGATTTGCGTGGCATGTCGGCCGAAAAATGCTGCATGACCTACCACGCTATTTTCAAAAAAGCGGATTTGCGTGGTATGTCGGCCGAAATCCGCTGCGCGACCTACCACGCTATTTTCAAAAATGCAGATTTGCGTGGCATATCGGCCGGAAACCGCTATGCCGCCTGCCCCTCTTGCCGCGCACCACAAAAAAAGACCCGCCCTCAGGCGGGTCTTCATTCATATTCAGAAAAACTTGCGGCGCCATCTCGGCCAGCGGCCCTCGCGGCGCGGGAGTGCGGCTCATTTTGCGGCTCGCGGGCGCCTCACTCCCCGAACTTCTGGTCCACGATCTGGCAGCGCCAGACCTCGCAGCCGTGCAGCGGGATCGGGCGGCGGAGGATCGAGTTCTCCACGGTCAGCTCCTCGCCGGTCCAGAGCTCGCGCATCCGCAGCGTCTTGCCGGAGGAGGGGCCGAAGCCCAGCTGGTCCAGGTTCAGGACGGCGTAGTTGTCGCCGTCGGTCAGGTTGAACATGCCGATCGCGAACTCGCCGTTCGCCAGCTGGCGCGCGAAGACGTCGCACTCCAGGCGGAACTCGCGGGTCAGGTGGATGACCTGGCGGCAGGCGGGGTCCTGGTTGATCGCGATCAGGTCCTTGTTCAGCAGGATCTCGCGGGTGGCGTCGGTCATGTCGCGGATGTCGCAGCCGATGATCAGCGGGGAGCCGAAGAGCGCCCAGACGGAGAAGTGCGTGCGGTACTGGAGGTCGTTCATGCCGTGGCCCATCCAGTCGCCGCCGGCACCGCGCATGCCGACGACCAGCATGTCCATGTCATTGAAGCAGCCCTTGCCGTGGAAGCGGAACAGGGGGTACTGCTGGCGGATGATGCACTTGAGCTCCTCCCAATCATCGTGGATGTCGTTGGTGGAGCGCCACATGGAGGCGGAGGTCTCCTTGATCCAGTCCCAGGTGTCGTCCGCGCCCCAGGTGCAGGCGCTGAACAGGATGTCGCGGCCGCAGGTCTCGAGGGCGGCGCCCATGCGGCGGTAGAGGATCTTGCCGTCGACGGCGGGGCTGTGGAAGCAGTAGTCGTATTTCAGAAAGTCGACGCCCCAGGAGGCGAAGGTGGCCGCGTCCTGGACCTCGTGGTCGAAGCTGCCGGGGTAGTGCGCGCAGGTGGTGGAGCCGGCGCAGGAGTACATGCCGAACTTCAGGCCCTTGCTGTGGACATAGTCCGCCAGGGGCTTGATGCCGTTCGGGAACTTCTCGGGGTCGGGCCGCAGCTCCCCGTTCGCGCCGCGGGTCCGCATGGACCAGCAGTCGTCGATGACCAGGTACTCGTAGCCCGCGTCGCGCAGGCCGGTCTCGACCATCTTGTCGGCGGTCTGCCGGATCAGCTCGTCGCTGATGTTCTCGTGAAAGGTGTTCCAGGAATTCCAGCCCATGGGCGGCGTATTGACAAACATGCTTCGTTCCTTCTTTCGATGTTGCTTATTTTTGCGGAGACTTCGGAGCTTTGGCCGGTTTCAGCGCTTCTTGAGGGTGAGAGCCCGCAGCGTGAGGACCGCGCCGCCGCCGATCATCAGCAGGATCACGATCCATTTGATCAGCGGGACACTTTTCAGCCGGATGGTCACGGAGGTGATCATGAGCACCGCGATCAGCACGATGCCGGCGCCGCAGACGATCTTCGGCCACACGCGCTTCGGCCAGCGGAACCAGCACAGGAGCCCCGCGATCAGCGGCAGGATCAGCATTCCGCTCCGCAGATACACGCCGCCGATGGGCAGCTGCCCGGTGTGATGGGGCGTCATGACGTACACGTTCGACAGCAGCCACGCGAGCCCGCCGAGGAGCAGCGCGAGGCCGATCACGAAATCGAGGAGCATCTCCTGCCTGACTTTGATCTTCATGTGAAATACCTCCGGGGACGGAACTCGGGCCCCGCCCGTCTTCATGATATTTTAGCATCCGCGGGTGGGAGTGTCAAATGGAAGAGGGGCGTCGGCGCGGGAAGGGGAGATAATTGGAATAAAATCCGTTATTCCAATTATCTCGCGTTTTATAACAACTAATTTTGCAAAATAAACAACTAATGATTGACGTATCGACGATTATGTCCTAAAATAACGGGAAAAGGAGGTGGAAGACCGTGAAATTCAGCGAAGAGCGAAAGCAAGCGATCCGCGCATACATTCTCGAGAAAATCGCGCAAAAAGCGCCGTCCGTTTCACAGGCAGTGGCAGAAGCCCTGGAGGTCGATCCTTCCACGGTGCATACCTATCTGAACGAGCTCGCGGAGGAGGGAATCATCCGCCGCGTCAAAAGAGGCGAATACGAGCTCGTCAGCCGCGAATTCATCTACGAACTGAGCCGGAGCGCCGGGGATCTGGAAGACGACATCCGGGTCTATGAGCGCTGCCTCAGGGAGCATCTGGCCGGATTCGAGAGCAATGTGCAGAACATCTGGAGCTACGCGTTCAGCGAAATGATCAACAACGCCATGGACCATTCCATGGCGGAGAACGTGCGGGTCACGGTCTCGCAGGATTATACGGCGACCCGGGTGACGATCAGCGACGACGGTGTCGGCATCTTCGAGAAAATCCGGGATTACTTCCATTTCGAAACGCTCGACGAAGCGATCTGTGAGCTGTTCAAGGGGAAGCTGACCACCGATTCCGTCAACCATTCCGGCGAGGGCATTTTCTTCAGCTCGAAGCTGATGGATAGCTTCTACATCGTTTCAAGCGGAAAAATCTTCACCAGCAGCAAGTTCGGCGACAGCCGCATCGACGATCTGGCTTCGGCCAATGAAAAGGGAACCACCGTCATCATGGAGCTTTCCAATCATACCCGCAAGGCCGCTCACGAGGTGTTCGACGCCTATGCCAGCGTCGACGGCGGCTTCACAAAGACACGGATCCCGATGAAGCAGCTCTTCGATTCGTCGCCGGTTTCTCGCTCGCAGGCGAAGCGCGTGTGCAACCGCCTGGAGCAGTTCCAGGGCGTCATCGTCGATTTCGACGGCATCGACTGGATCGGCCAGGGCTTCGCCCACCAGATGTTCGTGGTGTTCGCGAACAGTCATCCGCAAATCGAGATCACGCCGGTGAACATGAATGAGAGCGTGGAGAATATGTATCGGCATGTGATGGGGCCGGAAACGCTCGCGTGATTAGCAAAGATGCTTGGAAAAGAGTTTAGCAATTCAGTCACTGATTAGTTCATTTCAGAACAGAAGAACAATACATGTCTTTTGGAGGAACTGGCGATGGAAAAATATATGATTTGCGATGATGTTGACCTCAAGGCCCTGAATCCCAAGGAAGTGTTTTGGCCTACTACGGCTTCGGCTGCTGCAGTTGCTGCTGGGGCTGTGCCCGGCTTAGGAAAAAATAGTTTTCCGTTTGGCGGGCTGATCGCGGAGGTGGTTGCCGGTGTTGCCGTTGGAGCCGTGCGTGCCGCGAAAGAACTGAAGGATCCGTCTATTCGAAGAATTACCTCGATTGATGAACTGAAGGAGTTTAAGAACGGGATTTCGGGTGAGTGGAAGAAGAAAACCATTTATGTGAAGCATCCCTGCTTTAACAATGTTTTGCTTGAGGCCGGGTTGTATAAAGATTTCATTCTTCGGGAAATGGTGGCGGACATTGCCGATTACATCTCAGATCATTTGGATTTATCAAGTCTGGTCATAGGAATAGTTGCTTCCGGTAAGGGAAGCGCAAAAGTGAAAATTCCGGTACAGGAAATCAATCCGGGAGCATCATTGAAGTGTGAATTGGATAAGAATTATCTATATTCTGTTTTCGACACTCATGCTATTGCACCCGAGAAAACGGATTATGTCTGGATAAATCAGTTTCCTGATGTTAAATCGGCGGTTTTGCATGGTGCCGGCAAGATGGAAATCACCAAGAAGGCCTCGTTTGATCTCGATGTCAAAATCGGCGCAGAAAAAGCGAATGTAGCCGCGAAGGCGGACAAGGGACAGGAGTTTTACATTTCCTACGTCAAAAAGCAGTGATTGTTATATACTCGTATTCGTTTGAGCATTTGTATGGAGGTACTTACATTGCTAACGGGTAGTAAAAACTTGCTTGATTCTGCTCTATTTTGCCATGTTCACGCATTTTTGATCTCATCACAAAATCCCTGGAATCCCTTGTAAAACAGGGCATTTCAGGGCAAAGAAGAATAAATAAAATCATGTTTAAGATCCTTTTCGTCTGCCACGGCAACATCTGCCGCAGCCCCATGGCGGAGTTCATCATGAAGCAGCTGGCCGCGGAAGCGGGGCGCTCGGCCGGGCTCGAGATCTCGTCCGCGGGCACCAGCGAGGAGGAGCTCGGCAATCCCGTCTGGGGGCCGGCGCGAAAGACCTTGGCGGCCCACGGCATCGGCTGCTTCGGGCATCACGCGCGCTGCGTGCACGCCTCGGATTACGGGCGCTACGATCTGTTCGTCGCGATGGACGCGGCGAATCTCGCGAACCTGCGGCGGCGCTTCGGCGGCGACCCGGCGGGCAAGGTGCGGCTGCTTGGCGAGTTCGCGCCCGGTTCGGACGGCACGGCCGGCACGGTCGAGGACCCCTGGCCGTACGGCGACTACGAGGCGGTCTACCGGCAGATCGAGGCCGGCTGCCGCGGGCTGCTGGAGCGGCTCGGCACAAACTGAAACACGGGAGACCCGCGCGGGCGGGCCTCCTATTTTCTCTTGTTTTTCATTTTATAATCCATTATAGTGAAGAAAATCGAGATGATTCGCAGGAGGTCGCCATGGAAATCGAAAACATCTGGGACGTGATGCG
This sequence comes from Bianqueaceae bacterium, assembly GCA_045641505.1. Lineage (GTDB taxonomy): Bacteria > Bacillota > Clostridia > Lachnospirales > Bianqueaceae > JAZQNF01. The sequence continues at coordinate 10,055 of JAZUHB010000040.1, read as the reverse complement.
CGCCCGTCATTCGGTGCGGCATTATCTGGACAAGGCCATCGAGCCGGAGCTCGCCGAGCGGCTGCGTGCCGCCATCGCGGAGATCAACGCCGCGGAGCCGCGCGTCCGCTTCGAGCTGGTGACGGACGAGCCGGAGGCCTTCCGCGCCGGTCAGCCGAGCTACGGGAACTTCCGCGGCTGCCGCAACTATATCGTGCTCTGCGGCAAGCGGGGCGCGGACGAGGCGGTCGGCTATCACGGCGAGGAGCTGGTGCTCCTGGCGCAGAGCCTGGGGCTCGGCAGCTGCTGGGTCGCGCTCACCTTCGAGAAGGACAAGGTGACGGTCGCACCGCCCGCGGGGATGAAGCTCTTCGACCTGATCGCCCTCGGCTACGGCGAGGACCCGGGTCACCCCCATCGCTCGAAGCCGGTCATCAAGCTGGCGAAGATCACGCCGGACACGCCGCAGTGGTTCGAGGCCGGCATGGACGCGGCGATGCTCGCGCCGACCGCGATCAATCAGCAGCGCTTCTTTTTCGAGCAGGTCGGGGAGCGGGGCGTGAAGGCCCGGGCGCTCCTGGGGCCGTGCTCGAAGACGGACCTGGGCATCGTGAAGCTGCACTTCGAGCTGGGCGCGGGGAAGGAGAATTTCGAATGGAAATGAGAAGAGTGAATCGCCGCGGCGACACCGCCCGGCCTTTTCGCCGCCTTGCGGCGCTCCTCTGCGCGGTGCTTCTGCTGGCGCTCCTGCCCGCGCTTCTTGCCGGCTGCGGCAAGCCTACAATCCGCGCCGGCCTGCCTGAGCTCGGCGAGGGCGCACGGATGTTCAGCACCTTCGACTACGTGAACCCGGACGACCCGGAGGACGGCTACCGCGCCTTCTTCTGCGACGGCCGGATCTACGTCCCCTACGGCGTGGTGAAGTCATTCCTTCCGGACGGCGAGGCCGCGGCCTGCCTCGGCTTTATCTGCCAGGAGGGCGTGGAGATGCGCGACGTGCGGATCTACTCGCTGGCATCCGACCCCGGACAGACGCTGCTGATGGAGGTCATCGTGAACGACGTGATGGGCAACCCTTATTTCTACCGCGCGATCGACACGCGGGGGCAGGACGCTGCGCTGCCCGCGTACGCGGAGTCGCTGGGCTACGCGATCTGGGAGAAGTGAGAAGGCCGCCCGCGGCCTATTCCGGGAGGGAAACTGCCGATTTTTCGTTGCGTTTTTTGGGTTTTCTGTCAAATTTGCGATATTTGCGAATTTTGTCGTAAATTGGACGCATCAATCCGCGAATGGATGCATCACCTTGGCAGTTGGACGCCGCCCCGGCCGTTTCGATGCCTCGTATTTACGACAAATCCGGAGTTGTTGCCCGATTTGACAGAAATGCGGGCCAGTGGCAGCGCGAGGTTTCTGTCAAAAATGCCGGTTTAGGCCGATTTGTCGTAAAAAAACCAAAAAGCACCGAAAAAATGAGACGAAACCGGTGAAAATGAGACGAAGCCGGGCGGCCGCAGCCGCCCCCTCTCTCAACATTGAAAAAACCGCTTCACGCCCTCCGGCGCGAAGCGGTTTCGCATTTCGAAAGATTGCATGGCGGCGGCCGCCCGTCAGAAGAACACGCCCTTCACGAAAATCTCGATGCCGATGGCAATCAGGATCACGCCGCCGAGGATGCTCGCTTTGCCCGAAAGCCGGGTGCCGAGCTTTTTGCCCAGGATCAGCCCGACGAGGCAGAGCAGGAAGGTGACCACGCCGATGATCAGGCACTCGCAGAGCGCCGGCACGAAGCCCAGTTCCGCGATGGTGAAGCCCACGGAAAGCGCGTCGATGGCGGTCGCGACGCCCTGGAGCATCAGCGTCCAGAAGCTCAGGGCCGCGGTCTCGCCCTCGCCGTCCTTGTAGCGCAGTCCCTCGAGCAGCATCTTGCCGCCGATGTACAGCAGCAGCGCCAGCGCGATCCAGGGGATGAACTTCTGGAAGGCGGCGAATTTCTCGGCGACGGCATGCACGAGGACCCAGCCGATGAGCGGCATCGCGGTCTGGAACAGGCCGAAGGTGAGGGCGATCGCGGTCATGCGCGGAGCCTTCATGTCCGGCTCGGCCAGCGCGTCCGCGCAGGAGACGGAGAACGCGTCCATCGCCAGGCCGACGCCCAGCAGAGCCGCGTTCAGGAAGAAGATAAAGGACCAGTCCATCGTAAGCACCTCGAAAAATAGTTGGACGTGTATGATAGCACGGCGGGAACCGTTCGTCAAGCAGGGGCCGGTCCGCCGCCGCGCTCCGATTCCGCCTCCGTCCCGCTTGCCGCCCGCCGCGGCGCGTGCTATACTGTCCATATACTATCGAGGAGACTTTCAGCATGAAAATCTTTGCATTGTGTCTGAGCCCCGCGTACGATGTCCACTGCGAGGCAGAGCTCGCCCTCCTGCGGGAAAACTTCGCGCGCGTGACCAGCCGCGAGGCCGGCGGCAAGGGCGTGAACCTCGCGCGGGCGCTGGCGGTGCTCGGCATACCGTCCCGGCTCGGGCTGCTCACCGGCGCCGAGGACGAGCTCGAGTTCTTCCGCGGCCTGCGGGCCGACGGGCTCGATTTCGTGTCGGTCTCGCTGGCGGGACCGATCCGCCGGAACTTCACGTTTCACGGTGAGGACGGCGAGACGCGGATCTCCTTCCCGGGACCGTCCGCGGAAGCGTTTTCCGGCATTCTCGGGGCGGCCGACACGCTGCGGCGGCTCGAGGAAAAGCTCGGCACGGTCGAACCCGGCGACATCGTGACGCTGGGCGGCAGCCTGCCGGAGGGCCTCAGTCTCGCGGACGCGAAGGACTTCGTGCGGCGTCTGACCGCGCGGGGGCTCCGGGTCGTCATCGACAGCCGAAGCTTCTCCGCGATGGACCTGCTGGAGCTCCGTCCCTGGCTGATCAAGCCGAACGAGCAGGAGTTCCGGGCCATGGCGGGCCCCTGCGTGCTGGAGGAAGACGGGACGCTTTCCATCGGGAAAGCGGCCGCGGTCATGAACGGCCTCCACGGCTGCGGGATCGAAAACGTCATGCTGAGTCTCGGAAGCCGCGGCGCGCTGCTCTGCTGCAGCGAGGGCGTCTACTACGCGAAGGCGCAGGAGCTCGAAGCGGTCTCCACCGTGGGCGCGGGCGACAGCCTGATCGCGGGCTATCTCGCGGGCACGCTGGGCGAGATGCCGGCGCGGGACCGTCTGGCGCTCGCCGTTGCCGCGGGCGCGGCCGCCTGTCTCACGGAGGGCAGCCGTCCGCCGGAGCGGGCGCAAATCGAAGCGTTCTATCCCACCGTAACGGTGCAGAAACTTATACAACAGGAGGCAATTCAATGAAAGCCGGAGTCTCGATCCGTGAAATTACGCCGCCGCAGGGGCTGGAGCTTGCGGGTTATCCCCATTATCCCCGGAACAATACCGGGGCGCACGATCCGCTGTACGCGGCCTGCATGTATCTCGAAAACGCGGGCTCGCCCGCGGTGATGATCACGCTAGATCTGCTGTTCTTCTCCAAGAAGCACGCGGCGGAGGTGCGGCGCCGGGCGCTCGAGCGCTGCGGCATCCCCGCGGAGCGCGTCATGATCAGCTGCTCCCACACCCACTCGGGCCCCTGGGCCGCTGGCCGTCTCGACATCGAGAGCCTGGAGGCGGGCAAGAAGCAGCCGGCGGAGTACGTCGAGTTCCTGATCGCGACGCTCACCGAGATGATCGCGGAGGCCAAAGAGGGCGCGTTCGATGCGGAGTTCTGCGCGACGACGGGCCTGTGCGGCGCGGAGAGCGGCGTCGGCGGCAACCGGCGCATCCCCGGCGGACCCCATGACCCGCTGGTCAGCGTGCTCGCGGTCCGCGAGGCCGGCAGCAAGACCGTCCGCGGCATCTTCGTCAACTACACCCTGCATCCTACCTTCATCCACGAGTGGAGCAACGTCTGCTCGGCGGATTATCCCTGCTACCTCCGGCTCGAGGTGACCGGGCAGTTCCCCGGGACGGTCTTCGGCTTCTCCCAGGGTGCGTCCGGCAACCAGTCCAGCCGCTACTACCGGAAGGGCGAGAGCTTCGACGAGGCGGAGCGCGTGGGCCGCGTCCTCGGCCGCTGCGCCTGCGACGCGCTGCGGAAGGGCGAATGGCTCGGCGAGATCGAAATCGCGGCCGTGTCCGACACCCTGCCCATCACCCAGCGCGACTTCGGCACCGAGGAGGAGCTCCTCGGGAAGGTCGCTCGCGACGAGGCGGTCTACAAGGACCTCTGGGCGCGCTACGGCACCAGCACGAAGCGCGAGGAGTACTATCTCTGGCAGGAAGCCAACCTGAAGCTCTTGGGTTCCGAGGACCAGCTCGGCTACGTCCGGCTGGCGAAGAAGGGCATCCCGCTCGAGCTCCTCGTGGACGAGGACCCCGCGGAGGTCCAGATCTTCCGCCTCGGTCCCGCCTGCGTCATCGGCGTGCCGGGCGAGTTCTTCGTCGAGTACGCCCTGTACCTCAAGGCGATGGCGGGCTACCGCACCGTGGTCTTCAACGAGCTGACCAACGGCTGTCTGCCCGGCTACAACTACACGCCTGAGTCGCTCGTGACCGGCGGCTACGAGACCGACACCTCGACCCTCTCCGCCGATTTCGGCCAGAAGGTGGTCGCGAAGGCGCTCGAGCTGATCAAGGCGCTGTAAGCGGCAGAGGCGGTCAGGCGGCGCCCGACGGGGCGCCCGTCTGCGGAGGCATTTCCGTCATTGACACCGCCTGTCAAATGCGGTACAATGCAAAATGGTTGAAAAAGGGTAAAAACCTTCACAATACAAATCCGGAGGAAATTAAAAATGGTTAAAGTTGCTATTAACGGTTTCGGTCGTATCGGCCGTCTGGCTTTCCGTCAGATGTTCGAGGCTGAGGGCTACGAAGTGGTTGCGATCAACGATTTGACCAGCCCCGCGATGCTGGCTCATCTGCTGAAGTATGACACCGCCCAGGGTTCCTGGCTGGGTCACATCGGCGAGAACAAGCACACCGTGGAAGCCACCGAGCACAGCATCATCGTCGACGGCAAGGAAATCGAAATCTATAAAGAGTCCGACGCGAACAACTGCCCCTGGGGCAAGCTGGACGTAGACGTCGTGCTCGAGTGCACCGGTTTCTACACCTCTAAGGAAAAGTCCATGGCGCACATCAACGCCGGTGCCAAGAAGGTCGTCATCTCCGCCCCCGCCGGCAACGACCTGCCCACCATCGTTTACAACGTCAACCAGGGCATCCTGACCAAGGAAGACAAGGTCATCTCCGCCGCCAGCTGCACCACCAACTGCCTGGCTCCCATGACCAAGGCTCTGAACGACACCTACCCCATCCAGAGCGGGATCATGACCACCGTTCACGCTTACACCGGCGACCAGATGATCCTCGACGGTCCTCAGCGCAAGGGTGACCTCCGCCGTGCCCGCGCCGGCGCCGCCAACATCGTTCCCAACTCCACCGGCGCTGCCAAGGCCATCGGTCTTGTCATCCCCGAACTGAACGGCAAGCTGATCGGCTCCGCTCAGCGTGTGCCCGTCGTGACCGGCTCCACCACCATCCTGGTGGCCGTCGTCAAGGGCAAGGACGTCACCAAGGAGTCCATCAACGCCGCGATGAAGGCTCAGGCCTCCGAGAGCTTCGGCTACACCGAAGAGCAGCTGGTTTCCTCCGACGTCATCGGCATGCGCTACGGTTCCCTCTTCGACGCGACCCAGACCATGGTTGCCAAGATCGATGAGGACACCTACCAGGTGCAGGTCGTGTCCTGGTACGACAACGAGAACAGCTACACCAGCCAGATGGTCCGCACCATCAAGTACTTCGCCGAGATCTAAGGCAAAGAAAAATCGAGGAGCAGCCCCGAAAGGGACTGCTCCTTTTTTGTGAAAAAATGTCGGCGAAGGGCTGTTCTTACAGAAACCTCACCGTCTCCTCCCCGCCCTTCCGCTTGAAATGCATGGGGCTCGGCGCCGCGCCCTCTTTGGGATAGCCCATGACCAGCAGCGCGACGGATTCCAGGTTCTCCGGCAGCGCGAACTCGGTTCGCACAGCCTCGGGGATGTAATGCATGACCCAGGTGGAGCCCACGCCCTGGTTGGCGGCCTCCAGCATCATGTGGGTGCAGACGATCGAGGCGTCGATGTCGCCGGAGGATTTGCCGTCATAATCGCGCTTCCAGCACTCGTCGCGGTCGAAGCAGACCAGCATCGCCAGGGGCGCGTTGAAGTGAGACCGCGTGCATTTTCTGAACTTGGCCAGGGCCTCGTCGGACTCCAGCACGAAAATCCGCTGCGGCTGACGGTTGCAGGCCGTGGGGGCGGCCTGACCGGCGGCCAGGATCTTCTCGATCACGTCTCGTTCGACCTTCCGGTCCGCGAACTCGCGGACGGAAAAGCGGCGTCCGATCAATTCCGAATATTCCATCTTGTCAATCCTCCTGCAGTTTTTCCAGCTCTTCGCCCAACCGCGCGATGTACTCCGGCGTGGTGCCGCAGCAGCCGCCCACCAGGGCGACGCCCTCGGACGCGACCCGGGCGACCGTCCTCGCGAAGTCCGCGGGCGCGGCGCCGTACTCGTAATGGCTCGCGGCGGAGGCGCCCGTCCCGTCCGTCACGACGGTGGGGAGTCCCGCGTTCGGCTTGAAGAGCACGGGCAGCTTCGTCGCGGCGAAGAAGGCGGAGGCGACGGGGGCCAGCTCCTCCGGGCCGAAGGAGCAGTTCGCGCCCAGCGCGGAGGCGCCGAGGGGCTCCAGCACGCTTGCCAGCTTCTCGGGCGAGTCGCCCATCATCGTGCGGCCGCGCTTGCCGAAGGTACAGGAGACCAGCACGGGGAGGTCGGTGACCTCGCGGATCCCCTCGAGGGCAGCGGCGGCCTCGCGGCCGTCGATCATCGTTTCGACCGTGATGAGGTCGGCGCGGACGTCGCCGGCGCAGCCGAGCTCCGCGATGCGGCGGAAGCAGGCCTTCGCCTCGTCGTAGCTCAGGGGTCCGGCGGGCCGCATCAGCCGGCCGAGCGGGCCGATATCCAGCGAGACGAACTTCTCGCCGGGCCGGACCGACCCGTCGCGGGCACGGAGGGCGTTCTCGAGCGCGGCGCGGATGAGGGCGGCCAGGTCCCCGTCGGAGTAGCGGAGCGGGTTCACCTGGAAGGTGTTCGTGTTCACGATTTGGCTCCCGGCGTCGAAGTAGGCGCGGTGGAGCTCCGTCACGACATCGGCGTGGGTGAGGTTCCAGCCCTCGGTGGGGTCCTTCGCGGCGAGGCCGCGGGTCTGCAGCAAGGTGCCCATGCCGCCGTCCATCAGGATCGGACGGCCTGCGGCGCGGGATCGGGCGAGAAAGTCAGAAAAAAGCATAGAATCTCCTCGGAGAAAATGATTTGCCTACATTATACCACGTCCGCACGCCCGCGAAAACAGGGAAATGCGCGGCCCGGCCGCCCCGGCGCTTGCTTTTTCCGCGCCGAAAGGGTATATTGAATAAGTATTTATTGAACGGGAAAACACTAAAGCGGCCTCGGCCGTCATTCAGGAGGAGCCAGTGAAGAAACGCATTTCGCCCATGGAGTTTTACGATGCCACCATCGACGCGGTGGCGGAAGTTGGCCTGGAAAATTTCCGCACCAAGATGGTCGGTGAGCGCACCCAGTATTCCGAGGCCTCGCTGTACAATCTGTTCGGGAACCCCGGCAAGGACAACATGCTTTGCCAGACCTTTCTCGAGGTCGACCGCCGCACCTCCGCCGTGCTGCTGGAGAGCTCCCATTTCGCCGAGCTGCAGAACGCGCCCGACACCGCCGCCTTCCTCGCGGTTTCCCGCGCGATCTGGGAAGAAATGTACGATTATCTGCTGAGCCACAAGAACGAAACGCTCTTCCTGCTCCGCTTCCGCTACAGCGCCCTGTATCCGCAGGTCCGCTCGCAGCGCCAGGCCTACAACGGCGCCTTCGCCGGCGTGAACGAGCTGCTTCGCCGCTTGGTCGGCGCGCCGACGAACTCCTACGAGGGCTACCTGCCCGGCCTCGCCTTCGAGCTGACCCTGATCAACGCGGAGAAGGTCGTCACCGGCCGCCTGACGGAGACGCCGGAGCTCCGCGACCGGGTCTGGAACATGGTTGTGGAGGATCTGAAGATCATGATCCGCATCCCCGACAAGACGGAAGGGCCGGCAAAATGAGCCCGGTCCTGCTCCGCCGCCGCGATTGGGCGCCTCAGGTCCGCGAGGCCCTGAACGCCGAGCTTGCCCGCGCCGCGGCTCTCCCCGAAGAGGAAAAACGCCGCTTCTACGCGGTCTTCGATTTCGACAATACCTGCTCCGTTTTCGATGTGGAGGAGCAGCTTCTGGTGCATCAGCTCCGGACGCTGGCCATCCGCATCCCTCCGGAGCAGTTTTTCACTTGTATGAGCAGTCTGCTGAGCGCCTCGTTCGAGCCGATCATGCGCGACGCCGCCGACGCCTACGCCGGGCTCTGGGCCAAATACGGCCCCTTCGGCGGGGAGGAGCTGCCGCAGGGGACGCTTCGCCGCGTGCACCGCGATCCCCTGTGGGCGGAGTTCGCCGCGAAGATGCGGCTCGCGCTCGACCGGATCTACAACGAGGGCGAATCGCTCGAGGCCTCCAACCTCTGGATCCTGCAGCTGTTTACCGGCATGAGCTGGGACGAGGTCTACCGCATGGCGCGACGCTCCTGCGCGATCTACCTCCGCAAGCCCAGCCGCCGCGTGACCTGGCAGAGTCCGGAGCAGCTGCCCTCCCGCTGCGGCCCGGTGACGGCGCAGTGGCTGAGCGGTCTCTCGGTCACGGAGAACATCCGCGAGCTCTGGCGCGCGGTCTCGCAAAACGGCCTCGGCCTCTGGGTCTGCTCGGCCTCGTGCGCGCCCGCGATCTGCGCGGCGATCGACCTTTTCGGCCTCCGTCCCTACGTGACGGGCGTGCTCGCGATGACCATGAAGGAGGACGCGGACGGCCTCTTCCTTCCCGAATACGATTACGGCGGCTGCGCCTTCTACCCGGAGGCGGACGGCAGCTGGCGCCGCGGCACGGTCCCGACGGGCACGCTGACGGCCTGCGAGGGAAAGGCGGCGGCGATCCGGAACGTCCTCGTCCCCGTCTACGGCGCGGGCCCGGCCCTCTGCTTCGGCGATTCCGTCGGAGATCTCGCGTTCAGCACCTCCTTCCCCGAGACCCGGCTCATGGTCTGCATGAGCAGCTACCGGATCCCGGCGGACACAGTCCCGGCAAACCCGGACGAGCGCTTCGTCCGCCAGGGGCGCGATGAGCGCGGCCGGCGCCGCTTCCGTGCGTCGGAGGAAAGCATCCGGATCTGAGTATTTGCGGTGGCGGCGGAGTTCTGTCCCCGTTGCACTTCCTGTCGGCGCTGTTCTGTCCCGCCTGCACGTCCCGTCGCATTTTCCCCGGCTTCGTTTCATTTTTGGAGTACTAAACGGAAAATTTACGACAAATCAGCGGATTATGCCGAATTTGACAGAAACGAAAAAGTGCCGAATCCGGGATTTACGACAGATTTGCCGATTTGGCCGGTTTTGACAGAAAATGGAGGCATCAAATCGGGCGAATGTGCGGAGGGGACGGAACTTGGCTTGCTATAGACGCATCCCAAGCCGTCGAGACAGATCAAATTTACGACAGATTTTGCGTTTTTGCCTGATTTGACAGAAAACCCGGAAAAGTGATTTTTTACTTTCTGTCAAATTCCTGGTTTTCGGCTGATTTGTCGTAAAAAAACCAAAAGTGCCCTGAAAAACGAGACGAAGGTGACGCGGGGACACTTCTTCGCGGCCCTAGCCTCCTATCAGGAATCTGAGGTTCCGCTTCGCGGCCCTGGCCTCCTATCAGGAATCTGAGGTCCCCCTTCGCGGCCCCCCGAAGCCGCGCTTCAGGCCTCGGGCCGCATATTCCAGCCCCAAGTCTCCTCTGTACCGCCCCATATATAAATAAAGAGACGGACTCCTTCGGGGGGCCGGCTCGCTTCATTCGTCGCGCCGCAGCGCAGCCCGTGTATTACCTCACTCGCGGCGCAGCCCGTACACTACCTCGCTCGCCGCGCGGCG
>JAZUHB010000039.1:0-8803 GCA_045641505.1 Bianqueaceae bacterium | reverse complement strand
TTCGGCCGGGATCTCACCCTCTATCCGCAGGAAAACGGCGAGTACGCCATCCATCCCGAGGTCGCGGTCAGCCCCCAGTTTTTCGGCTGGCTCTTCGGCCTGAACGGCGACGCGCGCCTCACCGCGCCGGCCTCCGCCGTGGAGAAGATGCGCGAGCAGCTCCGGAAGGTGACCGCCGCGCATGACGGGGCAGAAGACAGTTTTTCTTGACAAAAAAGCCCCGCAAGGTTATAGTATTCCCAACAGTGTGTAAACACTCAGGTCAATTCCCGCGCATCAGCGGGTGACATCCGCCGTACCGTGAAGCGGCATTTCAACAAGCATTCAGGAGGAATTATCATGAACAAGACTGAACTTATCGCCAAGATGGCCGAGAAGGCCGGCATCAGCAAGGTTGACGCGAAGCAGGCTCTGGAAGCCTTCGTCGGCGCCGTCGAGGAAGAGCTCGTGGCCGGCGGCAAGGTCTCCCTGGTCGGTTTCGGTACCTTCGAGGTCACTGAGAGAGCTGCCCGCACCGGCATCAACCCCAAGACCAAAGAGACCATCGAGATCAAGGGTGCCAAGGCTCCCAAGTTCAAGGCCGGCAAAGAGCTGAAGGACGCTATGAACAAATAAGTTTCTCTGCGGAAAGGCCCCGTCCCGTACGGGGCTTTTTTCATGCCCGGAAGCGGAATAGGGAGCTCTAATTTGCTGCCGCTTCGGCTTGCGGCCCCGCGGATTCCGTGATAGAATAACTTGAATATAAATAAACGACACGCGAAAGGAGGATCGAAAGATGAAGATTTTTACTCTGATCCTGTTCATTCTGACCTACGTCCTGATGATCTCCCTTCCCAAGCACCGTCATTTCGTGGCGTTCGGCGCGGCGCTGGTTTTCCTGATCAGCGGCGCGATGCCCTGGGGCAAGGCGCTCGGCGCGATCAACTGGAACGTGCTGCTGATGCTGGCCGGCACCATGGGCACCATGGCCCTCTTCGTGGATTCGAAGATGCCGGACCGTCTGGCCGATCTTCTGAACAACAGCTGTAAGAGCGTGATGGCGGTCGCGATCGTGCTGTCGCTGTTCTCCGGCCTCGTTTCTGCCTTCATGGACAACGTGGCCACCGTGCTGATGCTCGCGCCCGTCGCCCTCGCCATCGCGGAGCGGCTGGAAATCTCGCCGGTCTCGCTGCTGATCTCGATTGCCGTTTCCTCGAACCTGCAGGGCGCGGCGACGCTGGTGGGCGATACCACCTCCATCATGCTGGGCGGCTACGCCGGCATGAACTTCGTGGACTTCATCTGGATGCAGGGCCGTCCCGGCATCTTCTGGGCCGTGGAGTTCGGCGCGCTCGCCACGGTGCCGGTCATCATGATCATCTTCCGCAAGGATAAGGGCGCGGTCGCCAAGGGCCCGGTCACGAAGGTCACCGACTACGTGCCCACCGTGCTGCTCCTCGGCACCATCCTCTGCCTGATCCTCGCGTCCTTCTTCGAATTCGGCATCACCCTGTTCGGAATGGACCTGACCAACGGCGTGATCTGCGTGGGCTTCTTCGCCCTCGGCCTGATTTACACGCTGATCCGCAAGCGGAAGGACCTCTTCAAGTCCCTCTGGGGCGAGATCGACTACGAGACGCTGCTGCTTCTGGCCTCGCTCTTCGTCGTGATCGGCACCCTCACGGAGCAGGGCATCATCGAGGACATCGCGGCGCTGATCGTGCGCCTCGGCGGCTCGAACCTCTTCCTGATGTACACCATCATCGTCTGGGCCTCCGTGATTTTCTCCGCCTTCATCGACAACATCCCCTACGTGGCCACGATGCTGCCGGTGGTGCAGGGCATCGCCGGGATCCTGGGCGTGAGCCCCCTCGTGCTCTACTTCGGTCTGCTGGTCGGCGCCACCCTCGGCGGCAACATCACCCCCGTCGGCGCCTCCGCCAACATCACGGCGATCGGCATCCTGCGCCGGAACGGCTACGAGGTGAAGAACAAGGATTTCTTCCGGATCGGTCTTCCCTTCACCCTGGTCGCGGTGCTGGTGGGCTATCTGTTCTGCTGGTTCGTCTGGGCGCATTAAAGCCAAACAGGGCGTTGCAACCGAATTCTTCCGCGATTTTTGTGCACAAAAGCCCTGGAAAACGCGAAATTTCCGCTTGACTAAACACTCAGCACTGTATATTATAGAATATACCTAGATATATACAGAAAAGTTAGGTGGTGAGCGCAATGACGGGAAAAGGCGGCGCGGAAAAGAGCCGCAATTTCTTCGGGATCTTCGGCAGGATCTTTGCCGCGGCAATCCTTATGACCCTGATGGTATGCTGTGCCGTCAAGGCCTACGGGCTGTGGAAGAACTGTCAGATCCTCGAAGCACAGCAGCAGGCGCTGCGGCAGGAGATCGAGGCGGAGAAGGAACGTCAGCTGGACGCTCTCACCGACCGCATCTATCTCAATTCGGACGAATACCTCGAAAGAGAAGCCCGGGACCGGTTCAACTTCGTGAACCCGGGTGATCTGATTATCAAGATCATTAGAGAATGAAGGACCGTTTTTCCTTTCGGGAAGCGGTCCTTTTCAGTAAAAAAGGACGGAATTTGCATGGAAAGGGAGATCCTTGACAGGGTGCGCGGCTTCATCGAAGCGGAGCGCATGGCGGAGAAGGGAATGAAGGTCGCGGTCGCGCTCTCCGGCGGCCGTGATTCCGTCTGCCTGCTCGGGATCCTGCGGCTCCTTCAGCCGGAGCTCGGGATCGAGCTGTCCGCGGTCCACGTCGATCACGGTCTCCGCGAAACGGCGGCCCGCGACCGGGCGTTCTGCGAGGAGCTTTGCGCGCGGGAAGGCATCCCGCTGACCGTGCGCGCCGTCGACGTGAAGGCCCGCGTGCGGGAAACCGGCGAAAGCATCGAGGAGGCGGCGCGGAACCTCCGCTACGGCGTGTTCGCGTCTCTTCCCGCCGACCGCGTCGCGCTCGCCCACCATCAGGGCGACCAGGCCGAGACCGTGCTGATGAACCTTCTCCGGGGCAGCGGGCTCCGGGGCCTCGGCGGCATCCGCCCGGTCCGGGACGGCCGCTACATCCGGCCCCTCCTGTGCCTCTCGCCGGAGGAGATCCTCGCGTTCGACGAGGCGCGGGGGCTCGCCTGGACGGAGGACGAAACGAACGCGGATCTTTCCTTTACCCGGAACCGGATCCGGCGGGAGCTGATCCCGGAGCTCGGGCGCTCCTACAACCCCGCCGTCCGCGAGACCCTCTGCCGCGAGGCGGCGCTGCTCCGGCAGGACGCGGACTGCCTCGATCATCTGGCGGAGGAGGCCTGCGCGGCCATGGGCGGCGTGCTCCGCTGCGGGACGCTTACGGCGCTCCACCCTGCGCTTAGGAGCCGCGTGATCCTTCTGTTCCTCCGGGAAAAGAACGGGGACCGAAGCCTTTGCGAAAACGCCGTGCGCCTCACGGAGGAGCTCGCGGCGAGGCCGGCGGAGCAGGCGGAGGGACGGCGTCTCAGCCTCCCCGGGGACTTGACGCTGATCCGCAAAAATGATATAATCGACGCCTACAATGTTGATTCCTTCGAGGAGGGAATCCCGCCCGCGAAGATCGTTCTTCCTTTCCGGACCGTGCTTCCGGACGGGACGGAGTTCCTGGCAGAGCCCGGGACCCCGCCCGGCCGCGAGGCGCTCACGGCGCTCGGCCCGGAGGAGGAATGGATCCCGGCGGATGCCGTCATCTCCGGCGAAGCGGTCCTCCGCTCCCGGCGCGAGGGCGACTTTCTCCGGATCTTCGACAGCAGGCACAGGCTTTGCGAAAAATCCCTGCAGGATCTCTTCACCGATGCGAAGATCCCGCGGGAGAAGCGGGACGCCGTCCCGCTGGCGGCGGTGGGCAGCGAAATTGTCTGGGCGGCCGGGATCCGGCTTTCCGACGCGTTCCGCCTCACGGGCGCCGAAACAACGGCGGTCCATTTCTGCATCAATCATCCCGACGGGGAAAAAACGGAGGAAACTATGGCTAATCAGGTCGAGGGAAAAGACATCAAGGTACTGATCGACGAGCAGACCCTGGAGAACAGGATCCGCGAAATGGCAGAGCAGATTTCCAAGGATTATGAGGGCAAGGAGCTCACCCTGACCTGCATCCTGAAGGGCGGCGTCATGTTCATGACCCAGCTGGCCAAGTACATCACCGTGCCGGTCACCATGGATTTCATGGTGCTCTCCAGCTACGGTGACGATCTGGTCTCCAGCGGTCAGGTGAAGATCGTCAAGGACATGGAAGGCTCCATCGAGGGCAAGGATGTGCTCGTGGTTGAGGACATCGTCGACACCGGCCGCACCCTGCACTTCCTCGAAAAGATCCTCGAGGACCGCGGTCCCGCCTCCCTGGCCATCGCCACCATGCTGGACAAGCCCGACCGCCGCGTCTGCGAGATGACGCCCAAGTACACCGGCTTCACCATCGAGGACAAGTTCGTGGTGGGCTACGGCCTGGACTATGCCCAGCGCTACCGCAATCTCCGCTACATCGGTTACATCGAATAAGAGAGGTCTTACGATTTGAAAGAAAGTTCCAAGGGCTTCGGCCTTTATCTGATTATCATGCTCCTGGTGGGCGGCATCGTCCTCTTCGCGCTGATCCTGGGCGACAAGCGTCCCGGGCTCAGTGACGCGGAAATCGGCGAGACGCTGGCCCGCGAAGACGTGGAGAGGGTGGATCTGAAGCCGCTCCGTCTCGGCAGCGCCAACGTCGGCCGCGCCGTCGTCAGCTTCACGGACGGAACGGACGCCCTGTTCTACGTCAGCGATGTGGACGGCTTCCGCGCGATGATGGCGGAGGAGCATCCCGGTCTCGACCTGTACGTCGAGGTCATCAGCGAGTCCACCGCCTGGTCCAGCTTCCTGCCCACCCTGATCATCATCCTGGTGGCCGGCTTCTTCATGGTCTTCCTGATGAGCTACATGCAGGGCGGCGGCGCGAACGGCCAGATGAACAATTTCGGCAAGAGCCGCGCCGAAATGACGGACAAGAACGCCAACAAGATCCGCTTCAAGGACGTGGCGGGCCTGTACGAGGAGAAGGAAGAGGTCAAGGAAATCGTCGAGTTCCTGAAATCTCCCCAGCGCTTCGTGAAGATGGGCGCGCGCATCCCCAAGGGCGTGCTGCTCGTCGGCCCTCCGGGCACCGGTAAAACCTACCTGGCCAAGGCCGTCGCGGGCGAGGCCGGCGTTCCCTTCTTTACCATTTCCGGCTCCGATTTCGTGGAAATGTTCGTCGGCGTAGGTGCCTCCCGCGTCCGCGACATGTTCGATACCGCCAAGCGCCACGCGCCCTGCATCATCTTCATCGATGAGATCGATGCCGTGGGCCGTCAGCGCGGCACCGGCCTGGGCGGCAGCCACGACGAGCGCGAGCAGACCCTCAACCAGCTTCTGGTCGAGATGGACGGTTTCACCGTGAACGAGGGCGTCATCGTGCTGGCCGCCACCAACCGCGTCGACATCCTGGATCCCGCGCTGCTCCGTCCCGGCCGCTTCGACCGTCAGGTGGCCATCGGCCGTCCCGACGTGCGCGAGCGCAAGGAAGTGCTCGAGGTCCATGCCAAGAACAAGCCCCTGGGCTCCGACGTGGATCTGGATTACATCGCCAAGACCACCGCGGGCTTCACTCCCGCCGATCTGGAGAACCTCCTCAACGAGTCCGCGCTGATCGCCGCCAAGGAAGGCAAGCAGTTTGTCACCTCCGCCGAGATCCAGCGGGCCCTCATCAAGGTCGGCATCGGCACCGAGAAGAAGAGCCGCATCGTCTCCGAAAAGGAACGCAGCATGACCGCCTATCATGAGGCCGGCCACGCGATCCTGCATCACGCGCTCTCCGAGATGGACCCCGTCCAGTCGATTTCCATCATTCCCACCGGCCTGGCCGCCGGCTACACCATGACCCGCTCCGAGGAAGACAGCCTCTGCCTCACCAAGACCTGGATGGAGCAGGAGATCATCACCCTGCTGGGCGGCCGTGTCGCCGAGGCGCTCAAGTGCGGCGACATCACCACCGGCGCCTCCAACGATATCGAGCGCGCCACCGCCATTGCCCGCAACATGGTCACGCGCTACGGCATGAGCGACAAGCTCGGCCCCGTCCAGTTCGGCAGCGACAGCGACGAGGTGTTCATCGGCCGCGACATGGGCCACGTCCGCAACTACGGCGAAGAGGTCGCCGGCATGATCGACCGGGAGATCCGCGAGATCATCATGAACGCCGAGGCCGAGGCGAAGCGCATCCTTACCGAGAACGACGCGGTGATGGAAAAGACCCGCGAGCTTCTGCTCGCGAAGGAGCGTATCACCGGCGAGGAGTTCGAGGCGCTGTTCGAAGAAGCCGGCAAGGCCCCTGAGGAGCCCGCCGTCACCGGAGAATAAGCGATGGACGAACAGAAAACGGTGCTGGCGTATGCCAGCCAGTACGCGCAGAAATACTACTTCAACGATGAACTGGGCCGCCTCCCCGAGGAAGTGAAGAAGGAAATACTGGTGCTGCTCATCATGCTCACCGAAGAGGCCGGCGGCGTCGCCGAGCTCAGCTTCGATCCGGAAGGCCGGGTCTTCTTCGACAGCTGGTGCGAGGAAGGCGACCTCGGCTACGACAACGTATCCGCCGGGCTCATCATCGCGGAGATCGAAAGGGACCACAAGGACCTTATCGACGAACTGGAGCTCTGGTACGGCTGCCTGAAACAGCTTTGACCGGTTCCGGGACCGGGCTTCCGAAAGGGACCCCGGTCCCCGGGCCGCGGAAAAAAACGAACCCTGTATCCTCAAGGAACGGGAGGGAGGAAGAACATGAAATACGAAAACAACAAAACCAGAACCTTGACGGTGACAGCGATCCTGTCTGCTCTGATCCTCGTGCTGGCGTTCACGCCGCTGGGGTATCTGAAGATAGGAGTGCTGTCCATTACTTTTTTAACCGTCCCCGTCGTGATCGGCGCGGTGATGGAAGGCCCCGGCGTGGGCACGGTGCTGGGCGCGGTCTTCGGCCTGACCAGCTTCGCCCAGTGCTTCGGGCTCGATCCGGTAGGCACGCTGCTCTTCAGCGTAAACCCCTGGCTCACCTTCCTGATGTGTGTGCTGCCCCGGGTGCTGGTCGGCTTTCTCAGCGGTCTGATCTTCCGCTTCACGGACAAGCTCCCGATCCGGAACAGCGTCGCGGCGGGCATCACCTGCTTTTCCGGCGCGTTCCTGAACACGCTGCTCTTCATGACCGCCTTCGTCGCGAACTGCTACGTAGCGCTCAGTGTGAAGGCCGCGCTCTTCGATACCTCGGCGCTCACGGCGCTTCTGGGCACCGACAACCTCTGGGTGGTGCTCGGCGCGGTCGTCTCGCTGAACTCCGCCGTCGAGGCCGCCGTCTGCACGCTGATCGGCACGGCCGTCTGCTCGGTCCTGATGAAGGTCTACAAGTGATTTCCGGAACTCCGGAGAAAGGAAACCCATGTTCTTAGTTTTCGATATCGGCAACACCCAGATCAAGATGGGCGTCTTCGACGGCGAGAATCTCGTCGGCAGCTGGCGCATGACCACCTCGGCCCAGAAAACCACCGATGAGTACGGCATCGACCTCGTGATGATCCTCCGCCGCAACGGCATCGACTCTTCCGCGATCGACCGGGCCGTGGTGTCCTCCGTGGTGCCGCACCTGAACTACAGCTTCCTCGGCGCGATCCGCCGCTATCTGAAGATCGAGCCGCTCCTCGTGGCGCCCGGCATCAAGACCGGCATCTGCATCAAGACCGAGAACCCCAAGGAGGTCGGCGCGGACATCCTGACCGACGCGGTCGCGGCCTACCTGCTCTACGGCGGTCCCTGCATCGTCGTGGACTTCGGCACCGCCACCAAGTTCATCACCGTCACCGGCAAGGGCGAGCTGATCGCAGCCGTGATCTGCCCTGGCGTCGGCATCTCCGCGGACGCGCTGGTGAACCGCACGGCGCAGCTGCCCTCCGTGGCCATCGAGAAGCCCGAGAAGATCCTGACCTCCAACACCGTGAAGTGCATCCAGGCCGGCCTCGTCTACGGCAACATCGGCCAGGTCGAGTACATCGTTTCCAAAATCAAGGAAGAGCTCGGCGAGGACGGCGTGAAGGTGATCGCGACCGGCGGCTTCGGCTCCATCATCGGCACCGAGGCGCCCAGCGTGGACATCTACGACCCGATGCTCACTCTGAAGGGCCTGCGGCTGCTCGCGGAGAAGAACAGGTAAGATGAAGATCGGAACGCTCGAACTCGAGGGGAGAGCGCTGGCCGCCCCCATGGCGGGCGTGTCGGATTCGACCTTCCGGGAACTCTGCCGCCGCCACGGCGCCGCCGTCACCTACACGGAGATGGTGAGCGCGAAGGCGCTTTCGTATCACAACACCAACACCGCGGAGCTTCTCGCGAAAACCGAGGCGGAGGAGCCCGTGATCGTGCAGCTGTTCGGCTCGGAGCCCGAGGTGATCGCCGAGGAGGCGGCCAAGCTCGGGAAACGCTTCGCCGCGATCGACCTGAACATGGGCTGTCCCGCACCGAAGATCGTGAACAATCACGAGGGCTCGGCGCTCATGGCAAAGCCCGAGCTCGTGGGCCGCATCGTCGAGGCGACGGTGAAGGCGGCCGAGGTCCCCGTCACCGTGAAGATCCGCAAGGGCATCCGCGGCGCGGAGCTCGCGCCGGAGATCGCCCGCGTGATCGAGCAGGCCGGCGCCGCCGCCGTCACGGTCCACGGCCGCACCGCCGCCCAGCTGTACAGCGGACACGCCGACTGGGAGACCATCCGCCGGGTGAAGGAGGC
>JAZUHB010000038.1:0-6861 GCA_045641505.1 Bianqueaceae bacterium | reverse complement strand
CATTGTCAGATATATGCTCTGGCGCAACTCTGAGCTGACCGCTTATATGATATTTTAAAAGCTCTTTAAAGAATGTATCATCAGGGTCTGCCAGCATATAGTCAAATCGGATGCCGGAGCGGATAAACACCTTTTTCACGCCGTTGATGGTGCGGAGCTTCCGCAAAAGCGCAAGATATTCGCTGTGGTCGGCGTCAATGTTGGGGCAGGGCTCCGGGGAGAGGCAGCTTCGGTTGGCGCACATCCCGGCTTTGCGCTGCTTTTCGCAGGAGGGGTGGCGGAAGTTCGCCGTGGGGCCGCCCACGTCGCTGATGTAGCCCTTGAAATCGGGCAGCTTCGTGAGGAGCTTCGCCTCCTCCACCAGCGATTCGCAGGAACGGCTCTGCACGATCCGCCCCTGGTGGAAGGCCAGCGCGCAGAACGCGCATTCGCCGAAGCAGCCGCGGTTCGCGGAGAGAGAGAACTTGACCTCCTCGAGCGCCGGGATCCCGCCCGCGTCATCGTAGTCGGGATGCGCCTCAAGAGTGAACGGAAGGCGCGCCAGCGCGTCCAGCTCCTCGCGGTTCAGCGGCATCGCAGGCCTTTCGACGACAACGTATTTCTCGCGGTGCTTCTGGGCCAGATCCTTGCCGCGGATCGGATCCTGTTCGCGCCATTCCGTGCCGAAGGCCTTCGCGTAAGCCAGCTTGTCCTCGCAGACCTCTTCATACGAGGGAATCTCGACATGACCCTCCGGCAGCTCATCGGCCAGATAGCAGGTGCCGGGGATGCCCCGAATCTGAGACAGACGTTCGCCGGCCGCAAGCCGCTTCGCAATCGCCGCGATCGCGTGCTCCGCCATGCCGTAGATCAGAAGATCCGCGCCGGAATCGATCAGAATCGAGCGGCGGACCTTGTCATCCCAGTAATCGTAATGCGCGAAGCGGCGCAGGCTCGCCTCGATGCCCGCAATCATCACAGGGACGTTCGGGAAGGCCTCGCGGATCCGGTTGCAGTAGACGATGGTCGCCCGGTCCGGCCGGAGCCCCGCCTGCATGCCGGGCGAGAAATAGTCCTGATTGCGCTTTTTCTTCGCGGCCGTGTAATTGCAGACCAGACTGTCCATGTTGCCGGCGGAGGCCACGAAGGCAAGCCGCGGACGGCCGAGGCGCGCGAAATCGTCCTTCGTGTGGAACTCGGGCTGCGCGATGATGCCGACGGAAAAGCCCAGGCTCTCCAGGAAACGTCCGATCAGCGCGGGCGCGAAGGAAGGATGGTCTACATAAGCATCTCCGGACACGAGGATGAAATCCAGCTGTCCGGAGACGTCAGAGGCCTGAGTAGGCAAAAACTTATTTCGATCCATTTCACACAGTGGGCTTGTAGGAGCTCTTCAGCGAGACGGTGCGGTTCACGACCAGTTCCTTCGCGGAGGAATCCTTCGAGTCGGTGATGAAGTAGCCGTTCCGGACGAACTGGAAGTGGCTGCCGAGAGGCTCGTCCCTGACAGCGGGCTCGATCACGGCCTTGTCCATCACGGTGACGGAATCGGGGTTCGGCTCGTAGTCGCCGAGCTCCTCGTTGTAGACGAACAGATGCTCGTAGAGACGCACCTTCGCGGGGACGCCGGCGTTCGCCGCGACCCAGTGGATGGTGCCCTTCACCTTGCGCCCGTCGGGCGCGTTGCCGCCCTTGGTCTCGGGGTCGTAGGTCGCGTGGATCTCGAGGATCTCGCCGGCCTCGTTCTTCACGACGGCAGTGCAGGTGACGAAATACGCGCCCATCAGACGGACCTCACGGCCGGGGGCCAAGCGGAAGAACTTTTTGTCGGGCTCCTCCATGAAGTCATCGCGCTCGATGTAGAGCTCGCGCTCGAAGGGAACGCTGCGGCTGCCCATTTCGGGCACCTCGGTATTGTTCTCGATGTCGAAATACTCGATCCGGCCCTCGGGATAGTTGGTCAGCACCAGCTTCACGGGGTCCAGAACGGCCATGAGGCGCTTGCTCTTCAGCTTGAGGTCCTCACGGATGCAGTATTCCAGATACTGATAGTCGATGGTAGCGCCGCGGCTCTTGGAAACGCCGGTCGTCTGGATGAAGTTCTTGATGGAATCGGGCGTGTAGCCGCGCTTCCGGAGGCCCGCCAGCGTAGGCATGCGGGGATCGTCCCAACCGGCCACGATGCCCTTCTCGACCAACGCGCGGAGCTTCCGCTTGGAGGTGACGACGTTCGTGAGTTCCATGCGGGAGAACTCGATCTGCCGCGGAGGATTCGGGAAGCAGCCGACCTGCTCGATGAACCAGTTGTAGAGCGGACGGTGATCCTCGAACTCGAAGGAGCAGAGAGAATGGGTCACGCCCTCCAGCGCGTCGGACAGCGGGTGGGCGAAATCGTACATGGGGTAGATGCACCACTTGGTGCCGGTGCGGTGATGCGGGATGTACGCGATACGGTACATGGCGGGATCGCGCATATTCATGTTCGGGGAGGCCATGTCGATCTTCGCGCGGAGGATGTGCTCGCCCTCCTTGAACTCGCCGTTCTTCATGCGGATGAAGAGGTCCAGATTTTCCTCGACGGAGCGGTCGCGCCAGGGGCTGTTCTTGCCGGGCTCGGTCAGGGTGCCGCGGTACTCCTTCACTTCCTCGGGAGAAAGGTCATCGACGTAGGCAACGCCCTTTTTGATCAGCAGCAGGGCGAATTCGTACAGCTTGTCGTAATACTCGGAGGCGTAGAACAGTTTGTTCCACTGAAAGCCCATCCAGCGGATGTCTTCCATGATGGAATCGACGTACTCGGTATCCTCCTTAGCGGGGTTGGTATCGTCGAAGCGAAGGTTGCAGACGCCGCCGTATTTCTCGGCCGTACCGAAGTCGACGCAGATGGCCTTGATATGGCCGATGTGCATGTAGCCGTTCGGCTCGGGCGGGAAGCGGGTCTGGACGTGGTCGTACACGCCCTCGGCCAGATCCTTGTTGATCTCGCGCTCGATGAAGTTGCCGGCCTCGACGGTCTCCTCTGAGCCGTCGGTCTCGGGCAGATTCAGATTGATGTCATCCATGGGGTAACCTCTTTTAGTTTTTATTGAAATCGGAAAGGATGAGCTTCTTGTTGTGGTCGAGTGCCCAGTTGATGTTCCACTCGTTGGCGAAGAGCAGGAGCTTATTGCCCTTGAGATCCTCCACCACGCGAGTATCCGAGGTAATGATCAGCGAGGAGGTATCGAGGTCCTCGTTGTCGATCCAGCGGATGTACTCGTAGGGCAGATTCTCGAGACGGACGTCGATGTTGTACTCGTGGTTCAGACGGTACAGCAGCACGTCCAGCTGCAGGACGCCGACGACACCGACGATGACCTCTTCCATGCCCTTGCCGGGGTCCTGGAAGATCTGGATCGCGCCTTCCTGGGCGATCTGGCTGATGCCCTTGATGAACTGCTTGCGCTTCAGCGTATCGACCTGGGCGAGCCGTGCGAAATGCTCGGGCGCGAAGGTCGGAATGCCCTGGTAGCGGATCGGGGCCTTCGGGTCGCAGATCGTATCGCCGATGGAGAAGATGCCGGGGTCGAAGACGCTGATGATGTCGCCTGCCCAGGCCTCGTCGACGATGGAGCGGTCCTGCGCCATCAGCGAGGTGGGCTGGGAGATGCGGATGGTCTTGCCCTCCTGCACGTGCAGAACCTCCATGCCCTTTTCGAAGGTGCCGGAGCAGATGCGGACGAACGCGACGCGGTCGCGGTGAGCCTTGTTCATGTTCGCCTGGATCTTGAAAACGAAGCCGGAGAAGCGGTCCTCGAAGGGATCGACCGTGCCCTCCTCCGTCTGCCGGGGCAGCGGGGAGGTGGTCATCTGCAGGAAATCGTTCAGGAAGATCTCGACGCCGAAATTGTTCAGCGCGGAGCCGAAGAAGACAGGCGAAAGCTTGCCGTCGCGGACGCGCTCCAGATCGAACTCCTCGCCGGCGCCGTCCAGGAACTCCAGGTCCTCCAGCAGCTTTTCGCGCTTGCCGGCGCCGATCAGCGCTGTGAGCGCCGCGTCGTCATCGACGGAAACGAAGGTGGAAGCAACCTCGTGCTTGCCGTTTTCGCCCGCGAAGGCGACCATCTGACGGGTCGTGCGGTTGTAGACGCCCTTGAACTCCTTGCCGCTTCCGACGGGCCAGGTGATGGGGCAGGTCATGATGCCGAGCTCCGACTCGATCTCGCTCATCAGCTCGAAGGGGTCGCGGGCCTCGCGGTCCAGCTTGTTGACGAAGGTGAAGATCGGGATGCCGCGCATGCTGCAGACCTTGAAAAGCTTGCGGGTCTGCGCCTCAACGCCTTTCGAGGCATCGATGACCATCACGGCGGAATCGGCCGCCATCAGCGTGCGGTAGGTATCCTCGGAGAAATCCTGATGGCCGGGGGTATCCAGGATGTTGACGCAGTAACCGTCGTAGCGGAACTGCATGACGGAGGACGTGACGGAAATGCCTCGCTGCTTCTCGATCTCCATCCAGTCTGAGACTGCGGTGCGGCTGTTCTTCTTGCCCTTGACCGCGCCGGCCTCGTTGATGGCGCCGCCGTACAGCAGGAGCTTTTCGGTCAGCGTGGTCTTACCGGCATCCGGGTGGGAAATGATGGCAAAGGTGCGGCGGTTGCGGATCTCGGCCGCGTCCTTATCGGAAACGTAGTTCAAAACAGTATCTCCTTTGCGGGAAAATCAGACGTTGAAGCGGAAGAGGACGACGTCGCCGTCCTTGACCTCGTACTCCTTGCCCTCGGAGCGCATCAGGCCCTTTTCCTTCGCGACCTTTTCAGAGCCGCAGGCCATCAAATCGTCATAGGCGATGACCTCGGCGCGGATGAAGCCGCGCTCGAAATCGGAGTGGATCTTGCCGGCCGCCTGGGGCGCGAGGGTGCCCTTGGTGATGGTCCAGGCGCGGCTTTCGGTAGGACCGGCGGTCAGATAGCTGATCAGGCCGAGAAGCTTGTAGGACGCGGCGATCAGACGGTCGAGACCGCTGGAGGAAAGCCCCAGCTCCTCGAGGAACATCTCTTTCTCGTCATCGTCGAGCGTGGCGATCTCTTCCTCGATCTTGGCGCAGACGACGAAGACCTCCTCGCCCTCCTTTTCGGCGTAGGCGCGGACCTTCGCGACATTCGCGTTCGACTCGCCGTCATCGGACAGATCGTCCTCGAGGACGTTAGCGGCATAAATCACGGGCTTGGCGGTCAGAAGCTCATAGGAATCGAGCCAGACCTTCTCGTCCGCATCGACCTCCACGTTCTTGGCGCGGATGCCCTGCTCCAGCTTCGCGTACAGCTTTTCGATGAAGGCGGCCTCCGCGGCGGCTTCCTTGTCAGCCTTCGCGGCCTTCAGGACCTTGGCGCGGCGGCGCTCCAGGATCTCCATGTCGGAGAAAATGAGCTCGAGATTGATGGTTTCGATATCGCGCAGAGGATCGACCGAGCCGTCCACGTGGATGATATCGTCGTCCTCGAAGCAGCGCACGACGTGGACGATGGCGTCCACCTCCCGGATATGAGCCAGAAACTGGTTGCCGAGGCCCTCACCCTTGCTGGCGCCGCGCACCAGGCCCGCGATGTCGACGAACTCCACGACGGCCGGTGTGGTCTTCGCGGACGAATACATTTTGGTCAGTTCATCCAGACGGTGATCCGGCACGAGCGCCATGCCCACGTTCGGGGAAATGGTGCAGAACGGATAGTTCGCCGCCTCCGCGGCGCCTGCCTTGGTCAGACAGTTGAAAAGAGTGCTTTTGCCGACGTTCGGCAGACCGACGATACCAAGTTTCATATGGGTCCCTCCGGGGGAAAATATAATACTCAATTATATACTTTTCGCGCTTTCTGTCAAGATTTCGCGAGGACTCGCCGCCCCTCTCCGCCCTCGCTTTACAAATCCGCCGGAAAGAGATAAAATAGGAAAAACTGTTTGTCGAAATACGGAGTATCATCTCCGTTTCAATTTGGGGGAGCTCATGAAAAAATTCCTGTCGGTTCTGCTCGCTCTGGCGCTCGGCGCCGGGGCGCTCTGCCTGGTCGCGGTGTCCGGGCCGGATCCGGACGCTCTTCTCGCGAAGCTCCAAGCTTTGTCCGAGGAAAAGAGCGAGCCGGAGACCGCGCGCGAGGAATCCGTGCTCTCCGAGCCGGAGCTTTCCCTCCCGAATGAGGAAGTAAGCCTTCCCGATCCCGCGGAGGATTCCGAACCCGACGAGGAAATTTCCGAGCCGGAGGAAAGCGAGCCCGGCATTCCGATCAAGCTGATCGTCAACAACATTTCAGAAGGAAATCTCTATATGGCCGTACGGAACGAGATCGGCGGACACATGGAACAAAGTTTCACTCTTCTCGTGACCTACCCGAACGGAAAAGTGTACGACATCGAAAGCGATGAAACGGGAACCGCCTCGCTGTCCGACCTGAGCGGCGGCGAATATACCGTCTCCGTGAATCTCCCCGAGGGCTACCGCCTCATCTCCGACGTCAAGGTCCAGGTGGCCGGCGCGAAGGCCCGCACCAAGATCGAGAACATCTCCTCGAAGGTCCGCATCCTGATTTCGACCCTCGAGATTTCCGAAAGAGAACTGAAGGGACAGAAGGAGGACGACTCCGGCCAGGGCGAGATCGATGAACTGACAGGCGGAAACTTCTCACTGTCGCACCCCGAGGAATCGCTGCCTGAAGGCAATCAGCTGCTCTCCGACGGAATCTTCAGCTACGGTGTTTCGCCTCACAATTATCTGCTGTTGGCTGACGGAGTCACCGAAAGCAGCGTAAGACCGGTTCTGGATGAGACCGGCCATCTCAGTCACGGCGAACGGGCCGTGAGCGCGTCGGGCGGAAATGAGGAAACCGGGGAAAGTCGGATCGTAGCCAT
>JAZUHB010000037.1:0-4511 GCA_045641505.1 Bianqueaceae bacterium | reverse complement strand
GTACGCAGGCCGCCGAGGACGACGGGGTAGCCGCCGTTCATCACGAAGTTCGTGCCGTTGCCGAGGGTCAGATTGCAGAAGTCGGCCGCGATATAGTGCGCGTTCGCGTTCGCCGCCTGCACGGTCAGGTTCTCGGTCACGGTGTTGGTCGGGAAGGTGACGGAGGTGCCGCCGTCCAGGATCAGCTTCGCGCCGTTTGCGGTACGGTAGTCGACGCCGCCGTACACACTGGTATAACGGATCGTGACAGTCCGGTTGGGGCTGCCGGGATTCATCTGGAAATCGTAATAGACGCTGGTCGCGCCCGCGCGCTGGGTATTCGTGTTGTCCAGGGTGTAGGGACCGCAGAACACGATGGTACCGCCGCCCAGAGTGATCAGCTGCTGGATCGCCTGATAGAGAGCGGTATCCTTCTGATACTCAGGAAGCGCCGCGGAGGCATTATAGTTTCCGGTGGTGGGAGCCAGGGGGCTCGCCGCGCTGGAACCGTCGCCGGTCGCGCCGTCGCAGATGAAGATGACGTTGTCATCCACGGCGTCAGCCTGAACCTCCAGCATGCCCGCAGGAAGCGCGGACATGAGGGGCAGAATCGCCATGGTAAGGGCGACGAAGGCTGCCAATCTGCGTTTGAAAAGAGAAATCTTTCCTTTCATGCTTTCGCTGTTCCCTCTCCTTTTCGGGTCTGAGCCCGGAATCGAGAGGTTTCCTCCTTTTATTCAATTCTTATTCACTGAAAATGAACAAAGCCGTCACTAATTGAATTCATAATAGAGTGATTCCGCCCATTTGTCAAACACTATTTCTCCGTTTCGTTCAATCAAGGACAAAAATAGGGCGGGGCAAAAACTGCCCCGCCCGATATTCCGTATCGGCGTATTACCGGATTTCCCGCGGCTCCGCGTTCATTCGGTCTCCCCCACCTTCGCCGTGAGGACCTGCATGCCGCAATCCTCGAGCTTCTGCCGCACTTCGGGGGCGATCCGGTCATCGGTGATCACCTTGTCGACCTCCGAGAACTGGATGTAGCCCAGATGCGCATAAGAAGAAAACTTGCCGGAGGCGCAGAGGATCGTGACCTCCTTCGAGTTGTGGGCCGCGATCTCGTCCATGCGCGCCGTGTTGAAGTCCGTGGTCGTGAAATAGCCGTTGAAGTTGCAGCCGTCGGTGCCGAGAAAGGACTTGGTGAAGTGGACGCGGCTCACCAGATCCTCCGCCAGGAAGCCGCAGAAGTCGCGGCGGTTGCTGCGGAACTCGCCGCCCACCAGGATGACCGGAATGTGGGAGATGAGCACCTCGAAGTTCGCCAGGGAGTTGGTGTAGACCAGGATGTCCAGAGGCTTCTGCTCCAGACGGCGGGCCAGCTCCATGCAGAAGCAGCGCAGGGTCGTGCCGGAGTCGCAGAAGATCACGTCGCCGTCGCAGAGCTGCTCGCAGGCCAGATCCGCGATGGCCTTCTTCTCCTCCACCTCGGTCTTCGCGACCTCCTCGAACGAATATTCGAGAAGCGAGTGGGACGCGTAGCGGATGCCGCCGTGGATGCGGAGCGCCTTTCCTTCTTTTTCGAGCTTCAGGAACAGACGGCGCGCCGTCGACTCGGAGATGTCCAGGGCCTCCATAACCTCGGAGGTGCGCAGGACGCCCTCCATCTGGAGACGCTCAAGGAGCTCCTGCTCTTTTCTCTGCTGCATAATCTTCCTCTTTCTTTTCGGTCTTGATGAACGTTCCGCCGGTTTCTCCGCGGCATTCCGTCACCCCGGAAGTGACGGAATCTCCTTTTCAAATTGACCGAACCACCGTTTTTTTCACTGGTTTTGGATTATACACGCCAAATTCGTCTTTTGCAAGGAAAAAATGACGCAAAAAAAGGAAAAGCGAATGACGCTTTCCTTCAAAGCATCCTCCGCTTTTCCTGTTTTTTTGTTCAGATACCGGCTTTCTTCAGTCCTCCCCGATCACGAAGGTCGCGATCGAGCGGGCCGGAAGCTTAAGATGCGCGATCTCGCCGACCATCCGCAGATGGAAGCGGATGCCGTAGGTGCGGGCGTTCAGGACGACCAACACCTTTTTCCCGTCGGGATTCTCGCAGCAGAGCGCCTCGAGCTCGTCGCCGTAGCGGGAGAGGCCGAGCACGGTCGCGCCGGGATCGATGTAGCCGGAGAAATGCCGGACGTACGAATAGATCGCGCTCAGCTTGAAGTTGCCCTTCTTGTCCACGACCGCAGGCGCCGTGCAGCCGCCCTTCACGGTGCGGGGGCCGCCCTTCCGGTCGAGCACCAGGTTCCAGTCCAGGAAACGGTTCGCGCCGGCGGCGAAATCGCCGATGATCTCGCGGGCGTAATGGATCGCCGTGCGGCGGTCATAGAAATTGAAGGGATAGAAGAAGGACACGGGGTCCAGGCGCGAGCGGCCGGGCGCCGGGCTCTCGCAGCATTCGGAGAGCATGAGCTTCTTCTCGGGGTAGAGCTCCCTAAGCTGCCGGACCGCCTCGAAATGATCGCCGGAATACCAGTGGAAGGCGATGCCCTCGAACATGCCGCGGGTCTCCGGATCGAACATCGCGAGGCTCCGCTCCACGACCCGTTCCTTGTTGTGGTCCCAGTAGTAGAGGCCGACCCGCTCCGTGAGTCCGGCCTCCTGCATCTGCGCGTAGAGCAGATGGGAGAATTCCTTGATCTCCTCGGGCTCCCAGACACAGGACGGCCAGGGGGTTACGGCGACCTCCTCGTTCTGCATCGTGAGCATCGTGACCGGGATGCCCTGCTCCAGATACTCCTCCACATAACGGCAGAGGTAGCGGGCCCAGTCCTTGTAATGCTCCTTCTTCAGCTTGCCGCCGAGAATCCGGGTCGGGCCGCCGTCCTTCGGCAGTTCCGCGCCGATGAAGCCGTACAGGACGCCCTCCCCGCGGGAAAGCTTCGGCGCCTCCTTCCACTGCTTAGGCGGCGACCAGGGCGAAAGCAGCACGGAGACCTCGGGATTGGCCGCGAGGATCTCCTTCATCATCGGGATGATCGTCTCCTCGTCGCGCTTCAGAGAAAAGCTGTCGAGATCGGGGTCCTCCGTGGGATCCTCGACCGCCTGATACTCGGAAAGGGAAAAGTCGCAGCTGTCGATGGGAACGCGGACGAAGCGGTAGCGGCTGTTCTTCGCGCCGAAGAACATGCGGATGAGCTTCGCCCTCTCCTCCTCCTTCATCCGGGAGAGGAGCCAGGCGGACGACTCGGTCAGCGCCGCGCCGAAGCCCTCGATGCTCTGATAGCGAAGCGTTGGCTGGATGACCAGGCACTTCGTCTCCTGCAGGCGTTTCTGTCCGGCCTCCGGGACGAAGCTTCCCTCCTCCTTGCGGCGGCGGCCGTTTCCTAAGGTCAGGTATTCGGTGTATCGCACGGTTCTCTCCTTTCTTACGTCAGGGGCCGACCCTCGTTTTCCAGGCTGCGGAGATAGTCCTCCATGCCCATTTTTTCTGTCAGATCGCCGAAGCTCTTGCGAAACTGCGCCTCGGTGAGGGCGCCGTTTGCGAGAAACGTTTCCAGAAGCTCCTTCTGCTCCCGGTAGAGCGCCCGTTTCTTTTCGAGAAGCTCCGCGTCCCGCGCTTCCTCGCTCATCCTTCGATTTCCTTCAGGATGCGGATCGCCCGGTCGGGGTAGTTCGATATGACGCGGTCGGCGCCCGCGGCGATCACGGCCCGCAGGTCCTCCTCCTCGTTCACGGTCCAGGTATTGATCTCGAGCCCCAGCTCATGCGCCTTGCCGCAGACCAGGCCGGGCAGCAGCGTTTCGCTGAAATGGGGGTGCAGCGCCTCCATCCCGAGAGACTTCGCGTACTCCCAGGAGCGGACGGGAGTCGCCTCGTAGAGCAGGCCGCAGTAGAGGGAGGGATCGATCTCCTTCACCCGCAGCATGCTGTAGTGGTTGAAGGAGGAGAAGACGATCCGGTCCAGGATGCCCTTCTCCCGCGCGAGATCGATGACCTTCTGCTCGAGGCCGGGGTACTCGAGGTAGCTGTTCTTGAGCTCCACGTTGATGCTCATGCCGGTGGGGCCGAGCAGGTCGAAAACCTCGGAAAGCAGGGGAATCCGGGCGTTCGTGTACTCGGGATGGGTCTTGTTGAACACGAGCTTCTTAAGCTCTGAGAGGGTCATGTCGCGGACATAGCCGATGCCGTTGCTGACTCGCTCCACTCTCTCGTCGTGGGTCACGACGACCTCGCCGTCCTTCGTCAGATGCGCGTCCAGCTCGACGCCGTCGGCACCCATCTTCGCGGCCAGCTCGAAGGCCTCGAGCGTGTTCTCGGGCGCGTAAGCGGACGCGCCGCGGTGACCGAAAATATATTGCTTCATTGTTTTTCTCCTCGGTATTTTCTGCTTCGATTATAGCGCTGCCCGGGCCCGCCTGCAACAGAAAAAACTTGCCCCGCCCCCTCGCGCCATGCTATACTTTCCGCAGAAAAAGCGTGATCGGACGAAAGGAAAACACTATGGAACGGACCAAACGCAAAAAGGCCGCGCCACA
>JAZUHB010000036.1:0-7722 GCA_045641505.1 Bianqueaceae bacterium | reverse complement strand
AGGGGCTTCCGGTTTTTTGCGGGAATAACGCGCGCCTGCGGCGCAATAACGAATAACGGCCGCCGGTGGCGCGCAATAACGCGCGCCTGCGGCGCGATAACGAATAACGGCCGGCGGGGCCGGCGATAACGGCGCCTGCGGTGCAATAACAGCGCGCAAAGCGCGCAATAACGGCCGGCGGGGGCGGCGATACACAATAATGCAAACGCGGGTGGGAGGGAGCTACCTCTTTTTGGGGCGTTTTCCTCCCGATTTATCCACAAAGTGGAGCAAAATCCTGGCCGATGTCTTGTTTTGCTCCTTTTTTCGTGCCGAAAAGGAGTAAATCCGATTTTTAGAAGCTGTTTTACTCCTTTTTGCCTTCAAAATGGGAGTAAATCAGCCCGAAATGAATGAGGTTGCTCCCTTTTGACCGGCCGCGTCCGCAGAACAGCGTCGTCCGTCCGCATAGATGCCGGCCGCGTCCGCGGAAAACCCATCCGCCGGGCCAAGCCGTCAAAAAATCCATTCGACGGCGGTGAGGATGATCAAAAAGCCGAAGTTGAGTAGGGTGAACAGACCGAGGTAGCTCCAGACGTGGCCGGGGTTGCGCTTGGAGTATTCGCGGAAGGTGATCAGGCTGGCGAGCGAGGCGATCAGGGTGCCGGTGCCGCCGATGTTCACGCCGAGCAGGAGGTCAGGGTAGTTCGCCGTGAAGCGGGAGAGCAGGATCGCGCTGGGCACGTTGCTGATGCACTGGCAGGAGAGGACGCTGAAGAGGAGGGTGTTGCGCTCCATCAGGCCGCCCAGGAGACTGACCACGGCCGGGATGCGGCTCATGTTGCCGGCGAAGACGAAGAAGCAGGTGAAGGTGAGGAGCAGGCCGTAGTCGACGGCGGCGAGGGCGCTGCGGTCGGCGAAGATCAGCACGGCGGGGATCACGATCAGGCCGATCCAGTAGGGGATCCCGCGGAAGACGATCGCGATGGCCAGCGCGAAGAGCACCAGATACAGCGCGGTGCGTTTTTTGTTCAGCTCGAGCGGACGGCTGTCGATGGAGAGGGGCTCCTTCGGGAGCAGCAGGCAGCAGACGGTGATCAGCGCGACCGCAATCAGGAAGGGACGGAGCATGATGCCCATGAACTCGGGCGTCGGGATGCTGAATTTCGTGTAGAGGTAGAGGTTCTGGGGGTTGCCGAAGGGCGTGAGCATGCCGCCGAGGTTCGCGGCGATGTTCTGAAGGATGAACACGTAGGCCATGTGCTTCTGCTTGCCCGTGGTGTAGAGCACGAAGTAGCCCAGAGGCAGGAAGGTCAGGAGCGCCATGTCGTTGGCGATCAGCATCGAGCCGATGAAGGTGATGTACACCAGCGCCAGCACGGCGAAGCGGAGGTTGCGGAAGCGCTCGACGATCCGCTCGGCCAGCACGTAGAAGAAATG
This sequence comes from Bianqueaceae bacterium, assembly GCA_045641505.1. Taxonomy (GTDB): domain Bacteria; phylum Bacillota; class Clostridia; order Lachnospirales; family Bianqueaceae; genus JAZQNF01. The sequence goes on along the minus strand of JAZUHB010000036.1, from coordinate 6,303 downwards.
GATGTTCTTCAGGGCGCAGACGACGGCCAGCACGCAGAACAGGCAGGAGAGGGTCTTCAGGTCGAAGTAGCCCAGGTACTCCCGGTCCGGCGGGACCAGGAACGAGGTAATGACCGCGGCGGCGAAGGCGACGAGGAGCACGGTGTTCCGCCGGCAGAATTGAACGAAGGGTTTCATGTGTATTTTCTTCCGGAAAAAAGCTGCCGGGGCCCGTCGGCGGGCCTTCGGCGACCCCGCCATTTTAGTACGCTCCGCGCCGTAAATCAAGTTTATTCTTGAAGAAAGAAAGCCTCTATGGTAAAATGGGCGAAAGTATAGTGGGGAAGTGGGTGATTGCGAGATGGAGGAAGAAAACGGCATGCTGAACGGGCAGCTCGGAGACCGTCCCCGCATCACCGTGCGGCGGATCGCGGAGCGCTTTGGGCTCGAGAATCTGACGCCCGGGCTCGATCTCGCGGCCCGCGACGTCCGGCTCAGCGAGATCAACCGGCCGGCCCTGCAGCTGACCGGCTATTTCGAGCACTTCGAGAGTGAACGCGTACAGGCCATCGGCAACGTGGAGTACTCCTACCTGAACACGCTGGAACCGGCCGTCCGGAGCGCGGTGCTCGAACGGCTTTTCGCCACGCGCATTCCCTGCCTGATCCTCTGCCGCGGCATCGAGCTGCCGGACGCGGCGGAAGTGTACCGCATGGCCGGGCGCTACGGCGTCCCGATCCTTCGGACCGCCCGCGGCACCTCTGATTTCAGCGCCGATCTGATCCGCTTCCTCGGAACGGAGCTCGCGCCCGTGGTCACGGTCCACGGCGAACTCGTGGACGTCTTCGGCGAGGGCGTGCTGATCTGCGGCGACAGCGGCCTCGGCAAGAGCGAGACCGCGCTGGAGCTGATCCAGCGGGGCCACCGCCTGGTGGCGGACGATCTGGTGGAGGTCCGGAAGATCTCCGACGCGGAGCTGGTGGGCCGCAGCCCGGAGCTTCTGCGGGATCTGATCGAGCTGCGCGGCATCGGTATCCTGAACGTGCGGGAGCTCTACGGCGTGCAGTCCGTGAAGCCCTCGCAGCCGATCGACATGGTGATCCGCCTCGAGACCGCCGACCCGGAGAAGGATTACCGCCGGACCGGGCTGGAGGAGGAGAGCGTCGAGATCCTGGGCAACCGGGTGGTGCAGTATTCCATCCCGCTGCAGCCGGGCCGCAACATCGCCATCATCGTGGAGTCGGCGGCGGTCAACAACCGTCAGAAAAAACTGGGACTCAGCGCGACGGAGGACCTTCGGGCCCGACTCGCGGAGAATATTCGCCGGCGGAAGGCGGGGGAGCGCCCTGCGGACGAGTAACGGCGCCTGCGGCGCAATAACGGCCGGCGGAGCCGGCAATAACGGCGTCCTGCGGACGCAATAAGGAGGAACGAAAATGATCTATGCCGGAATCGATCTGGGCGGCACCACCATCAAGGGGGCGCTGGTTAGCACGGAAGGGCAGATTATCCGCACGAAGAGTATCCCCACGGGCGGCGAGCGTCCGCACCGGGAGGTGGTCCTCGACATGGCCCGTCTGATCGCGGACCTCGCGGCGGAGGAGGGTGTGGCCCTTTCCGAGATCGCCCGCGTGGGCATCGGCTCCCCGGGCACCATCGACCCTGAGAACGGCGTGATCGTCTACGCCAACAACTTCGCGGACTTCCGGAACGTGCCGATGCGCGACATCATGCACGAGATCCTGCCCGCGGACATGCCCATCTACATGGAAAACGACGCCAACGTGGCGGCCCTGGGCGAGTGCCTGTTCGGCGCCGGCAAGGGCAGCCGGAACGTGGTCATGATCACGATCGGCACCGGCCTCGGCGGCGGCGTCGTCATCGGCGGAAAGATTTTCTCCGGCGCGTTCTTCGGCGGCGGCGAGCTCGGCCACACGGTCATCGTGGCCGACGGCAAGCCCTGCTCCTGCGGCCGCAAGGGCTGCTGGGAGGCGTACAGCTCGGCCACCGGCATGGTGCGCATCGCCCGCGAGGCCGTCGTGCGCCATCCCGAATCCGTGCTGGCGGAGAAGTTCGGCACGATGAACGCGCTCGATATCCGTCTCGCGGAGCGCGCGGGCGATCCGGCGGCCGTCGAGGCGCTGGAGGAGTACTCCCACTTCCTCGGCATCGGCCTGGTCAACGTCCTGAACGTGTTCCAGCCCGAGTACCTGATCATCGGCGGCGGCCCCAGCGCGGACGGCGATCTCCTGCTGGATCCGCTGATGCCGGACATCATGACGTACGTCTACGGCGGCAAGCTGCGCACGAAGATTGCGATCGCGGAGCTGGGCAACCGGGCCGGCGTGATCGGCGCGGCCTTCCTCGAACAGTAAACGGAGGACCGATCCTTGTTTGAATGGCTGAAAAAATGGAGCGAGGGCGCCGCGGCGCCGGATGCTCTTTCCGAAAACGTCCCGCTGTCCACGCTGACCAGCTTCCGTGTCGGCGGCCCCGCCCGCTTCGTGGCGCGGCCCGGCTCGGCGGAGGAGCTGGCGGAGCTGCTTCAGGCGGCGCGGGCGGAGAATTTCCCCTACGTGGTGCTCGGCCGCGGCAGCAATGTCCTGGCCTCGGACGAGGGCTACGGCGGACTGGTGGTGCTTCTTTCCGGCTTCGACCGGATCGAGGCGGAGGGCGAGATCCTGCGCGCCGGCACGGGTGTCCTGATGGGCACGCTGGCCCAGGCTGCGCTCGAGGCGGGCCTCAGCGGGCTCGAGTTCGCGTCCGGCATCCCCGGCACTCTCGGCGGCGGCCTGTTCATGAACGCGGGCGCCTACGGCGGCGAGCTCTGCCAGGTGGTGGAAAGCGTCGACGTACTGCTGCCGGACGGCACGGTCCGCACTCTCAGCAATGAGGAAATGGCTTTTTCGTACCGGAGAAGCGTCCTTCAGACCAAGCCCTGGCTCGCGCTTTCCGCGGTGATCCGGCTCCGCGCCGGCGACCGGGAGGAGATCCGCGCCGCGATGCGCGACCTCTCCGCGAGACGCCGCGACAAGCAGCCGCTGGAATTTCCCAGCGCGGGCAGCACCTTCAAGCGGCCCGAGGGCAATTTTGCGGGTGCGCTGATCGAGCAGGCGTCCCTCAAGGGCGTCCGCATCGGCGGGGCCCAGGTCTCCGACAAGCACGCCGGCTTCATCGTCAACACCGGCGGCGCCAGCTCCCGCGACGTGCAGGAGCTCGTCCGCTACGTGCGGGAGCAGGTCGAAAAGCGCTCGGGCATCCTGCTTGAGCCGGAGGTCCGCTTCCTCGGTCCCGACGGCCTGGGAGAACTGAAATAAATGTCCTTCACTTCTGAAATCAAACGGGAGCTGGCCCCCATCCTCGGTCCCAACCGGGACGCGATGCTGGCGGAGCTGGCGGCCCTCTGCGAGAACGCGGACGTGTGTCTCCGTCCCGCCGGGATCCGGATTCTGACCGAAAACGCGATGGCCATCCGCAAGCTCGGCCTTCTCATGCGGCAGGTCTTCAACATCACCGTGGAGGTCCGCGGCCGCTACGGGCTGCACGGGAGCCGCGCGCGCTCGTACGAGGGTGTGTTCCAGGACCGGGACACCGTGTTCGACGTGCTGGCGGAGATCGGCTTCCTGCGCGGCGACGAGGAGGAGCCCTCCATCGAGCGCGAGCCTGACCCGGCGCTGCTCGAAACCTACGAGGGCAAGCGCGCGTATCTGCGCGGGGCCTTCCTTTCCTGCGGCTCGGTGACCGATCCAGGAAAAAAGTATCATCTGGAAATGGTCAGCCACAGTCCCGCCTTTGCCGAACGGCTGCGCGGGCTTCTGGAGGACTTCGACATCCACGCCCGCGTCATCGAGCGTCATCGGGCCGGCGCGCGCCCCGTCTGGGTGCTTTATCTCAAGGACGGCTCGGAGATCGTGGACGTGCTGAACGTCATCGGCGCCGTGAACGCCCTGCTCGCGATGGAGCAGAAGCGCGTGGAGCACGACGTCGCGAACCGGCTGAACCGGGTCCAGAACTTCGAGCTGGCCAACTCCAACAAGGCCATCCAGAGCGCCGTGAAATGCGTCCGCGACATCGAGTATCTGAAGGAGCAGGGCTGCTTCGCCTCGCTTCCCTATCAACTGCGCGAGATCGCGACGCTCCGGGAGGAGAACCTGGAGCTTTCCCTCGAGCAGCTGGGCCGTCTGGCCGATCCGCCCCTGGGCAAGTCCGGCGTGAACCACCGGCTGAAAAAACTGTCGGAATACGCGGAGGAACTTCGCGAGAAATATCCGGAAGGAGTCAACAAATGACGGAAAAAAACCTGATCCTGCGGTCCTTCGACGACGCGGAATTCGGCCCCACCACGCTGCTGGTGCAGCAGAGCGGCCGCTTCGCGAGCCGTATCTTCGTGAAGCTCGGCGACCGCAGCGTCAACGCCAAAAGCCTGATGGGCATGCTGACCCTGGGGATGACGGAGGGAGACCGGATCACCGTCTCCGCCGAAGGCCCCGACGAGGAAGCGGCCGTGGAAGCGATCTGCGAGGCCTTCCGCCGCTGAGGCGGTCCGCGAGGCCTTCCGCCGCCGAAGCGCGCCGCGCATTTTCCCGAACATAGGAAAGGAGGAACGTCATGGCTCGTATCGAAGCGATCTGCGCCGAATGCGGGGCTCATCTCTCGCTCGATTCCGAGAGAGCAGTCTGCCCTTATTGCGGCGCGTCGGTCGAGACCGGTCATTCCACCGGCTACGAGCTGACGGTCCGTGAGAACCTCTCCCGCGACGGCGACGAGTTCCTCGAAATGGGCGAGACCCTCGCCGCGGAGAAATGCTTCCGCAAGCTGACCGCGATCTATCCCTATGACTACCGCGGCTGGTGGGGGCTGCTGCGGCTGCTCTCGGCGGATTTCACCCGCGAGGAGCTTACCGCGGAGGAGTACGCGAAGGCGGGCGAGTACGGCCGCAAGGCCTGCGCGCTGGCCACCGACGCCAGCCTGAAAACGCGCTTCTACGCCTATCTGAACCGGGTCACGGTGCCCGGGAGCCCCGAGCTTCCGGAGCCCGCCGCCGAGCCCGCCGAGCCCGACGCCCGCTCGCAGGAGCGCGCGGAGCTCGAGCGCGAGATCGCCCGGCTGAACCGCCACCTCAGGCTGCAGGACAAGTTCAGCGAGCGGATGTTCTGGCTGGTCCTCGGCCTCGTGAGCGCGGTCCTGGTCGCGGTCTTCCTGGTGAAGGTCCTCCGCGGAGGTCTGCCCTTCCGCGAGGCACTCCTGTTCTTCCTGGTGCTCGAGTTCGCCGCCTACGTGCTGGCCAGCCTCGCGAGCCTGGTGAGCCGCCTGCTCCGCAACCGGCGCGTGAAGGAGCTTCGCCGCGAGCGCAGGGAGCTGATCGGCCGGCTGGACGCGCTGCGGGAAAAATGAGCGCGGGCGGGCATTTTTGCCGATTTCTTATAAATAATTGTTGACACCCCGTTCCGAAAGTGTTATTATAATCAGCGTCGCAAGCGGATGTGGCGGAATTGGTAGACGCGCTAGATTCAGGTTCTAGTGGCTTTAGTGTTCGTGGGGGTTCGAGTCCCTTCATCCGCATCGAAGAAGCTCCGGAAACTTCCGGAGCTTTTTTCGTGCGAAAAAATGTCCCTTGTGCTACAATGAAACGGAGAGAAACACAGCCGGAGGCCACCCCATGCATTTCTACGAAGATATCGAAAAAACCTCTGAAAACCGCATGCCCACGCGCTCGTACTATGTCCCGGAGGGAGTCTCCCGGAAGATCGATCTGAACGGCGTCTGGGATTTCTTCTATTTCGAGAACGGCAACACTGCGGGCGACGAGGACGCGCCGCTGCCGCGGATCGGGCGGATTCCCGTGCCGTCCTGCTGGCAGCTGCAGGGCTACGGCTCGCCCAACTACACTAACGCAAATTTCCCGTTCACGGTCGACCCGCCCTACGTGCCGAACGTGAACCCGATGGGCCGCTACGAGCGGGATTTCGAGCTCGCGGAAGCGCCGGCGGAGGAGGGGATGCGGCTGTATCTGCGGCTGGAGGGCGCCGCGTCCTGCGCGGTGGTCTCGCTGAACGGCGAGTACGTCGGGCGCACCCAGGGCTCCCATCTGCCGGCGGAATTCGAGCTGACGGCGCTCGCCCGCAAGGGGAAGAACCGGCTCCGCATCGAGGTCTGGCAGTTCTGCGTCGGCAGTTACCTGGAGGACCAGGACATGATGCGGCTCTCGGGCCTCTTCCGCGAGGTCTATCTGCTGCTGCGGCCGGAGGGGCATCTGTTCGACTATGAGCTTCGGACCCGCGGGCGGCGGCTGCTGGTCGGCTGCGACACGCCGGTCAAGCTGCG
>JAZUHB010000035.1:0-10651 GCA_045641505.1 Bianqueaceae bacterium | reverse complement strand
CCTCAGGCTCCAGAAGGAGGAATACCTGCTGGCGGCCCCGACCGGCCGCGCCGCGAAGCGGATGCAGGAGCTCACGGGCGAGGAGGCCCAAACCATCCACCGGCTGCTCGAGGTCAAGGCGGCCCCCGGAAGCTTCGGTGACGGCGAACGCCAGCTCTTCGCGCGCGACCAGGACCATCCGCTCGAGGCGGACGTCATCATCGTGGACGAGCTCTCGATGGTGGACGCGCCGCTGTTTTCCGCGCTGCTTCGGGCCATCGCGCCGGGCACCCGGCTCATCCTCGTGGGCGACAAGGACCAGCTCCCCTCCGTGGGCGCGGGCAACGTCCTGCAGGATATCCTCGCGAGCGGGCAGATCCGCTCCGTGCGCCTCACCGAGATCTACCGGCAGGGCAAGCTCAGCGATATCGTGCTGAACGCCCATCGCGTGAACGAGGGACAGTACCCGGAGTTCAACCGGAAGGACACCGATTTCTTCCTGGTGCGCTGCCGCGAGCGGGGCGCCGCCGTGCAGACGGTCATCGACCTGGTCCGGACGCGCATGCCGAAGTTCGCGGGCGTCTCGCCCTGGGAGATCCAGGTGATGAGCCCGCAGCACAAGGGCGACCTCGGCGTCGACAACCTGAACCGCGTGCTGCAGCAGACGCTCAATCCGCCGGCGAAATCCAAGGCGGAGCTCGGCTTCCGCGATACCCTCTTCCGCGAGGGCGACCGCGTGATGCAGGTCAAAAACGATTACGAGCTGGAATGGTGCGTCCGCAACGAGTACGGCAAGAGCGTCTCGGACGGCGCGGGCGTCTTCAACGGCGACCTGGGCCGGGTGAAGAGCGTGAGCCCCTCGGGCCGCACCCTCACCGTTCTCTTCGACGACAAGCGCGAGACCGAGTACGACTTCCCCGAGCTGGAGGAGCTCTGCCTGGCCTACGCGATTACGATCCACAAATCCCAGGGCTCCCAGAGCCCCGTGGTGGTCCTGCCGCTCCTGTCGGGCCCCGGACCGCTCTACTGCCGGAATCTGCTCTACACCGCGATCACCCGCGCCCAGCGCTACGTGGTCGTCGTGGGCAGCGAGGACACCGTGCGCCGGATGGTCGACAATGACCGCACCGGCGAGCGCTTCACCTCGCTCGCGGAGCAGCTCCGCCGCCGCGCCAAGCTGTTGGAGGAATAGGATGATCCCCCTCGAGGACTGGTTCTTCACGCCCCGCTGCGTCTTCTGTGAAAGGATACTCGGCGCGGGGAGCACGGAAAGGATCTGTCCCTGGTGTCACCCGGAGGAATACCTCCTGAAGCCGCCCTTCTGCCCGGTCTGCGGCAAGACCGTCGGGAAGGAGGGCGATCTCTGCCGCGACTGCTTTACCCGCCGCCCGACCGTCCGGGGCCGCGCGCCCTATTGCTACGACGGGCTGATCCGCGACGCCCTGCACCTGCTGAAATACGACGGCCGCCGGGACTACGCGCGCTTCTTCGGGAAGCTCCTCTGGGAACAGGAGCGGGCCTTCCTCGAGGACTTCGCGCCGGACGCGCTGGTGCCGGTCCCCCTGCACCGCCGCCGCAGACGCGAGCGCGGCTACAACCAGGCGGAGGAGCTCGCGAAGGCCCTGTCCGCCGCCTCCGGCATCCCCGTGCGGGACCTTCTTTACCGCGGCCGCGCGACAGCCGCGCAGATGTCGCTGAACGCGCTGCTCCGCGGCCAGAACACCGCCGGCGCCTTCGGTGTGTACGGGGGGGAGGAGCTCCCCCGGCGGATTCTCCTGATCGACGACATCTACACCACCGGCAGCACCGTCGAGGCCTGCGCCGCGGCGATCCGGGCGAAGGCGGCCGGGCTCCGGGCAAAGGAGAACTCCGGCGGGACCGAGGCTCCGGAGCCCGAGATCCGGTTCCTCACGGTCGCGCTCACGCTGCCGCCGCAAAATCCCGCGGGCACTGCGCCGGACGCTGCCGCCGCAAAATCATCTTGCCTGAAAGCCCCGGAAGGGCTATAATAAATCAGTTTTATCATGCTTACCGAAAGGAGGGATATCATGCCGGCAAATGCCCCGAGCCTCCGGCTCCCGGTCTTCGAAGGACCGCTCGAGCTGCTGCTCCATCTGATCGAAAAAAACAAGATCGATATCTACGATATCCCGATCTTCGAAATCACGAAGCAATATCTGGAATACCTGAAAAACTGGGACGACCTCAACATGGAGGTGGCCAGCGAGTTCATCGTGATGGCCGCCACCCTGATCAACATCAAGGCCCGCAAGCTCCTGCCCCTGGCCGAGCAGGACGGGGACGGCGAGGATGAGGAAGCCCTGCTGATCGCGCGCCTGCTGGAATACAAGCGCTACAAGGACGGCGGCCGGATCCTCGGCACCTATCTGCCGTCGCCCCGGAAGCTGATCGTCTGGCGCGGCCCCGAGGCCATCCAGGGCGAGCGCCCGGTCCCCAAGCCCGGGGAGCTCCTCGCGCCGGTCACGATGCAAATGCTCCGCGAGCTCGCGCTCCGGGCCGAGCGCAGCCGCCGCGAGAGCGTCAATCCCGCCAAGGCCGACTTCCGCGCCGTGCGGAAGGAGCAGTACAAGGTATCCGACAAGATCGCCCAGCTCAAGCAGGAGCTCCTGCTGGTGGAGCGGGTGAGCTTCCTGGCCCTCAAGAAAGACAGCCGCAGCAAGGAGGAGACCGTCGCCTATTTCATGGCGATGCTCGAAATGGCGCACCAGAATCAGCTTTCCCTCGAGCAGGGCGAGCTCTTCGGCGACATCACGATCTCCCGCGGCGAAAATATCGGCATCGACACGGTCACCTACGGAGAGGAGAGCGAATATGCTTAACGAGAACGAACGGCTGAAACACACCGCGGAAGCGGTCCTGTTCGCCGCGGGCGACTCCGTCTCGGCGGATCAGCTCGCCAAGGTGATGGAGATCACGCCCTCCGCGGCGCGCGCGCTGATGGAGGAGCTGTGGGACGACTATGAGCGCGAGGAGCGCGGCATGCAGATCCTCGTCCTCGAGAACCGCTACCAGATGACCACCCGGCCTCTCTACTACGAGACCGTCCGGCTGCTCTACCGCTCCGTGCAGAAGACAGCCCTCACCGACACCCAGCTGGAGACCCTGGCGATCATCGCCTACAAGCAGCCCGTCACCCGCCAGGAGGTCGACGACATCCGCGGCGTCCATTCCGACAGCATCGTCAACCGCCTGATCGAGTACGGTCTGGTGGGCGAGATCGGCCGGATGAAGGCGCCCGGCCGCCCGATCCTTTTGGGCACCACCGAGGAGTTCCTGAAGAACTTCGGCTTCAGCACCCTGCGCGACATCCCCGACCTGCCCGAGGCGAACCTCGAGCGGCTCGACCAGATGGAGCTGGAGGACGACGAGGACCAGACCGAGCTCGAGTTCGGCGAGGACGGCGTCTACAGAGCACCGGAAAGCTCCGGCGAGATCGGCATCTGAAAAAGGCGCGGCCCCCGCGCCGGACAGAAGGAATTCGAAATGGAACGTTTGCAGAAGTTCATGGCCCGCAGCGGCATCGCTTCCCGCCGGAAGTGCGAGGAATACATCGCGGCGGGCTTTGTTACCGTCAACGGCACGCCCGTGACGGAGCTGGGCACCCAGATCGACCCGGAGAAGGACGAGATCCTCTTCCGCGGCAAAAGGATCGAGGCGCCCGCGGGGTGCGTCACCGTGGCGCTCTACAAGCCCGAGGGCTACATCACCACCCGGAAGGACCAGTTCGGCCGCCCCGACGTGTGCCAGCTGGTGGACATCCCCGGCGCGAATCTCTACCCCATCGGCCGGCTCGACTACCAGACCTCGGGGCTGATCCTGCTCACCAACGACGGCGATCTCGCCTACGCCCTCACCCACCCGAAGAATCGCGTGGGCAAGGTCTACGAGGCGGTGCTGCGGGGACAGGTGAGCTCGGAGGAGATCGCGAAGCTCGCCCGCGGCGTCGTGCTGGACGACGGCTACCGGACGGCCCGGGCGAAGGTCCGGCTGCTCGGCAAGGTCGGCAGCGACAACAGCCGCGTGGAGTTCACGCTCTACGAGGGCAAGAACCACCAGGTCCGCCGCATGGCGCGGGCCGTCGGCCATCCGGTGCTCCGCCTGAAGCGCACCGCGGAGGGCTGCGTCGACCTGACCGGCCTCAGCGAGGGCCAGTACCGGGTCCTCAGCGAGAAGGAGGTCGCCGCGCTCAAGCGCGAAGCGAACAAATAAGAGCGACCGAAACGCCGCGGGATTCGCGGCGTGAAAAGACACGGAAAACCTATGAAATATTCTGACATCATCGTGGTCGGCGCCGGCGCGGCGGGTCTCGTCGCGGCGGGGCGCGCGGCCTCGGGCGGCCGGAAGGTGCTGCTCCTCGAACGGAACGAAAAGGTCGGGCGGAAGATCGCGATCACCGGCAAGGGCCGCTGCAACGTGACCAACGCCGCGACGGGGCGGGACTTCGCCGCGAACATCGTGACGGGCGGCCGCTTCCTCTATTCGGCGCTGGCGCGCTTCTCCTCGGAGGACCTCATGCGCCTGATCGAGGAGAACGGCACGCCTCTCAAGACCGAGCGCGGCGGCCGGGTCTTCCCGGTCTCCGACAGCTCCTTCGACATCATCGACGCGCTGCTCCGCTACGCGAAGAAAAACGGCGCGGGTCTCCGGACCGGCGTCGAGGTGAAGACGGTCCGCGGCGCGGCGCCCGGCGGCAAAGAGCGCTTCGTGCTCGATACCTCGGACGGCGAGTACGGCTGCCGCGAGCTGGTGCTGGCGACGGGCGGCCTCAGCTACCCCGTGACCGGCTCCGACGGCGCGGGCTACCGCTTCGCCAAGGCGCTCGGCCACACGCTCGTGCCCACGCGGCCCGGCCTCATCCCGCTCGAAACGAAGGAAAAGTGGCCGGCGGAGCTCACGGGCCTCACCCTGAAAAACGTGGGGCTCCGCGTGACGCTGGACGGCGCCGCCGTCGAAAAGGACTTCGGCGAGCTCTCGTTCGCGCCCTTCGGCGTGACGGGACCGCTCGTGCTCACGGCCTCGAGCCTTCTGGGCGCGCGGCTCGCGGCGGAGGGCCGCGGCTACGGGGACGGCGTGCAGCTGCACCTCGACCTCAAGCCCGCGCTTACCGAGGAGGAACTGGACAATCGGCTCCGGCGGGAGTTTACGGAGGGCGCGAAGGCGCCGCTCCGGCAGATTCTCGCGGAACTTCTCCCCCATAAAATGATCGCGATTGCGCTCACCCTCACCGGGCTTTCCGGCGAGAAGAAGGGCGCCGAGATCTCGAAGGCGGAGCGGACCGCGCTCCGGACCTTCCTGAAGGACCTGGTCCTCACGGTCACCGGCCCCCGCCCCATCGAGGAGGCGGTCATCACGGCGGGCGGCATCCCCACCGCCGAGGTCGACCCGAAGACCATGGAATCGAAGCGCTGCGAGGGCCTTTATCTCGCGGGCGAACTACTGGACATCGACGCACTGACGGGCGGCTTCAACCTGCAGCTGGCCTTCTCGACCGGCTACAGCGCGGGCGAAGCCCTTCGGACGAAGGAGGAAGCATGATCAACGTTGCCATCGACGGGCCCGGCGGCGCCGGGAAGAGCACGGCGGCGAAAGCCGTGGCTGCCCGCACCGGACTCCATTACGTGGACACCGGCGCGATGTACCGGGGCCTCGGCCTCTACGTGCTCCGCGCGGGCGTGAACATCGACGACCGGGAGGCGGTGGCCCGCGCCATCGAGCCCCTCGTGTTCGACGTGACCTACACGGAGGAGGGCCAGCGGGTCTGGGTGAACGGCGAGGATCTCACGCCCTTCATCCGCACGCCGGAGGCCAGCGACGCCGCGAGCCGTACCTCGGCCTATCCGGAGGTCCGGCAGAAGCTCCTTCAGCTGCAGCAGGACCTGGGAAAGAAATACGATCTGATCATGGACGGCCGCGACATCGGCACCGTGATCTTCCCGAACGCGGACCTCAAGCTCTACGTCACCGCGGACGCCGCCGAGCGCGGACCCCGCCGCTACCTGGAGCTCCTGGAGAAGGGCGAAAAGGACGTCACCCTCGAGCAGGTGATCGCCGACATCGAGGAGCGCGACTACCGCGACTCGCACCGCGAGGTCGCGCCGCTCCGTCAGGCGGAGGACGCGATCCTGCTGGATACGACCCACATGACGCTCGGGGAAGTGACGGACGAAATCTGCCGCCTCGTGGAGGACGTCCGCTCAAAAAAAGCCTTCGCCGGGGCATAAGCATCGAGGTCGCGCGGACCGCGGGCTTTTGTTTCGGCGTACGCTCTGCCATCAAGACCGCGCTGGAGACGGCGGAGGCAGCTTCTCCCGGCGCCCGGGTCCTCACCTACGGACCCCTGATCCACAACGAGCAGGTGATCGGAGATCTCCGCCGCGCGGGCGTTTGCGAGCTCACCGCGGAGGAGGAGCTCCGTCCCGGCGACACCGTCATCATCCGGGCCCACGGCGTGGGGCCGGAGGTCGTGCCGCGCCTCGAAGCCACAGGCGCGTCCGTCGTCGACGCCACCTGTCCCTACGTGAAAAAGATCCACGAGATCGTCCGCGCCGTCGAGGGCGAGGACGAGGAGATCCTCATCCTGGGCGACGCCTCGCACCCCGAGGTGGTCGGAATCCGGGGCTGGTGCCGCGTCCCCTGCCGGGTGATTTCGGGTCCGGAGGAGCTCGGAACGGTCCCCCTCGATCCGTCCCGCCGCTATCATCTCGTTTCCCAGACGACCTTCGATTCTCAGAAATTTGAAAAAACAGTTGCCGAATTGAAGAAACGGGAGTATAATGTCACCATCTCTAGCACTATATGCAATTCGACAGCAAATCATCAACGGGAGGCGCTGTCTCTTGCGGGTAGTTCTGACGTGATGTTGGTGCTGGGCTCCGCTCTCAGTTCCAACACCCGCAAGTTGTATGAGTTGTGTCTTTCGCGATGCAAAGCCACTTACCTGGTCGGAAACGTGAAGGATCTGCCAGATACTTTGTTCCAACCGGGAAGCAGTCTGCGCGTGGGCATCACCGCGGGCGCTTCGACACCGGACTATTTTATTCAGGAGGTTGTGTACGAAATGAGTGAAGCCAATTTTGAGGAGATGTTGAACGAAAGTTACGTCAACGTAAGAACTGGCGCAGTCGTGACCGGCACCGTGCTGCAGGTCACGGAAGGAGAAATCGTCTTCAACATCGGATGCAAATGCGACGGCATCATGACCAAGAGCGAATTTGGCGGCACCGATGCACCTCTGACCGAGCAGGTCAAGGTTGGCGACGAGATCGAAGTCAAGGTCATCAAGAAGGGTGATCAGGAGGTTCTGCTTTCCCGCAAGCGTCTTCTCGAGAACCGCGCCTATGAGGAACTCAAGGCGGCCGAGGAGAACAAGACCGTGCTGACCGGCAAGGTCGTGGAAGCCATCGCCGACAAGGGCCTTATCGTTGATTATAACGGTAACCGCATCTTCATCCCCGGTTCCCGCGTCGACACCAAGCGTGTCGAGGATCTGGGCATCTTCGTGGGTCAGGAAGTTTCCTTCCGCATCATCCCCAGCCGCAACCGTCGCGACGGTTTCTGCGGCGACCGCAAGGGTGTCATCGGCGCCGAGCGCGCCGCCAAGCGTGAAGAGGCTCTGGCGAACATCGCCGAGGGCCAGCGCATCATGGGCACTGTCCGCAACGTTACCAGCTACTGCGCGTTCGTCGATCTGGGCGGCGTGGATGGCATGCTGCATCTCTCCGAGATGGGCTGGAAGGGTGTCCGTCATCCCGGCCAGTACTGCAAGGAAGGCCAGCAGCTCGAGGTTCTGGTCAAGAGCGTCGATCCCGAGACCAAGCGGATCTCCCTGACCACCAAGTTCCCCGATGAGAATCCCTGGACCGCCGCCGCCGAGAAGTACGCCGTCGGCAACGTCGTCAAGGGTAAGGTCGTGCGCTTCTCCGACTTCGGCGCCTTCGTCGAGCTCGAGAAGGACATCGATGCGCTGATCCACATCTCTCACCTGTCCCGCAAGTTCGTCAAGAGCCCCGCGGAAGTCCTGACCATCGGCCAGGAGGTCGAGGCTGAGGTCATCGATTTCGATCCCGCCCGCAACCGCATCTCCCTGAGCCTGAAGGCCATGGAGCCCGAGGAAGCGGCCGAGGAGGAAGCTCCCGCCGAGGCGTAAGAGCAGCCAACGCAACACAAAAGCACGTTTCCCCGGAAGCGTGCTTTTTTCATAATCATCCGCGGCGGAACGTGCCGCGTCAATTTGTCTCCGCGGCGTGTACCGCGGCACCCGATTTCCGCGGCGCGTGCCGCGATCTCTGCAAAACGGCGGGCAGCCCCGCCCGGAAGGAATCCGCATGAAACTCTTCGTTTCCCATCCCGCTCTCCCGGAGGAGGATCTGGCCCTCTGGCAGCGCCTCTACCCCGGCAGCGCCTTCGTGGACATCGAGACCCTCGGCCTCAACAAGCTCGCGAACGGCATCTATCTGGTGGGCGTTCTGTACCTCGAGGACGGCGTCCCGGTGGAGGAGCAGTATCTCGCGAAGAACGGCGGCGACGAGCGCGCGGTGCTCAAGGCGGCCGGCGAGCGGCTGGCGGGGTTCCGGACCCTGATCAGCTACAACGGCGACGCCTTCGATCTGCCCTACCTGCAGTTCCGCGCGAAGAAGCTCCGGCTCACGGCCTTCCCGCGGCTCGCGGAGAAGGACGGCGTGCCCGCGGACGTCTGCTCGGTCGATCTGATGCGGGTCTACCGCCCGTTCGCGTCGCTCTTCGGTCTGCCCGACCGGAAGCTCAAGACCTGGGAGCGCTTCCTGGGGATCGACCGCGAGGACGCGTTTTCCGGCGGCCAGCTGATCGAGCTCTTCGATGAATATTCCGCGACCGGCGACGCGCGGCTCGAGCAGGTGCTCCTGCTCCACAACTACGAGGACGTGGCGAACATGCCGGCGCTCCTTCGGGTGGCGGGCTTCGTGCAGGCGCTGCGGACGGCGCGGGTCGTGTCGCTCGCGGAGCGGGACGGGCGCGTCTGCTTCGGTCTCGCGGAGGCGCTTCCGCTCTCGGCGGCCTGGAGCGTGCCGGAGGGACGGATCTTCGCGGCGCGCGGCGAGGCGGCGCTCGAGCTGGCGGCGCGGCCCGTCGGCGGCGAGCTCCGCTACTACCTGCCGGACTATCAGGACTATTTCTATCTGCCGGAAACCGCGCAGATCGTGCACCGTTCGCTGGCGGACCGGATCCCCGCGGGCGCGCGCCGCAAGGCGAAGCGCGAGGAGTGCTATCTGCGGAAGGCCGGCTGCTTCTATCCCGTTCCGGCGGCCCGCTTCGCGCTGCTGGAGAGCCTGGCGGCGGCGAAGGGGCTGCGGCTCCGCGCCTACCGGCAGGAGCTTCGGGAGAAGGATGTCTATCTGGAGGAGGGCGAGCTTCGCGTGCTGTGCGCGGCGGCCGCCCCGGAGGAGCTGAGCGAATGGCTGCGGAGTCTGATCTGAATCTTTTTGCCGAGTGCCGGCTTTGCCCGCGGCAATGCGGAACAGACCGGAGGTCTGTAGACCGAAGGTCTGTAGACCGGCGGTCCGGCCCGCCGGACCGCGGCGCCCCTGCCGTCGGCTTCTGCGGCGTCGGCAGCGGGCTTCGCCTCGCGCGGGCGGCGCTCCACTATTGGGAGGAGCCCGTCATTTCGGGCACGCCGGAGAAGGAGGGCGAGCTTCCGCCGGGGAGCGGCGCCGTCTTCTTCAGCGGCTGCAATCTCCGCTGCGCCTTCTGCCAGAACCGGGACATCGCCCGCGCCGAGATCGGCCGCGCGGTCACGCCGGAGCGCCTGACGGAGATCTTCCTGGAGCTTCAGGCGAAGGGCGCGCTGAACCTCAACCTGGTCACCGCGACGCACTACACGCCCTTGATCCCGCCCGCGGTCCGCGCCGCCCGGGAGCGGGGCCTCACCCTGCCCGTGGTCTGGAACAGCTCAGCCTACGAGCTGCCGGAGACGCTCCGCCTGCTCGAGGGCACGGTGGACGTCTATCTGCCCGACTTCAAATATTGGTCGCCGGAGCTCGCGGCCCGCTACAGCCGCGCCGCCGACTACCCGGAGCGCGCGCTCGCCGCAATCGACGAGATGCTCCGCCAGACCGGCGAGCCCGTCTTCGATGAGCGCGGCCTGATCCGCCGCGGCGTGATCATCCGCCACCTCCTGCTGCCCGGCCACCTCGACGACTCGAAGCGCGTGCTGCGGCATCTGTACAAGCGCTACGGCGACGCGGTCTGGTTCAGCCTGATGAACCAGTACACGCCGCTTAGCTTTGCGCCGGCGGAGCTCGCCCGCCCCGTCACGGAGCGCGAATACACGAAGCTCATCGACTACGCGTTTTCCCTCGGCATCGAGAACGCCTTCATCCAGGAGGGCGGCACCGTGGGCGAGAGCTTCATCCCCGCCTTCGATTACGAGGGGGTCACGGCAGAATCCGAGGAATAAAAGGCGCGGCAAACGCGGGGAAAATCAGGATTTGCGGAGAAAAAGAATGTTTGATTGTGGGTTTACAAGGGGAAAAAATTGGTTCAGATATCGTGCGGCGGCCATTATCATTGAAAACAACTGCGTCTTATTTGCCGGAAACGAACGGGAAGATTATCTGTATTCCATCGGCGGCGCGGTACATATGGGAGAAACTGCGGAAGATGCGGTCCTTCGGGA
>JAZUHB010000034.1:0-2509 GCA_045641505.1 Bianqueaceae bacterium | reverse complement strand
CCGCGTCGGTGCGGATGAAGTCGTGGATGTCGAGCATCGGCTCGCCGAAGAACAGTTCGCCGCCGTCATCCTCGAGCGGCAGCAGCGCGCGGGTGATGGCGCCGAGGGTCTGGGCGGACATGTTGCCGTAGACCGGGATGTAGTCGCTGCGGTGCGCGGTTACGAAGGAAAGCAGGGTGCGGAGATCCTTGAGGTCGAGGATCTTCATGCCCTTGTCGTCGGCGATGCGGAAGAGGATGCCCATCACGCCCTCCTGGACCTCGGTCAGGTTCAGGATGCGGGAAAGGAGCGTCGGGCCGATGTCGGAGACAGTGGCGCGGACAGGGTGGCCGCTCTTGCCGTAGAGATCCCAGAAGGTGACGGGAAAGCTCTTGTACGCGAACTCGCCGCGGATGCCGAAGCGGTCGATGCGCTCTTCCATCGCGTCGGTTTGGGTGCCGGGGACGCAGAGGCCGCTCACGTCGCCCTTGATGTCGCAGACGAACACGGGCACGCCGGCGTCCGAGAAGGACTCCGCCAGCACCTGCATGGTGACGGTCTTGCCGGTGCCGGTCGAGCCGGCGATCAGGCCGTGACGGTTACAGGCGGACAGAGGCAGGATGACCCGCTCCCCGTTCTCCGCCAGGCCCAGATAGACTTCTCCGTTCACGTACATCAGTCGATTCCCTCCAGATACTTTTTCAGCGTGTCATAGGTAGAGCTCTTCGTGGCGTTCTCCGTCGCGGTCCAGAGGAAGGCCTCGCGGATCTCGTCGTAGCCCGCGGTCGTCACGTTGACCTTCTTCGCGTATTCGTATTCGTCGCCTTCCCAGTAGTTCAGGTTGTAAAGGCCCCAGGAGTTCTCCCACCAGCCGTAGACCGCCATCTTGTAGGTCCACATGGTCCAGGAGTAGTGACGGTCCTCGAAGATGGAAAGCTCCTCGTTCCAGTCGTCCGCATCGGCGAAGCAGGTGAACTCGCCGATGAACACGGGCACGTCATAGTGCCGGCCGATGTTGGACAGATCCTGGTACATGAAGAAGAAGGTGTTGGACAGCCAGCTGGCGTTCCAGTTATACCAATGATAGGAATAGGTCACGTTCTCCCAGCCGTACTTTTCGGGGTTGGGCAGGTTCGCGAAGCTCCAGCAGCCCTCCATGATCAGGTTGTGCCGGTCGCCCGCGGCGCGGACCGCGTCGTAGATCTGATCGTAGACGTCCCAGCAGACCTTGTCGGTCTTGAAGGCGCGGCTGCGGGGCTCGTTCAGCAGATCGTAGGAGGCGATGATCCTGCCCTTCTCGCTCTTGCCGTAGTGCTCCGCCACGAAGGTCCAGAGGTCCTTCACGGCCTCGACGTACTCGGGCGT
Organism: Bianqueaceae bacterium; assembly: GCA_045641505.1. GTDB lineage: Bacteria > Bacillota > Clostridia > Lachnospirales > Bianqueaceae > JAZQNF01. The sequence continues at coordinate 1,165 of JAZUHB010000034.1, read as the reverse complement.
GTACCAGAAGCGGATCGTGTCCGCGTCATATTTGTTGTAATCGATGGAGCCGCCGTGCTCGTAGCCGTTCTGGGAGCCGGGCGCCCCGTGGAGATCGAGCACCGCGTAGACGCCGTACTTCTCGCACCAGCCGAGGATCGCGTCGAGATAGCGGAAGGCCTCCGCCTCGCTCTTGCGGGTGAAGTCCTCGTTCAGGATCATCGTATAATAGAAGGGGATGCGCAGGCAGTTCATGCCGAGCTCCGCGATGTTCGCGACATCCTCCTCGGTGAACCAGGTCGTGTAGAAGAGGTCCAGGAGCTCCTTGCGCTGGGCGTCCGTCAGGTTCGGATTGGAGCGCAGTCCCTGCAGGAACATCTCCTCGGAGAGTTCGGGGTACTCCTCGCCGTTCGGCTCCGCGATGCAGTAGGGAGCGAGCCAGCCCTCGGTGATGAAGGTGCTTCCGCAGTTGGTGCCGCGAAGAATCAGCTCGTTGCCGTCCTTGTCGTAGAGACCGCGGCCGACCGCCTGCACGAGGCCGGTGTCGTTCTTCGCGGTTTTGGGCACATCCGCGCCGCCGGAAATCCGGTAGTTGATGTACGCGGCAAGCACGAACAGCGCCGCGGCCGCGAGGATCCCGAGGACGATCCCGAGGATCCATTTGCCGGCCTTGCTCTTCTTTCTGTCTTTCTTCTTGGACATTTCACGTTCCTCCGTTTCAGGATGCATTCTTGGGGCGATTATAACAAAAAATGCCCCGCCTTGCAATCATCATTGAAAAGCGGCCGGATGAAGCGTATAATGTGCCTATGTTTTACCTGTGCTCAACCGAATAAAAAAAGGAGGATTCTCATGAAGAAGAAAACCCTGGCCCTGATGATGGCCATTCTCATGATCGCTCCGCTCCTGACTCCCTTCTCCGTTTCGGCGGATGAAGGCGCGTTCTGGGAGGGCGACATCTGGGAGCTCGACACCTTGAAGGAACTCGGCGCCGCGGCGCCCGACTACAACAAAGAGACCGATACCTACGAGATCTCCGCACCCGAGCAGCTGTTCTACCTGAGCGGCTGCTGGAAGAACGGGGATGAAAACGGCGACGGCGCCGCGGACGCCCCCTGCGACGGCAACTACATCCTCACCGCCGATCTGGACATGGCGCCCCTGATGGCGAAAATCGGCGACGCCC
>JAZUHB010000033.1:0-17643 GCA_045641505.1 Bianqueaceae bacterium | reverse complement strand
AGCTTCACCACTGGAGCGACTACCTTGAGTCGTGCGAAGGGGCGTTCTGCGGCTGGAGCAACAACGATCACGGGGGCCTTGTCGGGACCCTCCCAAGGTGGGGGCGTTCCATCAAGAAGACCTACTGCTGCTTCCAGTTCTGCTTCGACATCACGGGCGGTTTCCCGGAGTGGACTCCGGCAATCGAGGACGCCTGCGGCACGTTCGACAGGTGCACGGGTCTCGCGGGGCCTGTCCCGCAGTGGGGCGAGAACATCACGTGCGTCCGGCAGTGCTACTGCGACTGCCCAGGCGCAACCGGCGAGTTCCCGCCGTGGCCCCCAAACTGCACGGACTTCGGAAGCTGCTACAAGAACTGCACGGGGATGCACGGGACGATCCCGCCCTGGCCGGCGTCGGGCGTCCTTCTCGGAGATGCGTTCGCCGGCTGCACGGGCGCGGTCGGATCGATCCCGCCGTGGCCGGAGGGCATCACCGAGCTCACCTCCATCACCGATGAGGACGTCCGCGGCGCGGGCACCGTCCGCGAGGTGCTGCCGGAGTTTCTGGCCTGGGCCGGGGACGCGGTCTTCGTCGCGCATAACGCCGACTTCGATACCGGCTTCGTCGCCGCGAAAAGCGAGGAGCTGGGTCTTCCCGTGCCCGAGAACACGATCGTCGATACGCTGGAGCTTTGCCGCGGTCTGTTCGAGCTGAAGAAATACACGCTCGACAGCGTAGCCCGCTATCTCGAGGTCTCGCTCGAAAACCATCACCGCGCCGTGGACGACGCGGAGGCCACCGCCCATATTTTCGAAAAGTGCCTGCGAAAGCTGGAGGAAAAGGAGATCACCGACCTCGACGGCGTGAACGGCTACATCCGCGCGAACACCGACGTGAAGCGGCTCCGCTCCTTCCACGCCGTGATCCTGGTGAAGAATCTGGCGGGCCTTCGGAACCTCTACGAGCTCGTTTCGATCTCGCACCTGAACTACCTGTACCGCGGCCGCCCGCGGCTGCCGAAGAGCGAATTCCTGCGGCTCCGCGAGGGCCTCATCATCAGCTCCGGCTGCCAGGCCGGCGAGGTCTTCCAGGCGCTTCTGCGGAACGAGGGCGACGACGTGCTCGAGCGCCTGATGAATTTCTACGACTATCTCGAGGTCCAGCCCATCGGCAACAACGCCTTCCTGATCGACGACCCGGACGAGAGCTCCGTGACCTGCGAGGAGGATCTGCGCGAGTTCAACCGCCGCATCGTGGCGCTCGGCGAGAAGTACGGGAAGCCCGTGGTCGCGACCGGCGACGTCCATTTCCGTGAGCCGGAGGACAGCCTCTTCCGGGAGATCATCCAGACCGTGAAGGGCTTCGACGACGCCGGCGGCCAGGCGCCCCTCTATTTCCACACCACCGAGGAAATGCTCCGTGAATTCGCCTATTTCGGCCCCGAAAAGGCGGAGGAGCTGGTCATCGACAACACCCTGGCCATCGCCGACCAGATCGAGGACATCCTCCCGATTCCCGACGGCCAGTTTGCCCCTGTAATCGAGGGCGCGGCGGACGAGCTCCGCGACTGCGTCTACAACCGCGCGAAGAGCATGTACGGCGATCCCCTGCCCGGCGTGGTCTCCGCCCGGATCGAGCGCGAGCTCACGTCCATCATCGACCACGGCTTTTCCACCCTGTACATCCTGGCGCGCCGCCTCGTGCTCCATTCCGTCGCCGATGGCTATTACGTGGGCAGCCGCGGCTCCGTGGGCTCCTCCCTGGTGGCGACGCTGTCGGACATCACCGAGGTCAACCCCCTGCCGCCGCATTACTACTGCCCGCACTGCAAGTACAACGATTTCGACAGCCCGACCGTCCGCAAGATGGCCGGCCGCAGCGGCTTCGACCTGCCCGACGCCTTCTGCCCGGTCTGCGGGAAGAAGCTCCGGAAGGACGGCCAGGACATCCCCTTCGAGGTGTTCCTGGGCTTCGACGGCGACAAGGAGCCGGATATCGACCTGAACTTCTCGGGCGAGTATCAGCCGAACGCCCACGCCTACGTGGAGGAGATGTTCGGCAAGAGCCAGGTCTACCGGGCGGGCACCATGTCCTCCCTGGCGGACAAGACGGCCTACGGCTACGTGCTGAAGTATCTGGACCTGCAGAAGATCCCGGCGACCGCGGCCCGCAAGGCCTTCCTGGTGGCGGGCATCACGGGCGTGAAGCGGACCACCGGTCAGCATCCCGGCGGCCAGCTCGTCGTGCCGAAGGGCTATTCGATCTTCCAGTTCTGCCCCGTGCAGCATCCCGCGAACGACACCGAGACGGACATCATCACCTCCCATTTCGACTACAACCAGCTCCACGGGCGTCTGCTCAAGCTGGACATCCTGGGACACGATGACCCGACCATGGTCCGCATGCTGGAGGATCTGACCGGCTTCAAGGCGACCAACGCCCCCATCGACGACCCGGAGGTCATGTCCCTGTTCCTGAATACCTCGGCGCTGGGTGTCACTCCCGAGGACATCGACAGCCCCGTCGGCACCTTCGGCGTGCCCGAGTTCGGCACCAACTTCGTCCGCGGCATGCTCGTGGAGACGAAGCCGCAGAACTTTACGGATCTCGTCTGTATCTCCGGCCTCTCCCACGGCACCGACGTGTGGAACAACAACGCGCGCGACCTGGTGGCGGCGGGCATCTGCAAGATCGACCAGTGCATCTGCACCCGTGAGGACATCATGACCGGCCTCATCATCCGCGGCATGGAGAAGAAGCTGGCCTTCCAGATCATGGAGATCGTCCGGAAGGGCAAGAAGAGCGGCGGTCTGAAGGACGACCACAAGGCCGAAATGAGGCGGCTGGGCGTGGAGGACTGGTACATCGAGTCCTGCCGCAAGATCCAGTATCTCTTCCCGAAGGCCCACGCGGTGGCCTACGTCACCATGTCCCTCCGCGTCGCCTACTACAAGGTCCATTTCAAGGAAGCCTATTACGCCTCCTATTTCACGATCCGCGCCGACGCCTTCGACATCCAGATGATGGGCGGCGGCCTCGAGAAGGCGCGCGCCGCGATCCGCGAGATCGAGGCGAAGCCCCTGGACGACCGCACCGCGAAGGACAAGGAAAAGGTGACGGTGCTGCAGCTCGTGGTCGAGTTCTACTGCCGCGGCCTGGATTTCCTGCCCATCGACCTCTACAAGTCCGATCCGCGGAAGTTCCAGATCGTGGGCGACAAGCTGCTTCCGCCCTTCAACTCGATCCCCGGCCTGGGTCTTTCCGCCGCGGAGAGCATCGTGGAAGCCCGGAAGGACGGCGAGTTCCTTACCGTCGAGGATTTCCTCTCCCGCACGAAGGTCGGCAAGAACATGGCCGACGTGATGAAGAGCCTCGGCATCTTCCGCGGCATCCCCGATACCGCGCAGATCGACCTCTTCAGCCAGCTGGACGGCCTGAACTGAAAAGCCATGCGAAGTCCGGACGAAGCTTTTGCCTTTGTCCGGACTTTTTCTGTTGAAAAAAAGCAGGGAATAAGGTATCTTAAACCTAATCAAACGGTCCGCGGACCGCGTGGGAAAGGAAACGGAACAATGCCTTTTTTAGAGATCAATTTCCATTCGGAGATCCTGGGGAAAGCGACGCAGGTCTGGGTCGTGGTGCCTCAGAAGAGCGTGGTGGGGCAGATCGGCATGGCGGGCGGCTCGAGCGCCGAAAAGTATAAGTGCCTCTATCTGCTGCACGGTCTCTCCGACGACTATACCATCTGGATGCGGCGCACCTCCGTGGAGCGCTACGCCTCCCGCTACGGCATCGCGGTGGTGATGCCCGACGGCGAGCGCAGCTTCTACTGCAACCAGAAATACGGCTACCGCTACTACGATTACCTGACGAAGGAGCTCCCGGCCTTCATCGAGAGCCTGCTGCCCGTGTCCTCCGACCCGGCGGACCGCTACGTGGCCGGCCTTTCCATGGGCGGCTACGGCGCGATGAAGCTGGCGCTCCGCTCCGAGGGCTTCTACGCCAAGGCGGGCGCGCTTTCGCCGGTCGGCGACCTCCGGGACTACGTCGCGAAAAACCCCATGCAGAACTTCGTCACCAGCTTCGGCGAGGACATGCAGGTCCCGCCCGAGGACGATCTGCTCTGCCTCGCGGAGCGCTGCGAGAAGCGGCCGCCGATCTACATGACCATCGGCGTCTCCGACCCGCTCTATCGGAACAACATTCCGCTGCGCGAGAAGTTCGCGGAGCTGGGCTACGATTTTACCTACCGGGAAGCGCCCGGCACTCACAGCTGGGACTACTGGGACGAGCATATCACCGAAGTGATGGAGTGGATGTTCGAAGGCTGAGCCGCCCGCGGCCGGCGACGCGCGGCTTTGCCGCGGAAGAAAGGAGAGGACCATGGAAGAAAAACTCAGGAAAAACCTCGGCGTGATGAGCGCGATGGCCATCGTGGTCGGCACCGTGATCGGCGCCGGCGTGTTCTTCAAGCCCACTGCCATCTACACCGCGACCGGCGGCGCCCCCGGCATCGGCATGATCGCCTGGATCGTCGGCGGTCTGATCAGCCTTTTCGGCGCCCTGACCTTCGCGGAGGTCGCCGTCATGATGCCCCGCACCGGCGGCATGGTGGCCTATCTCGGCGAGATCTTCGGCGAGAAGATCGGCTTCATGGCCGGCTGGATGCTGACCGTGATCTTCTATCCCGCGTTCCTGGCGGGCTACGGCGTCAAGGTCGGCTCCGTGATCTCGGCCTACATCGGCGCAGGCTGGAGCCTGCCCATCGCCTTCCTCGTGATCGCGCTGGTCACCGTCTCCAACCTCCTCGGCTCGAAGACCGCCGGCGTCTTCCAGGTCATCTCCACCGCCTGCAAGCTGATTCCGCTGGTGCTGATCATGGTCTTCGGCCTGATCCTCGGCGATCCCTCGAGCCCCGTTTTCACCCCGATGGTCGGGGAGGGCAAGACCGCGGCCGGCGCCCTCGGCGCGACGCTCCTTGCCGTGCTCTTCGCCTTCGAGGGCTGGACCAACGCGGGCGCGATCGGCGGCGAGATGAAGAATCCCGGCCGCGACCTGCCCAAGGCGATCGTCGGCGGCGTCACCGTCATCATGGCGGTCTATTTCCTGATCAATCTGGCCTACCTCTGGGTGCTGCCGGCCGACGTGCTGATGACGCTCGAATCCCCCGCGGCGGCGGTCGCGACCAAGCTCTTCGGCGAGCTGGGCGGACTGCTGATCGAGGCGGGCATCATCATCTCCGTCATCGGCGCGGCGAACGGCTTCCTGATGAGCGGCTCCCGCGTGGCGTATCTCCTCGCCGAGATGAAGACCCTGCCCGCGAGCCGCGGCCTGTCGAAGCTGAACAGGAAGCAGGTGCCTGTCTGGTCGATCCTCCTGATCTCCGTGCTGGCCTGCGTCTACAGCCTGATCGGCAACTTCGACCAGCTGACGGACCTCGCCGTCTTTGCCTGCTGGATCTTCTACACCCTGACCTTCGCGGCGGTCTTCAAGCTCCGTAAGGACCGTCCCGCCGACCCGGCCCGGACCTACAAGGTGCCGCTGTACCCGGTGATCCCGGCGCTCGCGATCCTCGGCGGCCTCTACGTCATCGTGAGCCAGCTCTTCCTGAACGGCGCGAGCTCCACCTGGATGAGCCTCGCGAGCATCCTGGTGACCGTGATCGGGCTGCCGGTGTTCTTCCTGGTGAGGAAGTTCGGGAAAGGAAAGGAGTGAATCGCCCGGCGAGACGCCCGCTTCACTCTGACGTTATTTCGCGATCCGCGCGACGTTATTGCGTGCCGCACGCCGTTATTTCGCGCCCCGCGCGACCATATTTCCCTTGCAATCCCCAAAACTTGTGCTATACTATATACGTTACTATTATATGTCACCCTTGAAGTGTGGGCCTCGCGGTCCACACTTCATTGTTTGTAGGCCTGACAGACCGGAAACGGAGGAGGACGGATTTGAAGAAACAGGAACTGATCGAGTTTGTCGAGGGGCTGCTCGCCCCGATGGCAGAGGAGTACCATTACGAGATCGTGGACGTGGAATACGAGAAGGAAGGCCAGAGCTGGTACCTCAAGGTCTTCGCCGACAAGGAAGGCGGCTTCTCGATCGATGATTGCGTCACGCTCTCCCGGGCACTGGAGGCGGCCATCGAGGCTGACGATCCCTTCGAGACGCCGTACGTGCTGGAGGTCAGCTCTCCCGGCCTGGACCGTCCCCTGAAAAAGGACAAGGACTTCGCCCGCGAGATGGGCAAGCTCGTCGAGGTCAGGCTGTACAAGGCGGATCCGGAGAAGGGCGCGGAGAAGGAGTTCACGGCAGAGCTTACTTCCTACGACCCCGAGACCCAGACTGTCGGTCTGGAGCTTTCGGACGGGCGGGAGCTCACGTTCTCCCGCAAAGACCTGGCGTCCATCCGCCTGGCCGTGATTTTCTGAAAATAATACGAATCGGAGGATAAAAAAAGAAAAAATGGATAAGTTACTGGAAGCGGTCGAGCTTTTGAACAAGGAGCAGGGCCTCAGCGTGGAACAGATCTTCGACGCCGTCGAACAGATGCTGATCACTGCTGCCAAGAAGGATTACGGCACTCAGAATGTCCGCGCCGACGTGGACCGCAAAAAGGGTACCTATCACGTCTATCTGCTGAAGGACGTGGTCGAGGAGGTCGAGGATGATGAGAACCAGATTACCCTGGCCGAAGCCCGGACCTATAACAAGAAATATGAGTTGGGCGACCAGTGCGCCATCGAGGTCGCGGTGAAGGATCTTCACCGGATCGCGGTCCACAACGGCACGCAGGTCGGCACCCAGAAATTCCGCGAGGGCGTCAGCGGCGTCCAGTACGACGAGTTCAAGGGCAAGGAGAAGGAGCTGGTCACCGGCACCATCCTGCAGATCGATCCCCGCACCAAGAAGTGCATCGTCGATATCGGCCGCACCCAGGCGATCCTGCCCTACACCGAGCAGATCCACAGCGAGACCTACAGCCAGAACATGCGGCTGAAGTTCTACGTCGCCGAGGTCCGCAAGACCGCGAAGGAGCTGGTCATCACCGTCTCCCGCAAGCATCCCGGCCTGATCCGCCGCCTCTTCGAGCAGGAGGTGCCCGAGATTCAGGAGGGCGTCGTGAAGATCAAGAGCATCGCCCGCGAGGCCGGCAGCCGCGCCAAGATCGCCGTCTACAGCAAGGATGAGCAGGTCGATCCCCGCGGCGCCTGCATCGGTACCGCCGGCTCCCGTGTGAACGCCATCGTCGAAGAGCTGCACGGCGAGAAGATGGATGTGGTCGTCTACGATCCCACTCCCGCGCGCTTCATCGCGGCCGCCCTGGCGCCCGCCGGCGTGCTCCGCGTGGAGATCCCCGAGGACAGCAAGAACGCGACCGTCATCGTGCCGGACGATCAGCTGACCAACGCCATCGGTACCGGCGGTCAGAACGCCCGTCTGGCGGCGCGTCTCACCGGCTACCGCATCGACATCAAGAGCCTGTCTCAGATGGACAGCGCCGCCGGAGCGGAGGAGGCCGAGATCATCTTCGATGAGGAAGATGAGGACGACGAGCTGATCTTCGTCATGGACGACGACGAATAAGCTGCGTCCGGAAGGTAAAGAAAATGAGTGAAAAAAAGGTTCCTTTAAGGCAATGCGCAGGCTGCCGCGAGATGAAGGAGAAGCGTGAGCTGATCCGTGTCGTCCGCGACGGAAGCGGCCGCGTCGCCCTGGATCCGACCGGCCGGGCGCCGGGGCGGGGAGCGTATCTCTGCCGGAACGTCGCCTGTCTCGAAAAGGCCGTGAAGACCCGGGCACTCGAGCGGTCCTTCGGAGTGAGCGTGCCTCCGGAAGCCTATGCAAACGTACGGAGCGAACTGAGCGATCATGAGTAAAACGGACCGAACCCTGGGCCTCCTGGGCCTGAGCCGGAAGGCCGGCAAGACCGCGAGCGGCGATTTCCAGGTCACGGAAGCGCTGCAGAGCGGCGCCGCCTGCCTCGTGCTCCTGGCACGGGACGCGTCGGAAAACACCAGAAAGCGTTTTCTGGACAAGTCCGCCTTCTACGCCGTGGACTGCCTCGAGACCTGCTACTCCAAGCAGGAGCTCGGCCGGGCCATGGGACAGGAAGAGCGCTCTGTCGCTGCCGTATGCGACGAAGGATTGGCGGCGCTCGTCCGTCAGTCCGTCGGACAAAATACTGAGAGGTGAAAAATCATTGGCTAAGAAAACAGTTCAGGATCTGGCTAACGATCTGCATGTTACTGTAAAAGATATTTCCAAAAAGCTGGAGGAGGACGGCATTTTCATCCTTTCTCCGGATGACGTGCTCTCCACGCAGGAGATCATCAACGTCGTCTACAAGATCACGGGTAAGAAGCTGGCCGTGAAGAAGAAGGACGCCGAGCCCGCGAAGCCCGACCCCGAGGCCGAGGCCCGCGCCCGCGCCAAAGCGGCGGAGGAAGCCCGCATCAAGGCCGAGGAGGAGGCGAAGGCGAAGGCCGAAGCCAAGGCCCGCGCCCGCGAGGAGGCCCGCGCCAAGGCCGAGGCCGACATCAGGGCCCGCGCCGAAGCCGGCAAGGCCAAGGTCGCCGAGGCACTGGAGGCCCAGCGTCAGATGATCGCGGAAGCGGAAGCCCGCGCCGAAGCCGAGGCGGAGGCCCGGTTCGAGGCGGAGAGAAAGGCCCGTGAGGAGGCCGAGGCCAAGGCGAAGGCCGAGGCGGAGGCGAAGGCCAAGGCAGAGGCGGAAGCCCGCGCCAAGGCGGAAGCGGAAGCCAAAGCGAAGGCGAAGGCGGAGGCGGAAGCACGCGCGCGCCAGAACCGCGATGCCCAGGGCCGTCCGCAGAACCGCGACGGTCAGGTCCGTCCCCAGAGCCGCGACGGTCAGAGCCGTCCGCAGGGCCAGGGCCGCGACGGTCAGGGCCGTCCCCAGAGCCGTGACGGTCAGGGCCGCCCCCAGGGCCAGGGTCAGGGCCGTCCGCAGGGTCAGGGCCAGGGTCAGGGCCGTCCCCAGGGTCAGGGTCAGGGCCGTCCGCAGGGCGGTACCGGCACCGGCCGTCCCGCGGGACGCGGTCAGTCGGCCGCGCCGGCGGAGCTTCCCACCTCCGGCAAGAGCGGAAACCGCAAGACCGACTGGAACAACAAGAACAAGGATAAGAAGAACAACAATTCGGACGATTTCACCCGCCGCAAGAACAACAACCTGCAGCCGCAGGTGAGCTACGACGAGAACGATCTGGTCCATCACAAGAAGAAGGCCACCAAGAAGCCCCAGACTCAGGAGGAGAAGGCAGCCGCCCGCGCCGCCGAGGAGGAGGTCAAGCTGGTGGCGCTGCCCGAGACCATCACCGTCAAGGACTTCGCCGAGGCCCTGCACAAGCCCATGAATCAGGTCATCAAGTCCCTGATGAGCAAGGGCATCATGGCCAGCATGAACCAGACCATCGAGTTCGAGCAGGCCGAAGAGATCGCCATGGAGCTGGGCATCCTCGTGGAGCACGAGCAGGAGGAGGATATCTTCGCCGCGTACGCCGAGGCTGCCGAAGCTGAGGATGAGGCGAGCGAGCTCAAGGAGCGTCCTCCCGTGGTGGTCGTCATGGGTCACGTCGATCACGGTAAGACCTCCCTGCTGGATGCCATCCGCGACACCCGCGTGACCGAGGGCGAGGCCGGCGGCATCACCCAGCACATCGGTGCTTCCGTGGTCGAGATCAACGGCCGCAAGATCACCTTCCTGGATACGCCCGGCCACGAGGCCTTCACCGCCATGCGTCTCCGCGGCGCCATGGTCACCGATATCGCGATCCTGGTCGTCGCCGCGGATGACGGCGTCATGCCGCAGACCGTCGAGGCCATCAACCACGCGAAGGCCGCCGGCGTCCAGATCATCGTCGCGATCAACAAGATGGATAAGCCCGGCGCGAACGCCGACCGCATCAAGCAGGAACTGACCGAGTACGGCCTGGTCGCCGAGGACTGGGGCGGCAGCACCATCTGCGTGCCCGTCTCCGCGAAGAAGCGCCAGGGCATCGACGACCTGCTGGAGAACGTCCTGCTGACCGCCGACATCCTGGAGCTCAAGGCCAATCCCAACTGCCCGGCCGTCGGTACCATCATCGAGTCCGAGCTGGATAAGGGCCGCGGCGCCGTGGCCACCGTGCTGGTGCAGAAGGGCACCCTGCGCGTGGGCGACATCATCGTCAGCGGCAGCACCTACGGCCGCATCAAGGCCATGGTCGACGACACCGGCCGCCGCGTGAAGGAAGCGGGCCCCTCCAAGCCCGTCGAGATCATCGGTCTGTCCGAGGTCCCCGCCGCCGGCGAGCCCCTCTACGTCACGCCCAATGAGAAGGAAGCCCGCAGCCTGGCCGAGAAGGTCAGCGCCCGCGAGCGCGCCAAGATGATCGAGGGCAACAAGAAGGTCAGCCTCGACAACCTGTTCGGCGACATCCAGGCCGGCAACGTCAAGGACCTCAACATCATCGTCAAGGCCGACGTGCAGGGCTCCGTGGAGGCCGTCCGCCAGAGCCTCGAGAAGCTCAGCACTCCCGAGGTCAACGTGCACGTGATCCACGGCGCGGTGGGCGCCATCAACGAGAGCGACGTCATGCTGGCGTCCGCCTCCAACTCCGTCATCATCGGCTTCAATGTCCGTCCCGACGCGACCGCGAAGACGACGGCCGAGAACGAGAAGGTCGATGTCCGTCTCTACCGCGTCATCTACAACGCCATCGAGGACATCCAGGCCGCCATGAAGGGCATGCTCGATCCTGAGTTCGTCGAGAAGCAGCTCGGCCACGCCGAGGTCCGCCAGGTCTTCAAGGCCTCCGGCATCGGCACCATCGCCGGCTCCTACGTCACCGACGGCAAGATCACCCGCAACGCCAAGGCCCGTCTGATCCGCGACTCCATCGTCATCTACGAGGGCGAAATGGACTCCCTGCGCCGCTTCAAGGACGACGTCCGTGAGGTGGCCGCCGGCTACGAGTGCGGTATCATGCTGAACAAGTTCAGCGACATCAAGGAGGGCGACGTCATCGAAGCCTTCGTTATGGAAGAGGTGGAGCGCTGATGCCTCAGAAACGTGCCAACAAGAACCGGTCCGAGCGGATCAACGAGGCGGTCCGTCAGGAGCTTTCCATGATTTTCCGGGAGCTCAAGGATCCCCGTGTCGACATCTGCACCTCCGTGGTGCGGACCGAGACCACCCGTGACCTGAAATACTGCAAGATCCTCGTCAGCGTCCTCGGCGACGCGGAGAAGAAGGCGGACGTCGCCGCGGCCCTGAAGAGCGCCAAGCCCTTCATCCGCCGCGAGCTGGCGCTGCGCCTCAACCTCCGCGTCACGCCGGAGCTTAGCTTCGTGATGGACGATTCCATGGAATACAGCATCCACATGGAGGAGCTCCTGGCGCAGATCCACAAGGATGACGCGCCGGAGGAAGAGGAGGAAGAAGAAGAGGAGGACGAAGGTGAGCCGGTCTGAGTTTGCCGAAAGCTTCCGCAACTTCCTGAAACGCTACGACTGCTTCGTGCTGAGCGGCCACGTCCGCCCGGACGGCGACAGCGTCGGCGCCTGCGCGGCCCTGTGCTTCTATCTGGAAGAGTTGGGCAAGAAGGCCTATGTCTATGCCGACGGCGATATCGCCCGCTACACGAGGCTTCTGCCGGAATTCCCGGTCCTCAGCGAGGAGGAGGCCGCGAATATTTCGGGCTTTGCCTTCATCATGCTGGACGTGGCCGAACCGCCCCGCACCGGCCGCGCGGAGGGTTTCCTGATGCGCGCCAAGGCGAGTCTCTGCGTCGACCACCACGTCTCCGGCCGGGAATATACCGATTTTTTCTACTGCGAGCCTGAGTGCTCCTCCGTGAGCGAGGTGCTTTACGGGCTTTTCAAGGAGATGGGGGCGGAAATCACCGGTCCCATGGCGAAGGCGCTCTTTATGGGTTCGGCCTTCGACACCGGCGGCTTCCGTCACTCCGGCACCACTGCGGCGACCTACCGCATGGCCGCCGAGCTGGTGGAGCGCGGCGCCGACGCGACGTCGACCCTGAACGGCCTTTTCCACTCCAAGAGCTTTTCCGCTCAGCGGGGACTTTCCCTGGCGATCCGGAAGGCGAAGCTCTATGAGGACGGAATCCTGATGTGCTGCCTGACCATGGGCGACGTCTATCAGGTCCAGTCCCAGATGGCGGAGCTCGACGCCGTGGCTGGCGAGCTCAACGAGATCGAGGAGGCGCTCGTCGTCTGCGTGCTCCGGGAGATGAATGACGGCACGATCCGCGTGAACATGCGTTCCAAGGACAAGGTCGACGTGGCCCGGGTCGCGGCCTGCTTCGGCGGCGGCGGCCACGTGCGCGCGGCCGGCTGCACCGTGGCCGACCCGATGCTCCTCGTCAAGGAAAATCTGCTGGCGGCGATCCGCCGGCAGCTGGCGGAGCAGGAAGCATGAACGGCGTCGTCAACATCTATAAGGAAAAGGGCTACACCTCCCACGACGTGACCGCGATCGTCCGCGGCATCATGCGCGCGGACAAGATCGGCCATACGGGCACCCTCGACCCGGATGCCACGGGTGTGCTGCCCGTGTGCCTCGGCAAGGCGACCAAGGCCGCCGAGCTGATCATGGGCTGCGACAAGGAGTACATCGCCGAGTTCGCGTTCGGCGCCGAAACCGATACCCAGGATGCGAGCGGCACCGTCACCGCCCGGACGGACTACGTCTTCGACGAAGAAGCGGCCCGCGCCGCGATCCTGAGCTTTCAGGGCGGCTACGACCAGCTTCCGCCGATGTATTCCGCCGTGAAGATGGGCGGCGTCAAGCTCTACGAGCTGGCCCGCGAGGGCATCGAGGTGGAGCGGAAGTCCCGCTTCGCCGCCATACCCGAGATCGAGATCCTGGCCCTTTCGCCCGAAGGCGGCCGGATCCGCGTGGCCTGCGCCAAGGGCACCTATATCCGCACGCTCTGCGAGGATATCGGCCGCCGCACCGGCTATCTGGCCCACATGACCGCCCTCGAGCGCACCGCCTCCGGCCCCTACCGGAAGGACACGGCGCTCACGCTGGACGAGCTTCGCGCGAAGGTCGCCGCGGGGGACTACAGCTTCTTCGTAAGCCTCGATTCCCTCTTCGCGTACGCCCCGCGAAAGATTGTCCCGCCCGAGGACGATATCTATCTGAAAAACGGAAATCCGCTTACCTATCCGGACGAGACGCTCCCCCGGGAGACGGGCGCCCGGGTGCGGCTCTATCTCTCCGACGGCACCTTCGCCGGCCTCTACAAGGTCACGGAGCTTCTGCCCGAGGCGACGGATGAGGAGGGAAAGCCCCTTCCCGCCGCGGTCCGCATGAAGGCGGAGAAAATGTTCGTCTGAAACGGAGGTTTTCATGCAAAACGTCCTGGCCATCGGCAATTTCGATGGCGTCCATCTCGGCCATAGGGCCCTCTTCGAAGCCGCGCGCGGCATGGCGCGCTCCCTCGGAGCCGGGACCCTGGCCGTCACCTTCACGCCCCATCCGCTCGAGCTCATGGGACGGGAGGTCAGCCTTCTTTCCCCCGACAGGGAGAAGGAGGAACTGATCCTCGGGACCGGTCTGATCGACCGTGTCTGCTTCCTGCCCTTCACCGAGGAGCTGCGGGAGCTTCGTCCGGAGGAGTTCTTCCGCGACGTGCTCGTCGGCCGCCTCGGCGCCTGCGGCATCGCGGTGGGAGAAAACTTCCGCTTCGGTGTGCGGGGCAGCGGAACGCCCGCCGACATGGCGCGCTTCTGCGCGGAGGCCGGGATTGCGTTCCGCGCCGTCCCCTTGCTTCTGGACGGCGGCGAGCCTGTTTCCTCGAGCCGCATCCGCGCGCTCCTCGAGGCGGGACTTCGCGGGGAGGCCGAGCGTCTGGCCGGCCATCCGCTTCCGGATCCGGGACAGGAAGCCCCGGAGACCATCTGACCGTTTTTTATCCATCTTTCACAGGAGGATCAAATAATGAAAAAGTACGGTGTGAACGAACTGCGCGAGATGTACCTTTCCTTCTTCGAATCCAAGGAGCATCTCCGCATGAACAGCTTTTCGCTGATCCCGCAGAACGACAAGAGTCTGCTGCTGATCAACGCCGGCATGGCGCCCCTCAAGCCCTATTTCACGGGCCAGGAGATCCCGCCCCGCCGCCGCGTCACCACCTGCCAGAAGTGCATCCGTACCGGCGATATCGAGAACGTCGGCAAGACCGCGCGCCACGGCACCTTCTTCGAGATGCTGGGCAACTTCTCCTTCGGCGACTATTTCAAGCACGAGGCCATTGCCTGGTCCTGGGAGTTTCTGACCCAGGTCGTCGGCATGGATCCCAACCGCCTCTATCCCTCCATCTACAAGGATGACGACGAGGCCTTCGATATCTGGAACAAGGAGATCGGCATCCCCGCCGAGCGCATCTTCCGCTTCGGCAAGGAGGACAACTTCTGGGAGCACGGCGCCGGCCCCTGCGGCCCCTGCTCCGAGATCTACTATGACCGCGGCGAGAAGTACGGCTGCGGCAAGCCCGGCTGCACCGTCGGCTGCGACTGCGACCGCTACATGGAGATCTGGAACAACGTCTTCACCCAGTTCAACGGCGACGGCGAGGGCGGCTACGTCGAGCTCGCCAACAAGAACATCGATACCGGCATGGGTTTGGAGCGTCTCGCTTCCGTCGTGCAGGAGGTAGACTCCATCTTCGACGTGGACACCATCAAGGCCATCCGCGACTGCGTCTGCGGCATCGCCGGAAAGACCTACGGCGCCGCCTACAAGGACGACGTCTCCATCCGCGTGATCACCGACCACGCCCGTTCCCTCACCTTCATGATCTCCGACGGCGTGCTGCCTTCCAACGAGGGCCGCGGCTACGTGCTGCGCCGGCTCCTGCGCCGCGCCGCCCGTCACGGCCGTCTGCTGGGCATCGACAAGCCCTTCCTGAACCAGGTCGCCGACGTGGTCGTCGAGAATTCCAAGGACGCCTACCCCGAGCTGGTCGACAAGAAGGCCTACATCGACAAGGTGATCTCCAATGAAGAGGAGAAGTTCTACCAGACCCTCGACGCGGGTCTCAGCATCCTGAACGGCTTCGTGAAGGACATGAAGGCCGAGGGCACGAGCGTGCTCTCCGGCGCCCGCGCGTTCAAGCTCTACGATACCTACGGCTTCCCGATGGACCTCACCGGGGAGATCCTCGCGGACGAGGGCTGCACCCTGGACGAGGCCGGCTTCAAGGCGGAGATGGATGCCCAGCGCACCCGTGCCCGTGAGGCCCGTGCCGTCACCAACTACATGGGCGCCAAGGCCACCGTCTATAACAAGCTGGATCCCGCGATGGTCACCCGCTTCGACGGCTACGACAAGCTCGTGATCGACGACGCGAAGATCCTCGCGATCTGCGGCACCGAGGACCTGGTCGACGAGGCCTCCGTCGGCGATACCGTCACCGTCTTCTGCGACGTGACGCCTCTCTACGCCACGATGGGCGGTCAGGTGGGCGACAGCGGTCTGCTCCGCACCTCCACCGGCCTGATCGAGGTCGAAAGCACCATCAAGGCCATCGGCGACAAGATCGGTCACGTGGGCACCGTCGTGGACGGCACCGTGAAGGTCGGCCAGTCCGCGAAGCTTTCCGCCGACAAGGAAGGCCGTCTGGCCACCGCCCGGAACCACAGCGCCACCCATCTGCTGCAGAAGGCACTCCGCAACACCCTCGGCAGCCACGTGGAGCAGGCCGGCTCCTACGTGGACGACAGCCGTCTGCGCTTCGACTTCACCCACTTCCAGGCGATGACCGAGGAAGAGCTGGAGAAGGTCGAGACCGAAGTCAACAAGATGATTCTCGCGGGCCTGCCCGTGAATACCGTGGTCACCACGATGGACGAAGCCCGCAAGGCCGGCGCGATGGCGCTCTTCGGCGAGAAGTACGGCGCTTCGGTCCGCATGGTCAGCATGGGCGATTACTCCGTCGAGCTCTGCGGCGGCACGCACCTGACGAACACCGCTCAGGCCGGCTGCTTCAAGATCCTCTCCGAGAACGGCGTGGCCGCCGGCGTCCGCCGGATCGAGGCCCTCACCGGCGAGAAGGCGCTCAGCTACTTCCGCGCCGAGGAGAAGGAGATGAAGGCCCTGGCCGCGAGCCTCAAGTGCACCCGTGACCGTCTGCCCGAGCAGGTCGCGGCTCTCGCGGCCGAGCTCAAGGAGACCCGGCGCGAGCTCGAGTCCCTGAAGAGCAAGATGACCGCCAGCTCCGCCGAGGATATCCTCAGCGCGGCGGAGGAGGCCGGCGGCTGCAAGATCCTGGCTGCCTACAAGCCCGAGATGGACGCGGAAGCGCTGAAGAGCCTGGGCGACTCCCTGAAGGAGAAGCTGGGCGAGTGCGCGCTGATCCTCTGCGGCGGCACCGAGAAGCTCGTGTTCGTGGCGATGGCGACGGACGGCGCGGTGAAGGCCGGTGCCCACGCGGGCAACGCGGTCAAGGCCGCGGCGACGGTGGCCGGCGGTGGCGGCGGCGGCCGTCCCAACATGGCTCAGGCCGGCGGCAAGGACGCCTCCAAGGCGAACGAGGCGCTGGAGGCCGCGAAGGCCGTGCTCAAGGCGGCGCTTCAGTAAGCCATGAAAGCGAACCGAACCTTCCCCAAGTTTCTGATCACCAAAAAGGGTGTCCGTTGGTTAGACAGCGGACACCCTTGGGTTTATTCCTCCGATCTCTCCGCCGGGCCTCTCGCGCCTGACGGCGCGCCCCTCGACACCGAGCCCGAAAACGGCTATCTGGCCGACGTGATCGGCGAGAACGGCAAGTATTGCGGCACCGGCTTCGTCTCGAAGGAGAGCAAGATCCGCGTGCGCATCCTGTCGCGGAACGCCAACGAGCGCTTCGGCGAGGACTTCTGGCGCCGCCGCGTCGAGTACGCCTGGAATTACCGCAAGACCGTGATGGGCGCGGACCTCGACTGCTGCCGCGTGATCTTCGGCGAGTCCGACGGCTTCCCCGGCCTCACCGTGGACCTGTTCCACGACCTTCTTTCCGTCCAGACGCTTTCGGTCGGCACCGAGCGGCTGAAGGACCTTCTGTTCCCGATGATCGTCGAGACCCTCGAAAAGGACGGGATCCGCATCCGCGGCCTCTACGAGCGCAACGACGCCGCGATCCGCGAGCTCGAGGGCCTTCCCCAGGGCAAGGGCTGGTACGCGCTGCCGGACCGCCCGATCCCCGATTCCGCCCTCACCGAGATCTGCGAGAACGGCGTGAAATACCTCGTGGACGTGGAGAACGGCCAGAAGACCGGCTTCTTCCTGGATCAGAAATACAACCGCCTGGCCGTGGCGAAGCTCGCCCGCGGCAAGCGGGTGCTGGACTGCTTTACCCACACCGGCTCCTTCGCGCTGAACGCGGCCCTGGGCGGCGCCGAGCGTGTGACCGCCGTGGACGTCTCCGCGGCCGCCATCGGAATGGCCCGCGAGAACGCCCGCCGGAACGGTCTGGAGGAGCGGATGGACTTCCTCACCGAGGACGTATTCGACCTGCTGCCGCGTCTGCGGAGCGAGGGGACCGCGGCCTACGGCGTGAACGACGGCAAGCCCTACGACCTGATCATCCTGGATCCGCCGGCCTTCACCAAGTCCCGCCGGACCGCGGACAACGCGGAGAAGGGCTACAAGGAGATCAATCT
>JAZUHB010000032.1:0-5677 GCA_045641505.1 Bianqueaceae bacterium | reverse complement strand
CGGGACGGTGTTCTCAGCCAGGTCGATCCTTCGGAGCTTTCCGTCGGCGACCTGTTCACGGACCTGCCAGGCGAGAAGATACCCCTGGACGGCACGATGGAAGAGGGCGAATCCTCGCTGAATACCGAGGCCCTGACCGGGGAGAGCGTTCCGCGCGAGGTGGTTCCGGGGGCGGAGGTCGTGAGCGGTTCAGTCAACCTGGGCGGCAAGCTAGTGATCCGAGCGTCGAAGGTTTTCGAGGATTCCACTGTTTCGCGGATTCTGGAACTGGTCGAAAATTCTACCTCCAATAAATCGAAGGCCGAGAATTTCATCACCCGTTTCGCGCGGGTTTACACGCCGGCAGTTGTCGCCTGCGCGCTGCTGCTTGCGATCGTACCGTCGCTGATCACCGGTCAATGGGCGCTTTGGGTAAAGCGCGCGCTCGTGTTTCTGGTCGTTTCCTGCCCCTGCGCTTTGGTGATCTCGGTGCCGCTCGCGTTCTTCGGCGGGATCGGCGGCGCCTCGCGCCAGGGCATTCTCGTGAAGGGCTCCAACCATCTGGAGACGCTGACGAAATGCAGGATCGCGTTGATGGACAAGACCGGCACGCTGACCAAGGGTACCTTCCGGGTGACGAAGGCCGTTCCGGCCGCCGGCATCACCGAAGAACGGCTGCTGGAGACCGCTGTCGACTGCGAGGCGTATTCCGCTCACCCGATCGCGCTGTCTCTACGGGAGGCGCTTGGGCGTGAAGCGGATTTGACCGGCCTCGGCCAAAGCGAGACCCTGCCGGGGCTTGGGGTCATGACTGAGAAGAACGGCGTCATGCTCGCCGCCGGCAACGCGAAATTGATGGCGCGGGTCGGGATCGGCGAGGTTCCCTCGGCCGACGAGCCCGGCACGGTCGTCCATGTTTCCTCCGGAAGGGAGTACCTTGGCTATGTCCTCATCTCGGATGAACTGAAGGAGGATGCATGTGACTTTATCCGCGGGCTCCGGGAAGCCGGCATCCAAAAGACCGTGCTTCTTTCCGGAGACCGTCTGACTGTAGCGGAATATGTGGCAGCGCAGTGCGGGATCGATGAGGTGCGGGCGGAGCTTCTTCCCGAGCAAAAGGTCGATGCTACACTCACGTATATGAAAGAGGGCGCCTGCTTCTTTGTCGGCGACGGCATCAATGACGCGCCGGTGCTCGTCTCGGCGGATCTCGGCATCGCGATGGGCGCTCTGGGCTCTGACGCGGCCATTGAGGCGGCTGATATCGTCCTGATGGATGACAAGCCGTCAAAGATCCTGAAGGCCCTTAAAACGGCAAATTTGACGCTGCGGATCGTTCGGGAGAACATCGTTTTCGCCCTGGCAGTCAAGCTCATCATCCTCGCGCTCAGCGCATTCGGTGTGACGGGAATGGGCCTCGCCGTTTTCGGCGACGTCGGAGTCGCGTTCCTGTGCATCCTCAATTCGCTGAGAGCTTTGAAAAAATTGTAAATCGTTTTCGGCCCGGTAATTTCAAAAACGTCCTTCGGGACGTTTTTTTATAGGATCAAATTGAGCAGCAGGAAGGCTGCAATCGGGCAGGCAGCCCCCAGAAGCAGTTCTCCTGCCTTATGCCTTTTGAGACGAAGAGAGGCCGCGACCGTCAGACCGAAAATGATAACGAACAAAGGGAGCAGCAGGAAAAGCGGCATCACACGAAGATAGGCTGCGATGAAGAACGGTCCGGCGATCCCGGCCGCATGGCCGCTGGCCCTGACTCCGCACAGGCTGAAGACTGCGATCAGAAGGCCTGAAATCAGGTAGGTGAGAAGAATGATGAGCTCTTCCACGGGGCGGCGCATGATGAGCAGGGCCGCGGTACCGGCGCAATAACCGATCAACGATGCGATCATCGCATTTTTACGTCTATTATCATTGTCGGTTTGGTTTTTGCAAAAGTTCAATAGGTAACCGGCGATCGGGACGAGGCACATGGCAGCTGTCAGCAGCCAGAACGTAAGGGAATCGAAATACTGTTTTCGAAGACGAAGAAGGACAAGGAGTCCTTCATTCAACAGGCAGGGTAGAGTCAACAGGCGGATCAGGAGCCAGAAAAAGCGTTTCATGAGATCACCTCCGCGGTCAAGCGTAGCCCTGCGGCAGACGAAAAACAAGAAACACGTCAGAGAAAGACTGAAAATAGTTCTACGATTGGTAGATAGGTAGAATTAGGGCTCTACGATTTGTAGAATAGCAGTAGAATCGTCTGGAAATCCTCTTGAAATGACTGATTCGCGTGTGTTATAATGTGTTCCGAACATTTTGTGTAGTATGTGAGATATACAGAACAGGAGGCCCGGAAAGAAAAATGAGTGATTTGCATTCAGTGTTAGGCGATAATCTGACAGAGCAAAGACATCTTTCCGGCTATACCCAGAAACAGGTCGCCGAAAAACTCATCTATTCCGATAAGGCAGTCTCCAAATGGGAGAGAGGCGCCTCGGTGCCCGATATCACCGTCCTGAAAAAGCTGGCGGAGCTCTACGGCGTTTCGGTCGACGATCTCCTGACCCGCCGCCGAGGGAAGACCGATGAAGAGATCCGGCTCGAGAAGATCCGCTACCGCAATTACGCTTTGATCTGCGGCATGAGCGTGCTGCTGGTCTGGCTGATTGCTACCGTGCTGTTCGTTCTTTTCCGCTATCTGTTTCCGCAAAATCCCTGGCATTTCATGTGCTTTATCTACGCGTTTCCGGTGTCCTGTGTCGTCTGGCTCGTTCTCAATTCGGTCTGGCTGAACAGGCGGCTGAATTACCTGATTATTTCGATCCTGCTTTGGGCGGTTCTTTTGGCCGTTTTCATGACGTTTGTTCCGTTGGGACTCCGTCTCTGGTTCATATTTGCGCTTGGAATACCCGGGCAGCTGATCATTCTTCTCTGGTCCAGGATCCGGAAGAATCCGGAAAAGGATTCGGACACAAATAACACATAAAAAAAAGACCGGCAGCTCATTGCCGGTCTATTTTGCGCAATTTTATTTCATCTTGTCGATATAGTCAGCGGCAGCCAGGGCGGCGATCGCGCCGTCCGCGGCAGCCGTGGTCACCTGTCGGATTCTTTTGCTGCGGCAGTCGCCGGCCACGAACAGTCCCTTCGCGGGCGTGGTGCAGCTTTCGTCGCTGTCCGCGTAACCCCAGGCATTCAGCGGAATCTGAGCGGTAAAGGGCTCATTCTGGGGAATCAGGCCTATCGCGATAAACAGGCCGTCCAGAGCAAGCTCCCGCATCGAGCCGTCATGCTCGTTCTTGATGCGGATGCCCTTCAGCTCGCCGTCGCCGAGGAAGGAATCGACCGTCACGCCGTAGATCACTTCCACGTTGTCTTTCGCGAGGAGCTGCTGCTGCAGCTTCGCTTCCGCGGTCAGATAATCGAGATTCTGCACGATGTACAGCTTCTTGACGAGCTCCGCGAGAAGCACGGCTTCGACAAGGGCGGAGTTGCCGCCGCCGATCACGGCCACGGTCTGATCCTTGTAGAAGGCGCCGTCGCAGACCGCGCAGAAGGAAATGCCGTTGCCGACCAGCTCTTCTTCACCCGGAACGCCAAGCATCCGGTGCTTCGCGCCGGTGGCGACGATCACGGTCTTTGCCTCGAAGTCGCCGTCATCCGAAAGGACCTTCCAGCTGCCGTCCGGGAGGTTTTCGAGCCCGGTCACCTCAGCGGATTCGAATTCGCCGCCCTGTTCGATGACCTGTTCCACCAGCTTCTCGGCAAATTCGTTGCCGGAAAGCGCCAGGAAGCCGGGGATGTTCTCTACCTTCGGGGAGAAGGTAATCTGCCCGCCGAAGGAGGCTTTTTCGATCACGAGAACGGTTTTTCCGGCCCGGAGGGCGTAAAGCGCGGCCGTAAGTCCCGCGGGACCTCCGCCGACGATGACGATGTCATACATGATATTTGCTCCTTTTTTGTGGAAAAGCCCCGGACCGGAACCGATTCGGAAGGCCGACGCGGTACGGTCCGGGACTTCAGGGGGATTGGATTCGGATCAGCCGATGTACTTCTTGATCTCGGAGACCAGCGCGTACTTGGTGATTTCTCCGTTCTGGATCACGACCAGCGTGGGCGCCTGCTTGATGCCGTACTGCTTGGCCAGCTCGGGCTTTTCGGTGGCGTAGATCTTCTCATAGGGGATGCCGGCCTTGTCGAGAGAAGCGCAGGCAATCTTGCAGTTCGGGCAGGTGGGCGTCGCGAACAGGAGGCGCTGCACGCCGCCTTCATTCACGGTGGCTACATCCTGAGAGCAGCAGCAATCCTCAGCGGGAGCATCCGCGTTCAGAGGGCCGACGTGGGTCAGGTGGGAGTTGCCGATGTCGTAGACCTTGCGGTCCTTGAACTCCTGGGCCTTGCCGTCGTTCCAGTTCTGGACGGGCCGGTAGTAACCGGTGATGCGGCTGTAAACCTCGGTCTTCTCGGCGGAGATCGGGCAGGTGTACTGCTCGCCGCTCAGATAGCCGTGGCTCTTGCAGACGGAATAGGTGGGAGACAGCGTGTAGTAGGGCAGCTTGTAGTTCTCGGCGATCTTGCGGACCAGGTTCGCGGCGGCCTTCCAGTCAGGCAGCTTCTCGCCCAGGAAGGTGTGGAACACGGTGCCGGAGGTGTAGAGGGTCTGCAGCTCGTCCTGGATGTCCAGCGCGGTGAAGATATCCTCGGTATAGCCGACGGGCAGGTGCGAGGAGTTGGTGTAGTAGGGCGTCTCGTCGCAGGTCTTGGCGGCGGTGATGATGTCGGGGAAGAGCTCGCGGTCATGCTTTGCCAGACGGTAAGAGGTGGACTCGGCGGGAGTGGCCTCCAGGTTGTACAGGTCGCCGTACATCTCCTGATAGTCGGAGATGCGGTTGCGCATATGGTTCAGGACCTCGATCGTGAAATCCTGGCACTCCTTGGTGGTCATGTCCTTGCGGATCCACTTGGCGTTCAGACCGGCTTCGTTCATGCCGACGAGGCCGATGGTGGAGAAGTGGTTCGCGAAGGTGCCCAGATAACGCTTGGTGTAGGGATACAGGCCGTTGTCGAGCAGCTTGGTGATGACGGTGCGCTTGGTCTTCAGCGAACGGGCGGAGATGTCCATCATGCGGTCCAGACGGCGGTAGAAGTCTTCCTTGCTGGCGGAAAGATACGCGATACGGGGCATGTTGATGGTGACGACGCCGATGGAGCCGGTGCTTTCGCCGCTGCCGAAGAAACCGCCGCTCTTCTTGCGGAGTTCGCGGAGATCGAGGCGCAGACGGCAGCACATGGACCGGACGTCATTGGGCTCCATGTCGCTGTTGATGTAGTTGGAGAAGTAGGGCGTGCCGTACTTGGAGGTCATCTCGAAGAGAAGCTTGTTATTCTCTGTCTCGGACCAGTCAAAATCCTTTGTGATGGAGTAGGTGGGGATGGGGTACTGGAAGCCGCGGCCGTTGGCGTCGCCCTCGATCATGATCTCGATGAAGGCCTTGTTCACCATGTCCATTTCCTTCTTGCAGTCGCCGTAGGTGAAGTCCATCTCCTTGCCGCCGACGATAGCGGGCTGATCCTTAAGGTCAGCGGGCACGGTCCAGTCGAGAGTGATGTTGGAGAAGGGAGCCTGAGTGCCCCAGCGGGAAGGAGTATTCACGCCGAAAACAAAAGACTGGATGCACTGCTTGACTTCTTTATATGTAAGGTTATCGACCTT
>JAZUHB010000031.1:0-4179 GCA_045641505.1 Bianqueaceae bacterium | reverse complement strand
AAGGGCATCCTTGCGGATGCCCTTGTTTTATGTCTGGGTGACAGGATGTTGAAGCGCCGAACGGCCTTCATAACGTTTCCAATGCATGCTTTTGAGGCCGTTCGGCTTGGGAGAATCCGCTTCGCGGCTTGCGGATTCTTCGCGGCCTGGCCGCAGGTTCCTCCTATTTCCAGACACAAAAAAGGGCGTCCCTTCGGACGTCCCTTTTTTGTGTCTGGGTGACAGGAGTTGAACCTGCGGCCTCTTGAACCCCATTCAAGCGCGCTACCAAACTGCGCTACACCCAGATGCTGTTGCTTTCGTAGCAGCAAAAGTAATATTACCACCGGGATAGGCCCGGTGTCAACCTCTTTTTCAAATTATTTTCGATCGATCAGGCGGGCCAGCAGCCGCAGCACGACCGCGATCAGGGCGGCTCCCGCGAACACCGCCGCCATCGCCACGTACCACATTCCGTTCAGGTTGAAATGATAGAAATCGACCCAGCCGCCCTTCTCCGCGCCGACGATCACGACCATGACGAAATAGACGAGGCCGTAGACCACGGTGGGAAGCAGCACGAAGGGCAGATCCTTCCAGGGCAGGTCGCCCTCCTCGAAGAACAGGAAGGAGAAGAGGCAGAGCAGCGGGCAGACGCCGTGCAGGAACAGATTCGGCCCCTCGAACAGCGCGCTCATGCTCGCGAACAGGCTCAGGAAGCAGACGACCACCAGGAAGGTGAGCATCACACAGGAGGTGCCGATCCACTTGAGGACGCGCGCCCAGCGGGGCTCGCGGAACTCGCCGCCCAGAAGGGCCTTCACGCTGAAGAACAGCGCCGGCAGGCAGCAGAGCGCGGCCAGCACGTTGGAGTCGGTGGTGTAGAAGATGAAGCACTGGCTGCCCATGCCGAACATGTTGCCGGTCGCCCCGCGGACGATGTAGCAGCACACGGAATAGACCGTCAGCACGACGGTGGCCAGATTGAACAGGACGGAAAGGAGAGCGCGGGCCTTTTTCATGCGCGGCCTCCCAGCTCGTCCAGCATCCCGCGGAAGCGGCGGGCATTGCCTTCGGGATCGACGCCGTCATAGACGCAGGAGCCCATGACCATCACGGTGGCGCCGGCCTCCGCGACGGACGCGACGGTACCGGCGTTCACGCCGCCGTCCACCTCGATCTCAGCGGAAAGGCCGCGGTCGTCGAGCATCTTCCGCATCTGCGCGACCTTGCGGGGAGAGCTCGCGATGAACTTCTGACCGCCGAAGCCGGGGTTCACCGTCATGATGAGCACCAGGTCCAGATCCCCCAGGATCGCGTCGAGCGCGCTCACGGGAGTGCCGGGGCAGAGCGCCACGCCGGCCTTCGCGCCCAGCTCGTGAATCATCGAAACGGTATGATGCAGCTGCGGGCAGGCCTCGTAATGCACGGTGACGATATCGGCGCCCGCCTTGATGAAGGCGGGGATCATGGTCTCGGGGGTCTCGGTCATCAGGTGCACGTCTAGCGTGAGACCGGTCGCGCGCCGAAGCGCCGCCACGGTCGCGGGACCCATGGACATGTTGGGCACGAACTGGCCGTCCATGATGTCGACGTGGATCATGTCCGCGCCGCCGCGTTCGATTTTGGCGATCTCGTCCGCCAGGTGACCGAAGTCCGCGGTCAGAATCGAAGGTGCAAGATGGAGCATGGGTTAATCCTCCCGTTTGTTTTGTCGGATTTCTTCGTAAAGAGAGCAATAGGCCTCATAGCGGAGCCGGGGCAGCTCGCCGGCCTCCACCGCCTCCTTCACCGCGCAGTCGGGCTCGGAAAGATGGCGGCAGTCGTCGAAACGGCAGCGCAAGGCGTAGGGCTTGAAGTCGGGATAGGCCTCGGTCAGATCCCCGAGGGTCCATTCCATCAGATAGAAGGAGGTAAAGCCGGGGGTGTCGGCCACGTAGCCGCTGCCGCTCCGGAGGGGCAGAAGGCGGGCGTGACGGGTGGTATTCTTGCCCCGTTCGATCTTGCGGGACAGTTCTCCCACCTCCTGGCCGGCATCGGTCAGCCGGTTGATCAGCGAGGATTTGCCGGCGCCGGAGGGCCCCGCCAGCACGGTCAGCTTGCCCTCGAGAAAGGCCAGCAGCTCCTCCAGACCCTTCTCCTCCTTAGCGGAGATCAGAAAGACCGGGATGCCTGCCTTCTCATAGGCGTCCTTTGCCTGAAGGAGAAAGGGCTCCTCGTCCTCCCGCAGGTCACTCTTGTTGAAGCAGAGCGCGGCCGGAATGCCGGCGCGGCCCGCCTGGAGCAGAAATTTTTCGATGACGATGGGACTGGGCTCGGGGGTATGGAGCGCCGCGACGAACAGCGCCAGGTCCATGTTGGCCGCCGCGGGCCGGATCAGGCTGTTCTTCCGGGGAAAAATCTCCTCGATGAAGCCCTCGTCCGAGACGGACACCCGGTCGCCCAGCAGCGGGCACAGGCCTTCCTTCCGGAACAGCCCGCGGGCCTTGGCCCGGACGGTCGCGCCGCTGTCGCAGGCGATCTCATAGGTCCCGCCCACGCCGCTCAGAATGATGCCGTTTTCCATGTTACTGATTGATCTTGTAGGTACGGACGATGGTGCCGTCCAGCATTACCTCGAGCGAAATGGCGCCGTCCGGATAGCCGATGACCAGGAACTTGTTGTCGGGGCTGAAATTGGATTCGGTGACATTCTCCGCCCGGTAGATCTCCTCGCGGACGCCGTCCGCGCCCGTGCAGAAGACCACGAGCGTGCGGGTGATGCCGGTCGAGGCCGGGTTCGAAATGACGATCGCGCCGCCGCTCTTGGGCTTGACGGAATTCTCCGCGTCGCCGCGGCTCACGGTCAGATCGACCTGAGTCCCGGGCAGCGTGCGGAAATTGGGCTCGAGGCTCTGCGCGATCACGGTGCCGTCCTCGTATCCGGAATGATATTCGTAGGTGACATTGCCGACGGCAAGGCCCTTTTCGTCGAGGTTCTCCAGCGCTCTCTCCAGGCTGAGGCCGGAAAGATAGGGAACGTCCACAGCGAGCGTCGTCGGGCCGGGGCTCACGTACAGCGTGAGCACGTGCGATTTCTCATCGGGGAACTCGCTGCCGGGGGAAGGATACTGCTTGTAGACCAGACCCGCCTCGCAGCTCTGCGTCTCGTCGTTCGCCACGACGAGCTGATAGCTGAGGCCCGTGCCGGATAGGGCCAGCACCGCCTCGGAGAAGCTCATGCCCTCCACGCGGGGCGCGATCACGGTGCCCTTGACGCCCATGCTGATGACCACACTGATCAGGGTGCGTCCCTCCACGACGGTGCCCTCCGCGGGGTCCTGGCTGATGATCTGTCCCTCAGGGACGGAGCTGCTGTAGGTGTAGCCCTCGACGACCAGCGCGTGGCCCTCGCTCTTGACGAGCTTCGTCGCCTCTTCCTTGCTCAGGCTGACCAGCTGCGGGATCTGGATGATGGACTTCTGCATCCGGTTCAAAAGACCCGTATACAGGAGCTGGATCAGCATGAGGGAGCCCACGGTGATGGCCAGAACGGCCAGCGCCGCCAGCGTCTTCTTGCGGCGGTAGGATTCCTTGGTGAGGCCGGTGACGACCTCCTCCTCGGCGGAATTCTTCACGGGGATGCGGTACTGCTCGTCCGCGTCCAGCCGTTCCAGGTCTGCGAGAAGCTCCCCGGCGGACTGATAGCGGTCCTCGGGGTTCTTCTGGGTGAGCTTGCGGATGCAGTCGCCGAGACCGGGCCAGAGGTCCGGGTTCTTCTGGCGGGGATCCGGCAGCTCCTTGTTCAGGTGCTGGATCGCGATGGCCACGGGCGTTTCGCCGTCGAAGGGGACGGTGCCGACGGCCATCTCGTACATGGAAATGCCCAGCGCGTACAGGTCGCTGCGGGCGTCGGCCGTGATGCCCTTGGTCTGCTCGGGCGACATATAATGGACGGAGCCGATGGCTTCCTTCTGGGTGGTCAGGGTGGAGCTGGTGGCCGCGCGGGCAATGCCGAAATCCGCCACCTTCACGAGGCCGCGGGAGGTCAGCATGATGTTCTGCGGCTTGATGTCGCGGTGGACGATGCCGTTTTCGTGCGCGGCGGAAAGCGCCTGGGCGATGCGCGCGGAGATGCGGAGGATCTCGGCGGAGCTTAAGGAGCCCTTCCGGGCGATGTACTCCTTCAGCGTGTAGCCGTTGATGTACTCCATGGCGATA
>JAZUHB010000030.1:0-20359 GCA_045641505.1 Bianqueaceae bacterium | reverse complement strand
ATCCGAACTTCTCATCGCCGATTCTTGCCAGGCGAACGCCCGTAGCTCAGTGGATAGAGCACCGGCCTCCGGGGCCGGGTGCGCTGGTTCGATTCCAGTCGGGCGTATGAAACAGAAAACCGATCGCGGCAGCGGTCGGTTTTTTTCGTCCTCTTTTCGTAGAGTGTTTCTTCCAGTCCTTTTCACAAGCCTCTTTCGCGCGGTTCCTCTCGCGGCTTCTTCCCCGTCTTCGCTCGCCTGGTCCTCTCCTGTTTCCCAATATCAGAAACAAAAAAAGCCCCGCGCTGCTGCGCGAGGCTTTTATTCAATGTTCTTTCATCGCGGCCTTTGTTCCACATGGAACATTGGCGTTTGCTCTCAATCAATTGTTTCCCAGCAGGATGTCGCTCAGGCGGACCAGATCGTCCTGAGAGTAGTACTCGATCTCGATTTTGCCTTTGCGGGCTCCGGGCACGATGGATACCTTGGTGTTCAGCGTATCGGAAAGTTGACGGACGAAGCTGTCCAGCACCGGATCAGCCTTCTTCTCCTTCTTTTCCTTCGGCTGAGCCGGCTCCTTGGTCTCGAGGAGCGCTTCCAGCGCACGGACGCTGGGCCCCTCCTCCACGACCTTCTTGGCCAGCGCATTCTGCTTGGCTTCGTCATCGAGGCCCAAAAGGACCTTGGCGTGGCCGACGGAAAGCTCGCCCGAAGCGACCAACGCACGGGTTTCATCCGCCAGATTGAGCAGACGCAGGGAGTTGGTGATCGCGGTGCGGCTCTTGCCGACGCTGTCAGCCAGCTGCTCATGAGTCATGCCGTATTCGTTGCGAAGGCGCTCATATGCCTCAGCAACCTCGACAGCGTTCAGATCCTCGCGCTGGACGTTCTCGATCAGGGATACCACGAACGCATCTTCGTTTCGGTATTCCTTGATGATGACGGGAACTTCCTTCAGTCCGGCCTTTTTGGCCGCTCTCCAGCGGCGCTCGCCGGCGATGATCTGAAAATAGCTCTTGCCCTCCGCATCGTTCTTTTTCTGAACCAGCAGAGGAGAAATCACTCCGTACTTCTTGATGGAGGCAGCCAGCTCCTCCAGCTTCTCATCGTCGAATTCCTTGCGGGGCTGATCCCGGTCGGGCTCGACAGAATAGATATCGACAGTCGTGACGGCCTTCTCGACGACTTCCTTCGCCTCGCTGTTGAGCAGATCGCTCCCGGCGGTAATCAGCGAATCAAGTCCGCGGCCCAGTCCTTTTTTCATTCCAGCCATCTTACTTTCCTCCGTTCGCGGCTAAAAACTCTTGCGCCAGTGCACGGTACGCATCCGCGCCCTTGGATTTAGGATCATAATAGATGATCGGCAGACCGTAGCTGGGTGCCTCGCCCAGACGGATACTGCGCGGAATCACAGTCTTGTAGGTGCGGGAAGGCATGAAGCGCTTCACCTCGTCGACGACCTGCTGACTCAAATTCGTGCGGCTGTCATACATCGTAAAAAGAATGCCCTCGATCTCGATCTTCGGATTCAGACGCTGCTTCACGAGATTGACGGTATTGATCAGCTGGCTCAGACCCTCCAGCGCGTAGAACTCACACTGAATCGGGACCAGGACGGTATCGGCCGCGCGGAACGCGTTGATCGTCAGCAAATTCAGCGACGGCGGGCAGTCGATCAGCACGTAATCGTAGACATCCCGGAGCGCCTTGACCTTCTCATGAAGACGGTTCTCCCGCTTGTCGACACCGATCAGTTCCACCTCGGAGCCGGCCAGATCGACGCTCGAGGGAATCAGATCCAGCCCGAACTGCGCAAGCGGCATGATGCTCTCACGAACATTCAGATCGTCCAGCAACAATTCATAGCTAGTGGCGGTCAGACCTTCCTTTTCGACGCCGAAACCGCTCGTGGTATTCCCCTGGGGATCCATGTCGATCACGAGGATCTTCTTCTCGGCCTCAGCCAGACAGGCGGCCAGATTGATGGTGGTTGTAGTCTTACCGACGCCGCCCTTCTGGTTGGCGACTGCAACGATTTTTCCCATATACTCTCCTCGCTTACATCCGCTCAGGAGCCTTCACGCCGATCAGGTAGAGGGCTTTCTTCAGCGTTTCGGCCATCAGCTGGGTCAGCGCCAGACGGGACTCCTTGAGGGAGCCCTCGGCCGTCAGGATCATGTTCTCGTGATAGAACTTATTGTAAGAGGTCGCCAGCGCCACCGCGTAACGGGTGATGACGTAGGGCTCCCACTTGCGGCAGGCTTCGCGCACCCGCTCGGGGAACTCCTCCAGCAGATGCAGGATTTCCTGCGCGTATTCATCGGTCAGGTCAGCCGGATTGGCCGCGGACAGATCTCCGTTCCACTGACCCTTGCGCAGCACGCTGCACGCGCGGGCGTAGGTATACTGAACGTAAGGACCGGTCTCGCCGTCGAAATTGAGCACGGCGTCCCAGCTGAAGGTGACGTCCTTGATCCGGTTGTTGAACAGATCGTGGAAAACAACGGCGCCGACACCGACCTCCTCGGCCACGGTATCCATGTCTTCCAGATCCGGGTTCTTTTCCTGCATGATCGCCTTGGTTTTCTCGATGGCTTCCTTCAGGATGTCCTCCAGGAAGATCACGTTGCCGCTGCGGGTGGAAAGCTTTCCGCTCTCCAAAGAAACCAGGCCGTAGGGGATATGGACCAGGTTTTTCGCCCAGTCATAGCCCATCTTGTCGATGACCTTGAACCACTGCGCGAAATGGAGCTGCTGCTCCAGACCGGTGATGTACAGCGCGGTATCGAACTGATACTTTTCTTTACGGAAGAACGCGGACGCGATGTCGCGGGTCGCGTACAGGGTGCTGCCATCCGATTTCAGAATCAGGCAGGGAGGCATGCCGGCGTCTTCCAGATCGACGATCTGCGCGCCGTCGCTCTCGCGGAGCAGTCCCTTCTCCTTCAGCTCGTTCACCACAGAATCGGTGCGGCTGTAGAAATAGCTCTCTCCCAGATAGGAATCGAACTCCACATCCAGCATCTTGTAGACGCGCTGGACCTCTTTCAGACTGATGTCGACAAAACGGCGCCACAGAGCCAGCGCCTCCTCATCGCCCTGCTCCAGCGCCACGAACGCGGCACGGGCTTCGTCGTTGAGAGAAGGATCTTTTTCGGCTTCCTCGTGGAATCTGACGTACAGCGCCAGAAGGCCGCGGACGCCCTTCTGCTCATCTTCCTCGCTTCCCCACTTGCGGTAAGCGGTGACCATCTTGCCGAACTGAGTACCCCAGTCGCCGAGATAGTTGATGGAAACGGTTTTGTAGCCGAGGAATTTCAGAATGCGGCTGATAGAATTGCCGATGACGGTCGTGCGCAGATGGCCGATGTGAAAGGGCTTCGCGACGTTGATGGAGGAATAGTCCATCACGACCGTCTTGCCGTTGCCTTCGTCGGAAGAACCGTATTCACGGCCGTCCTTCGCGGCATCCTTGTACATCTGCAGGATGTGACCGGCGTACCAGGAAGGATCGATAAACATATTGAGATAGGGACCGACTGCCTGAACCTTGGAGAACAGAGTGCTCTCGGAGAGAGTCTGAACCAGTTCGGCCGCGATCTCCATCGGTTTTTTCTGCAGCGCCTTGGCAAAGCGGAAGCAGGGGAAGGCATAATCGCCCATGGCCTTTTCCTTCGGGACCTCGATGACGGAAAGAATGTCCTCTACCGCCACCCGAGGAAGTTTTGCCGCAATTTCCGCCGCGATGATTTCTTTACAGAGCATTGTGTTTCTCCTTATTTCTTATTGTAAGGGACCCGAACGGTCATTTCGTAGTACTCTTCTTCTCTCTTTTCGTCGATTTCGACGGGAAAACCGGCCTGTCGCATCAGATCAGCGGCTTCCCGGACCGAATTGACGAAAATCCGGATATCCTTGATCAAGAAACGAAGCTGCTTTTTCTTCTTCTCAGGTGCCGCTTCCTCCGCCACCAGCTGCTCCAATTTGGCAACCGTAAGCGACCCGCTCGCCGCTTTCTCCAAAAGTTCTGCCCGCTTTGCGTCATCCTTGCACTGAAGGAGCGCCCGGGCGTGGCGCTCGGAAAGGCCGGCTTCGGTCAAACGCTGCTGCTGCTCTTCCGGCAGACGCAGAAGGCGGAGCTTGTTGGCAACAGCCGGCTGGCTCTTCCCGACCATTTCGGCCAGCTGCTCCTGACGGAGACCGTAATCATCCATCAACCGCTGATAAGCACGGGCTTCTTCGAAATAGTTGAGATCCTCGCGCTGGATGTTCTCGATCAGCGCCAGCGCCGTGCTCTCCTCCTCGTCGATGCGAAGGACGATAGCCGGAATCTTGGAAAAGCCCGCTAGTTGAGACGCACGAAGCCGCCGCTCTCCGGCTACCAATTCATAGTCCAGCATACCGAGACGGCGGACCGTAATGGGTTGGAGAACGCCATGCTCCTGAATGGAACGGGCCAAATCAGCCAGCGCTTCTTCGTCGAAGACGGTCCGAGGCTGGTTCGGATTCGGTTTGATCCGTCCGATATCGATGCTTTGCACCGTCATCTGCTTGTACTGATTTTCGATTTGCTCGCTCATTCACTGGCTCCTCGGGGAATATTCGCGCGCTTTTCAGCGCCGGGATTTAATTTTACTTTGACTTCTGGGATATTTCAAGGATAATTTCGCTTCCTTATGGAAAATCACCAATTCATGGTGCAGATCCGTGCCAGGAATCTCGATGGGAACGGAACCGGAAAGCCTCAGCTGAAGCCGGCCGAAAATGCTCTCCTCCGCCGCGTATTCCTCCTGCCAGCCGGGACCCTTGTAGGCCAGGCAAATACCGCCGGGAATAACGTACCCGCTCAGATACTCAGCCAGAACCGGCAGCGCCGACACCGCGCGCGCCGTCGCGACATCGAAGCACTCGCGAAAACCTTCCTTGTGCGCCTGTTCCTCCGCGCGAGCGTGAAGGCATTCCACATTTTCGAAGCCAAGCTCGTCGCAAACCGTCTGCAGAAAACCAACGCGCTTCTGCAGCGAATCCAACAAGAGAAGTCTCATCTCAGGAAAGACGATTTTCAGGGGAATTCCGGGAAACCCGGCTCCGGTTCCCACATCGATCAAGGAGAAACTCTCTCCGAAGCGGTCGCGAAGCAGGTGCGCGGAACTGAGAGAATCGAGAAAGTGCTTGCTGAGCACATCGTCCCACTCAGTGATTGCCGTCAGATTCATTTTTTCGTTCCATTCAACCAAAAGCTCATAATAGCGGACGAACTGATCCAACTGGCGCTCCGACAAGGAGATGCCCATCTCCTGTGCGCGTTTCTGAAGCGATTCCTTCATAATCATCCTTTCATATATGTTCCACGTGGAACAATGCAGCAACATCATCGTAATGCACGGATTACTGCAAAAAACATCTTGCACCGGTAATAAGGGCGGCATTCTGCAGCGCAAACTGCAGCGACGCTATTGCCATGCGCCGATCACTGTGGCAACGCCATTGCCATGCACCGATCACTGCGGCGACGCCACAAAAAAACCGCAGTCGGCAAATTCTCAGCGAATGTTCCACATGGAACATCTGCAACCGCGCATTTTCGCGAGGCAGAAGCTTGTCCGCGCGTCTCTACATAATAGTATCGTACGTTTTCCGGAAATGTTCCACGTGGAACATCATCCGCGCAAGAAAACCAACAGCACGCCGATATCCGCAGGCGAAACGCCGGAAATGCGTCCGGCCTGACCGATGGACTCAGGCTGAACCGCCGTCAATTTCTGAATGGCTTCCTTGCGCAGTCCCTTGATGGCCGTATAGTCGATACCGGCAGGAATCTTCTGCTGCTCTAACTTTCTGAAGCGTGCAACCTCAGCCTGCTCGCGAGCGATGTACCCTTCATACTTGATCTGGATTTCGGCCTCCTCGGCCGCGCCATACGGGAGCTCGGGGCGGTCCGGATCGAAAGGCGCAATCGAGGCATAATCGTTCTCCGGATGCTTCAGCATATCGGCCAGCAGTCCGTGACCGCCGCTGCTCTTCGTATTGCGGAGGCGTTCGATCTCGGAGGCAATCGCCTCACGCTTGGCGAGAAACGCTTCATATCGTTCTTCGCTGATCAAGCCGACGCGATGTCCCTCGTCCGTCAGGCGAAGATCGGCATTGTCCTGTCTGAGCAGCAAACGGTACTCCGCGCGGGAGGTCATCATTCGGTAGGGCTCATTCGTTCCCTTCGTGACCAGATCGTCGATCAGAACGCCGATATAACTGTTGGTGCGGTCAATCTTGAGCGGCTCCTTTCCGGCAAGGGAAAGGCATGCGTTCACGCCGGCGACCAACCCCTGCGCCGCGGCTTCCTCATAGCCGGAGCTTCCGTTGAACTGTCCGGCGCTGTACAGGCCGCGGATCTCTTTCAGCTCGAGCGTCGGCAGGAGTGCCTGCGGGTCGACGCAGTCGTACTCGATCGCGTAGCCGGTTCGCATGATTTCGACCTTCTCCAGGCCGGCAATCGTGCGGAGGAACTTCAACTGCACCTCCTCCGGCAGAGAAGAGGACATGCCCTGCACGTAGTATTCGGAGGTGTTCTCACCCTCCGGCTCCAGGAAAAGCTGATGGCGTTCCTTGTCGGCAAAGCGCACGACCTTGTCCTCGATGGAGGGACAGTAGCGGGGTCCGATGCCGTGGATCACGCCGCCGTACAGGGGCGAACGGTCCAGGTTCTGCCGGATCACTTCGTGGGTCTCGGAATTGGTGTAGGTCAGCCAGCAGGGCAGCTGCTCGCGAGCCAGCGCCTCCGGTCGGTTTGCAAAGGAAAACGGAACGATCTTCTCGTCGCCATCCTGGCGTTCCATTCGGGAAAAATCAAGACTGCGCGCGTCCACACGACAGGGCGTTCCGGTCTTGAAACGGCGCATGGGAAGCCCCAGTTCGATCAGACAATCGGTGAGTCCGCCGGCAGCAGCCTGCATGCCGCCGGGGCCGGTGTAGCTCTTGTACTCTCCGTGGATGCACATCGCGTTCAGATAAGTGCCGGTGCAGATGATCGCACGGCGGCAGGGGTAATAGGCGCCGGGCGCGGTCTCGACGCCGCGGACCTCGCCGTCCTGCACGTCGATCCGGACCACTTCATTCTGACGGATCTTCAGATGCTCGGTCTGCTCCAGCGTCCGTTTCATGCTTTCCTTGTAGCGGAACTTGTCGGCCTGCGCCCGGAGCGAATGGACCGCGGGGCCCTTGGCCGTGTTGAGCATGCGGGATTGGATGAAGGTCTTGTCGATGTTCTTGCCCATCTCGCCGCCCAGTGCGTCGATCTCCCGGACCAGGTGGCCCTTCGAGGTTCCGCCGATGCTCGGGTTGCAGGGCATCTGCGCGATGGAGTCCAGCGAGATCGCAAAAAGGATGGTCTCGTATCCCATCCTGGCCGCCGCGAGGGCCGCCTCACAGCCGGCGTGTCCGCCGCCGATGACTGCTACATCTACCGGAGATTCGTAATACATGAACATCAACCTTCTATACAGTTAATATATTAAGCGTCTGCACAGGGGTAACCTCCCATCGCCTATGGACAGGCATCCCGCCCGCGTCATTCTTTCCTATTTACTTGCCCAGGCAGAAGCGGCTGAACACCGCGTCGGTCAGGTCCGTGTCCACGCTGTGGCCGGAGATCTCGCCGAGCGCGTCGTACGCCTCGTGCAAATCGATGGCCAGGAGGTCCAGCTCGAAGCCGGCCCGGCCGCCCTCCGCGACGCGCTCCAACGCCTCGATGGCCTTCGCGAGCGCCTGCTTCTGACGCAGATTCGTGATGAGGGGCGTGTGGTCATTCAGGACGATGCCGCCGAGGAACAGCTCCTTGATCCGCGCGGAAAGCTCGTCGCGTCCTTCACCGGTCTTTGCCGAGAAGCGGATGATGCGGCCGCCGCGGCCGGGGCGACTGTCGCCTGCAACAGCGCCGTCGGAGCTTCGGTTCTCGCCGCGGATCCCGGGCACGATCTTCTCCCAGCGGGATGCAAGCTCTTCCGGCCCAAACATCGCCGCGTCGGATTTATTGAGAAGAACGAGAAACGTCTTCCCGCAGGAACGAACCGGCGCGGGCTTCCCGCCGTCGGCGGAAATTTCGCCCGCACCCATGACCGTCCGGAACTGCTCGCCCGTCCCAGCGACCGTCCGGAGCAGCTCTCCCGTCCCCGCGACCGCTCGGAGCAACTCGTCGTCCTCCTCCGTGACGGGGCGCGAGGCGTCGACCACGAGGAGCACCAGATCGCTCTCGCCGAGGACGCGGCGGGCACGCTCGACGCCGAGGCGCTCCACCGTGTCGGAGGTCTCGCGGATGCCGGCGGTGTCGGTGATCCGGAGCGGGACGCCGTCCAGGTCGACCGTCTCCTCCAGAGTGTCGCGGGTGGTGCCGGGGATGTCGGTGACGATCGCGCGGTCGGTGCCGGAGAGCAGGTTCAGCAGGCTGGACTTGCCCACGTTCGGCGCGCCGACGATCGCGGTGCGGATGCCGCTGCGGAGCACGCGTCCGGCCTCTGCGGTATGATAAAGCTGCCGGGCCTCGTCGGCGACCTCCCCGCAGACGCGGAGCAGGCGCTCCGAGGAGACCTCGGGCACGTCATATTCGGGGTAATCGATGTTGACCTCCGTCTCGGTGAGGAGGTCGAGCAGGCGCGCGCGGAGCTTCTCCGTCTTCTCGAAGAGGCTGCCGCGGAGCTGGCTCACCGAAGCGCGGCGGGACAGTTCGGTCTCCGAGGAGATCAGGTCCATCACGGCTTCGGCCTTGGTCAGGTCCATCTTTCCGTTGAGATAGGCGCGGCGGGAGTACTCGCCGGGCTCCGCGAGCTCAGCGCCCGCCTGGACCAGCGTCTCCATCACGCGGCGGCTCACGTAGGGACCACCGTGGCAGTTGATCTCGACCGTGTCCTCGCCGGTGTAGGTGCCCGGACCCTTCATCCACATCAAAAGCACCTCGTCGACGCGC
The DNA here is from genome assembly GCA_045641505.1 of Bianqueaceae bacterium. GTDB lineage: Bacteria > Bacillota > Clostridia > Lachnospirales > Bianqueaceae > JAZQNF01. The sequence goes on along the minus strand of JAZUHB010000030.1, from coordinate 11,424 downwards.
TCGCCGGCGGGGTCCACGATCCATCCGTAGTGGATGGTGTGCGAGGGGCCTGTGTAGAAGGGACACTTTGCCCTTGGCTCACGGAAGACCGAGGCGGCGATCGGCCCGGCCTGGGCGCCGCTCATGCGAAGCACGGCGATGCCGGAGATGCCGGGCGCGGACGACAGCGCCACGATCGTCTTATCTTCACGGAAATTCATTTTTTTCCTCAAATGATCCGCCCTTCCGGCGGACCTCCAAAAAAGCAACATCCCCGCCCAAGTTCGGGCGTAAAATCCTCGGACCTGAGCGGGGACATTTTCTCGTGCAAAAAATCAGTTGCTTACTCGCAGCCGCATTCACGCAAACGAAACTCGTCAGCTTACTCGCAGCCGCATTCTCCTGCGCAAAACCCGCAATTCCCTTACTTGTAATTCCGGGTAGGCGCGATGATGACCTTGCGGTAAGGCTCCTCGCCCTCGCTGTAGGTCTCGATGCCGCGCTCGTTCTGCAGCGCGGAGTGGATGATGCGGCGCTCGTAGGGATTCATGGGATCGAGCATGATGCGGCGGCCGGACTTGCGGACCTTGCGCGCCGTATTCATGGCCAGATTCTCGAGCGTCTCCTGACGGCGCTTGCGGTAGCCCTCGGTGTCCAGCTTGATGTGCAGATGGTCGTTGCGGCCCTTGTTGATCACGAGGGTGGCGAGATACTGCAGGGAATCCAGGGTGTTGCCGCGCTTGCCGATGATCACGCCCATGCCGCTGTCGGCGCCCTCTTCCACGGGATCGGCGGACTCGATGTCGACCTCGAGGATGCCTTCATCGGAGAAGGAGGTGGTCATGACAGCGTTGATGCCCATCGCGCCGAGCACTTCGGCGAGGAACTTCTTGAGCTGCTCCTGGACCTCTTCCGCGTCGGCGGGGATGGGGTAGCAGACGGGGGCGACGGGCTCGGCCTTGGGAGCGGACTCCCGGCGGTCGTCGCGGCGCTTGCCGTCACGCTTGCCGCCTTCCTTGCGGGAGGCGCCGGACTTCTCCGCGCGGGCGTTGGCCTCGCGGATGCGCTTCTCGAGAGAATCGTCCACGGTGACCTTCTCGCCGGTGGCGGTCACGAATTCCTTGGGCTCGATGGGGGGCAGCTCGACCTTCGCGGGCTCTGCCTTCTCGGCGGCGGCCTTCTCGGCGCCCTTCTCAGCCTTGGCGGCCTTGTTCGCGTCGCTCTTCGCGGCCTTCGCGGGCTTCTCGCCCTTGCCGGCCTTGGTGTTCTTCTCGGCCTTGGCGTCGGTCTTCTCGGCGGTCTTCTCAGAGGTCTTCTCGGCAGCGGCGGGCGCGTCGGCGTTCGCCTTCACCTTTTTGCCGCCCTTGTCCTTGGTCTGGCCCTCGGCCTTCGCGGGCTTCTCAGCGGGCATCTCGTCCTCTTCGAGCAGGGTGGCGCGGATCTTCGCGTCCTTGCCGAACAGGCCGAGCAGGCCCTTGGTGCCCTCTTCGAGCACTTCGATCTTTACACGGTCGCTGGGCGCGCCGAGACGGATCAGCGCCTCGGTCTTTGCCTCGTCCAGCGTCTTGGCACTAACTTCAATTGAGTTCATCACGTACGTCCTCCGGTACTGCGGCCACCGAGGTCTTGGCCTCCTCGATCGCTTCTTCTACTTCGTCCTTCTTTTTCGCAGGGGTCGCCTTGTTGCCGGCCATACTGCTCTTGTTGGTCTTGTTGGCGGCCTCCCAGGCGGAATTGAAGCCGGCGTTCTTACCGTACATCGCGCGGTTGAGCTCCTGCTTTTCCTGGTAGGCGGCGCGCTTTGCCAGCGCTTCCTTATACTCCTGCTTATCCAGATACGCATCCACGATCTCCTGCGAAACGATCGCGAGGAGGCTGGAGACGATCCAGTAGAAGCAGAGGCCGATGGGCACCTGGAAACCGAAGAACAGGATCATGATGGGCGAAATGTACAGCATGATCTTGGTGGATTTCTGGGTCTCATCCTCTTTGTAGTTGGGGTTGATGGCGCGGCTGCGCTTCTTGTTTTTCGCGTCCATGATCAGCGAGCTGGCCAGGGTCAGGGCCGCGGCCAGGATCGGCATGATCCAGTCGACGCTCAGCTTCTGGATGCTGGGCATTCCGGTCAGGTTCCAGGTGAAGAACCCGCCGCCCAGGGTGTGGATGCTCTTCTGCACCAGATAGTTCTCGTAGAACACGGAATTCGCGTCCAGCTTGGTAAGCTCGAAGAACTTCGTCCACTGGTCGCCGGTCAGGTGATACAGGAAATCCTTCACACCGTCGGCGGTCGCGGCGTCCCAGTTCTTGATGCCGCGGACGGCGGTCGCGAACACATCCATTTTCAGGATGTCGGTGATGCCGCCGACTGCCTGCGCCTCACCCACCATCGTGTCATAGATCGCGGAGATCTGGTTGACGTAGAAGGGGATGTTCCGCAGGATCTCGTACAGCGCGAACAGGATGGGCATCTGGATCAGGAGCGGCAGGCAGCCCGCGAAGGGACTGGTCTGGTTGTCCTGATAGAGCTTGTTGATCTCTTCCTGCATTTTCTGCTGCGCTTCGGGATCGGTCTTGTTCTTGTACTTCTCGGTGATGGCCTGCTGCTGGGGCTGCAGACGCTGCATCTTCCGGGAGGACTTCTGCTGCTTCACAGTGAGCGGAGTCATCAGAAGCCGGATGAACAGAGTCATCAGGAAGATGGTGAGGGCGATGGACTGGGGCTGCGTCAACAGACTGACGACATAGTAGATGCCGTTAATCGCGAAGCTGAGCACCCAGGCCAGGGGCTTCAGAATCCAGCTGGTCGTTTTTGCCAGAATGGCATAATGCATGGGGATACTCCTCTCGTACCCTATTGGAGGAAAACGCGGGGTACTTTTTTATCTGATTCCGAAAATAAGGCAGACGGCGCGAACGGCCGCGGCCTGCAGATCACCGGTGCTGCGTTTTCCTACGTAAAAACGGGCGCTTGCTGTTTCAAGCGTCTCGGGGCGGACAAAGTCCGAGCTTGCGGCAGACGTAGAGGAGCGATTTTTCCATGTCGGTGCTCTTTTTTTCGACGGAAGACGCTCTTGCGATCGCCACGTAGTCGTGACCCTGTGCCAATTGTGTTTGATTCAGGCGGAACGCTTCACGGATGATGCGCTTCACCCGGTGGCGGACAACACTGTTGCCCACCTTCTTGCTGACGGAGACCGCCAAACGGTTTTCGGAACGCCCGTTCGGCCGCGCGTACAGGACGAAGTCCCGGCAGGCCGCGGAGCGCCCCTCCTCGTATACGAGGCGGATCTCCGGATTCGACATTCCGTTTACCATGAAAACCTCCGAAGAAGAAAAGAACCACAGTCCCAAAACCGGCACTGTGGTCTTAAGTCAGCATCAAGCGCTCAGTACTTTTCTGCCCTTCTGTCTTCTTCTGGCCAGTACCTTTCTGCCGTTGGCAGTAGCCATTCTCTTGCGGAAACCATGCTCTCTCTTGCGTTGCTTGGTCTTCGGATTCAGAGTAATGCAAAGATTCATTTGGTTACACCTCCTTCAAATAGAGCACCTTCCCATTATATGGGCCCTCGCTTTTTTCGTCAAGAATTTTTTCATCCTTTTTCCGAGAAAATTGTGGATAACTTTGAAAGTTTTTATTGATATCCACAATTTTTTTTGATAATATAAAAGTCCACACATTTATGGGAGAACGAAAATGTACGACGCGAAATCGATTTTGCATGACGTAAAGCTGATGCTGGAGAGCCGCCTGTCGCAGGTCACCTACGACACTTTTTTCGCGGACCTCAAGGCGCTTTGTGTCGAGGACGGGGTCCTGATCATCGAGACCGATCAGAACGTGGCCCGCGAGGTGATCAACAACCGTTATTATAACGACGTGATCTTCTGCCTCCAGGCCCTCGGCTTCCAGGAGCTCAACTTCAAGGTCGTCGAGAAGGACAGCATCAACTTCGACGATCCGAACCGGGCCAAGGATAAGGAGATCAACGAGCTGGCGAAGAAGAGCGGCCTGAACCCCCGCTACACCTTCCAGAACTTCGTCTCCGGCGCGACGAACCGTCTGGCCTACGCCTCGGCCGTCGCCGTCGCCGACTACCCCGGCAACACCTACAATCCCCTCTACATCTGGGGCCCGCCGGGCCTGGGCAAGACGCACCTGATGCAGTCCATCGGCCATCAGATCCTCGAGAACGATCCGACCAAAAAGGTGCTCTACATCTCCTCCGAGACCTTCATGAACGAGCTGATCAACGCGATCAGCACCAAATCCACGAACTCGTTCAAGGAGAAGTACCGCAAGATCGACGTGCTGCTGATCGACGACATCCAGTTCCTCAGCGGCGGCGAGGCCACCCAGGTCGAGTTCTTCCACACCTTCAACACGCTCTACGAGGCCAACAAGCAGATCGTCATCTCCGGCGACCGTCCGCCCGAGGAGATCGAGCAGCTGGAGGACCGGATCCGCTCCCGCTTCAAGTGGGGCATGATCGCCGACATCAAGCCGCCGGATTATGAGACCCGCGTCGCCATCCTGCAGAAGAAGGCCGAAAACAACAGCATCCCCGTGGACATCTCCGTCCTCGCCTACATCGCGAAGAACATCTCCTCGAACATCCGCGAGCTCGAGGGCGCGCTCACCCGCGTGAACGCCTACCGCAACCTCTATCCGGACCGCGAGATCGACATCGAGATGACGCAGGAGGCCCTGAAGGACTACTTCGTCGACGAGGAGCAGGAGACCGTCACCATCCCGCGCATCATCAACGTCGTCTGCGAGCGCTACAATCTGACGCAGGCCGACATGATCTCCAAGAAGAAGCCGCGCGAGATCGCCTATCCCCGCCAGATCGCGATGTACCTCTGCCGCAAGATGACCGAGGAACCCCTCGAGGAGATCGGCAAGTACTTCGGCGGCCGCGACCACACCACCGTCATCCACGGCGTCAGCAAAATCGAGGATGACCTGGACCTCGACAAGACCGGCGAGTTCCACCGGACCGTCGAGGATCTGATCCGCCGGGTCAAGGGCGAGTAATAGTAATAGGAAGAAAGACAAAATCCGCCGGAAATCGCGGAAAAGCGACTTATCCACAGTAAACGGTGCATAACTCTGTGAGTTTTCTGTGGATGAAATGTGGACATCCCTAGGCGCCTGAAAGCGCTGTGGAAAAGGTGGATAAACCGCCCCTTTCCCCACAGGAAACCCACAGGCTTCTCCACAGCCGAAACCCTCTGTTCATGCGGCTTTCAGGCGCATTTCCACAAATCCACGCTCCCTACTATTACTACAACAAAAAGAAATAAATAACTTATATTATTTATATAATATCCGCTGAAAAAGCGCAGTCACCTTTTTCTCTATGAAAGGAGTTATCCACATGCAGCTCATTTGCAGCAAGAACGATCTCGTCAAGGCCGTGAACATCGTTTCCAAGGCCGTTTCCGCGAAAACCTCCCTGCCGGTCCTCGAATGCGTCTACCTCGCGGCCGCCGGCGACAAGCTCACCCTGATCGGCAACGACATGGATCTGGGCATCAAGACCAGCATCAAGGCCTCCGTCCGCGAAGAGGGCGAGATCGCCGTCAACTCGAAGATCTTCTCCGAGATCATCCGCCGTCTTCCCGAGGAGGAAGTAATCCTCGAGGAGGCGGGCGAGCGCGATATCAAGATCCGCAGCGGCAAGGCGGAGTTCAGCCTCCGCGGCCAGAACGCGGCCGAGTTCCCCGTGCTGCCCACCGTCGCCCAGGCCGATCCCTTCGTGCTTTCCCAGAAGGTCTTCCGCGACATGATCAAGAATACCATCTTCTCCATCGCGCCCGAAGACAGCGGCCGTCCGATCCTGACCGGCGAGCTGATCGACATCCGCGGCGGCTACCTCTACCTCGTCTCCGTCGACGGCTTCCGTATCTCCATGCGCCGCACCGCCGGCAACTTCTCCGAGGAGAAGAAGTGCACCGTTCCCGGCAAGGCCCTGAACGAGCTGCAGAAGATCCTCGAGGGTGAGGAGGAAGCGCTGGTCAGCATCCGCCTGACCGGCACCCACGCCGTCTTCGAGATCGAGGACACCACCGTCATCACCCGTCTGCTGGACGGCGAGTTCCTGCAGTATCAGCGGAACCTGAACATGGAATATCCTGCCTACGCCGAGGTCGCGACCAAGGCCCTGCTCGACAGCGTCGACCGCGCCGCGCTGATCTCCCGCGAGAGCAAGAACAGCCCCATCAAGTTCCAGTTCACCGAGAACCACGTGATCATCACCTCGAACGCCGAGAACGGCAGCATCTACGAGGAAGTCGAGGCAAGCTACAACGGCGAGGACATGGCGATCGCGTTCAATCCCAAGTATTTCCTCGAGGCGCTGAAGGCGATCGAGAGCGAGACCATCCGCATCTACCTGAACACCTCCCTGACGCCCTGCATCATGAAGGATCCCGAGGGCGAGGACTTCAAGTACTTCATCCTGCCCATCCGTCTGCACAGCTGAGGCGCGGCAATGGAAGAAGTTAAAATCATCGGTGAGTACATCCAGCTGAACCAGCTGATGAAGAAGCTCGACTGGGTGATGAGCGGCGGCGAGGCGAAGGTCATGATCGAGGACGGAGCGGTCCTCGTGAACGGCGAGACCGCCCACGAGATCCGCAAGAAGATCCGCCCCGGCGACACGGTCGCCTTCGACGGAAACGAAGTGAAAATCGTAGGCTGAGCCCGGCCGCCGGCGCCGGCTCGAAAAGCCGGACCGGAGCGAAGCGGCAGCGTCCGCGCGGAGAGGAGGTGACGGTTTTGTACGGCAAGCGTCTCGTACTGAAGAATTTCCGGAACTACGCGGCCCTCGACCTGGAACTGTCCCCCCACGTGAACATCATCCGCGGGAAGAACGCGCAGGGCAAGACGAACCTGCTGGAGGCGCTCTACTTCTGCGCCACCGGCCGGAGCCACCGCACCACCCGGGAGAAGGAGTGCATCCGCGGCGAGCTTCCCGAGGCCGAGGTGCATCTCCTCTACGAGGCGGGCCTCGCGTATCCGCGCGAGGATAAGATCGACATGGTCCTCAAAAAGAGCGGCACGAAGACCGTCAGCGCAGCGGTGAACGGCGAGCCCCTCGCCCGCCTGTCCGACCTGTTCGGCAACTTCCACGTGGTGCTCTTCTCGCCCGAGGACCTGTCCCTCATCAAGAATGAGCCCGGCCGCCGGCGCCGCTTCATGGACATGGAGCTCTGCCAGGTCGACAAGGTCTACCTTTATGAGCTGCAGCAGTACACCCGGATCCTCCGGCAGCGGAATCAGCTGCTGAAGGACTGCTTCGACAATCCGTCCCTCCGCGAGCAGCTCCCTGTCTGGGACGCGCAGCTCGCGTCCTACGGCGTGCGGATCCTCCGGCGCCGCAGGGAGTTCATCGACGAGCTCCGCGGCTACATGCTGCCGATCCACGCCCGGATCACCGGCGGCACGGAGACCCTCGCGATGGAATACGAAACCTCCGCCGAAGAGGACGCCGCGGGCTTCCTGGCCCATCTCGAACGGAACCGGGAGCGGGACGTCCGGCTCGGCAACACCTCCGTCGGCCCGCACCGGGATGACATCGCCCTCTTCATCGACGGCTCGGACGTCCGCAGCTTCGGCTCCCAGGGCCAGCAGCGCACCACCGCCCTCTCGATGAAGCTGGCGGAATTCGAAATGCTGAAAAAAGAGACCGGCACCCCGCCGGTGCTGCTTCTGGACGACGTCATGAGCGAGCTCGACGGCGACCGCCAGAAGGAGCTCCTCTCCTACATCGAGGACAGCCAGACCGTCCTCACCTGCACCGGCATCGAGGACAGCCTCCGCGGCCTCCCCGCCGGCAAGCTGATCGAAATAGAAAAAGGAACGATCCTCTCATGAACCACTTTTTTGCCTACATGTCCCGCATGAAATACATCAAGCGCTGGGGCCTGATGAAGAACATCCAGGAAGAGAACATCCAGGAGCACTCGCTGTCCTGCGCGATGGTCGCCCACGCGCTGGCGCTGATCGAGAACAAGTATTACGGCGGGAAGCTGAACCCCGAGTTCATCATGGCGATGGCCGTCTATCACGAGACCGGCGAGGTCATCACCGGCGACCTGGCCACGCCCATCAAATATTTCAACGACAAGATCAACGCCGCCTACAAGGAGGTCGAAAGCATCGCCGAGGACAAGATGCTCTCTTACCTGCCGGCGGATTTCCGCGAGGATTACCGCGCCATCGTCAAGCACGAGGACAATCCGGACTACATCTACGTCAAGGCGGCGGACCGCATCTGCGCGTACGTGAAGTGCCTCGAGGAGCTGAAGAGCGGCAACCGCGAGTTCGAGAAGGCGAAGTACACGATCGAGCAGTCGATCCACGACATGAACCTGCCCTGCGTGGAGTATTTCATGCACGAGTTCGTGCCGAGCTTCAACCTGACGCTGGACGAGCTGAACTGAGCGCGGGCGCCGAAGGTGCTGAAATAAAAAAAGCCTCTGCCATTTGCCGACGTGTGATAAGGATGTTTTTCGGGAATGTGGATTTTGTACGGCAAAATCCGATGCTCGTTAAAGACGCGGACAAATCAGAATTTGTATTGCAAAACTTTTTGCAGTTTTGTTCACATTTGTATGCAGCAACAAATCATTAAAGTTATGAAAGTGAGGACGAATAAGACTAATGTGGATTGTATATGTGACAGATCTAATTCCTGCTGTAATAGCACTCATATTATTGATACTTATGTTCACGGATCCCGATGGGGTGCGAAATACTGTACTTTCTATTGTGATATTCTTTCTTTTGGCATTCTTTGTGTTTTTTGCTGGTGGTGATGACTTGTTGCCGGCCTCAGTCATACGTTATTTTCCTTTAATCGTGTCTGTCATTGTTGCATTGCGTTTTATTACATTAAAATGCGATTACATTTCAGAAAAAATATATGGATTATTAATTAGCATCACCGTTGTTCTTATTCAATTAATTACATTTTTACCCTTATAACCGGAATTGCCGTAAATATATCTTATTCTGGCATATTTAAGTTTGTCGGACAAAAGAATTACCCGCTGAAAGTTTGGAACTCAACTCCTTTTCGGCGGGTTTTGCTTTGTCAAAAAAGATCCTTACGACACGTCGCCTTTCGGCAGAGGCTCTTTTTCGTTTTATTCGAGGGTAAGCTCGGTGTGCGCAAGCGCGAAGCAGATCAGGAAGAAGCCGGGCGCGTCGGATCTCCGGCAATGCACGCTGAAGATGCCGTTGGTCGGGATCTTGCCCAGGGGATTGTCCTTGTATCTGGGATCGACCAGCCCGGTGCCGCCCATCTCGACGCTGCCCGCCGGCTGATTCCATCTTCTCACCTCGAAGTGAGGGGCGAGCCCCTTCATGGAGAAGGAGAAGCCGTAGCCCATGGAGGCGATCAGCTCCCAGACGTCCTGCCCGTCGACCTTGAAGCTCGACGAAACGTTCATGCCCAGGGAGGATTCGGAGCCCAGGGAGACCGTGAGGGGCGCGCCGATCATCCGCGTGTCCTCCTCGCCGGTCAGGAGATTGCGGAACACGAAGGGGCGAGGCTTCAGCGCGAGGATCTTTTCGGTGACCGCCTCGTAGACCGCGGCACCGATCCGGTCCTCCATCACGTAGCTCTGGTTGGCCTTGCCGGTGAAATGGAAGACGAAGTCCTCCTGCGGCTCGTTCGGATCCGCCGTCTGCGCGAAGCCGGCGGGCGCGGACGCCGCCGGGTCGATCCGGTCGTACTGCTTCAGCTCGGACGCCGGGGTCTTCAGCTGCTTCACGGCCTTGATCAGGCCGAGCACGAAGCAAAGAACGCCGACGATCCCGAAGACGAGCGGGAGCCCGAGGTTTTCACCCGTGCCCTTGAAAAGCACGATGCCGCCGAACACGGCGAAGATCAGGCCGACCAGCGCCAGACCCAGTTCGTTTTTGATGAGCATCAGTTTCTTGAAAAAAGACATACTTACTTTCTCCTTTTTTTGATGTGTCCGCTCCGCGAGGGAGCGTCCGGTGCTCCGCCGGAGCCCTGTCTTACCAGCTGCCCTTGTAGCCGACGCCGTAGGTGTCGGTGTAGTAGTCGATGCGCTGCGTGTTGTCGAAGAGCGGCGGGTAGAGGTTCTCGTCCGGGTCGATGCCGGCGAGGCGGCAGACCTCGCGGTGCGCGCGGACCGCCAGATCGTCCACGGCGGCGGCGCGGTCGAGGGACTCGTCCGCGTAGATCGGGTCGCCGATCCGAAGCGTCAGGAAGGAGTGCTTCCAGAACAGCTTCGCGAGGCCCTTCACCTCACGGAAGGAGAAGGCCATCGGCAGCACGGGCTTCCCACACTTGACCGCGTAGTAGAACGCGCCCTGCTTGAAGGGACGGATGGGCTGGTAGAACTCCCACATGCTGCCCTCGGCGCAGACGTGGAGCCAGCCGTGATCCTCGGTGAGGAGCTGCTCCACCGCGCGGGAGAACGCGCCGGTCGCGCGGAGGTCGTTTTCGGGCACGGGGATGCCGCCGGTCAGGCGGATCAGCGTGCCGTTCTCGCCGCTGATGTCGGGCGCCCAGCTGAGGATGTTGGTCACGTGGGGCCAGGCCGCGCGCATGACCGCGATGTAGTCCCACATGTGGATGTGGTTGCCGACCGAGACGATGCCGTTTTCGATGAGCCCGCGGTTCTCGCGGAGCTTCTTCCGTCCCTCAATCCGGAGGCCCTGCCGCAGGCTCACGACGGGGAAGGCGATCGCGAACATCAGCGCGCGGAGCAGCTTTTGCTTGCGCACGAAGCGTTTCGACTTGTCGACGTAGGGGTAGTTTTTGTCGAAGACCGTGCCGTCGTTTTTCTTGACCTTGAGGTAGTGGCAGTCGGTGCGGTCCGGGTAGGGGAAGTAGGTCTCGCGGGGATCGTATGGCATGGTTTTATCCTTTCATATAACGGCGCGGGCGGACCCGGCGCCTTGATATCGGGTTGTGCTGCGGGCGGGCGCCTCGACGGCCGGCGCCAAGCCGGTCAGTCCGCCATTCCGGCGGAGCCGAACAGCCGGATCTTCTTTTCGACCTCGGCCTTGATCGCGGCGACCTTGCGGTTGCGGATCTCGAGGTAGCCGATGTTTTCGGCGAGGCCCTCGGCCATCGCGCGCTCGCCGGCCAGGCAGAGATCGGTGAAGATGTTCACCTTCGCGATGCCGGCGGCGATCGTGTCGCGGAAATCGTCGTCGGAGAGGCCGCTGCCGCCGTGGAGCACCAGGGGCGCGCCGACCTCGGCGCGGATCTCGCGGAGCCGGGCGACGTTCAGCATGGGCTTCTTCTTGTAGACGCCGTGGGCGGTGCCGATGGCGACCGCGAGCGCGTCGACGCCGGTCTTCTCCAGGTACTCGACCGCCTCCTCGGGCGTGGTGTACATCCCGCTAAGCTGCGCGTCATCGCAGGCGTCGCCGACGTGGCCGATCTCGCCCTCGAT
>JAZUHB010000029.1:0-5433 GCA_045641505.1 Bianqueaceae bacterium | reverse complement strand
CGGATGACCCGGTCGAGCACCTTCTGGCGCCCAACCACGGGGTCGAAGCCGCCCCGCGCCGCGATATCGGTGAAATCCCGGCTGAAGGAGTCGAGCTCGTCCGTGTAGACCTTATCGTCGGCATTCTTCGCGGGCATGACGTCCTTGGGCTCGAGACCCATGTTGCCCGCGAACTTGACCAGAAGCGCGGTCAGATTGATGCCGTTCATCAGGAGGATCCGGACGGCGGCGTTGTCGCGGTCGCGGAGGATCGCCAGGAGGATGTGCTCGGTGCCGATGAGCGCGGTGCCCATCTTGCCGGCCTCGTCCGCGGCGGCGGAAAGGATCTGCGCGGTCTTGGGAGACTGAGCCGTGCGGCCGCTCTTCGGGGCTTCGGAGGAGTCGAAGCTCTCCGGGTCGAGACGGCCCGCGTACTCCTCGACGGCGGCCTCCGTGAGACCCTCGTCCGCGAGGGCGCGCCAGCCGACGCTGGTCCCCTCCCGGAGCAGGCCCATCAGCAGGTCTTCCGCGCCGAGAAAGCTCTTCCCGCGGGAAAGGGCGTACTCCTCCGCCAGTTCCAGGGCCTTGCGGGCCTGGGGTGAAAACTGTGCCAACACTGGGGCTTACCTCCCTGTTTTCTTTCTTTCGAACATTTTCTTCAGATACGCGCCGGTGTAGGAGCCGGGCGTTTCGGCGACCTGCTCGGGGGTTCCGGTCGCGATGACCCGGCCGCCTCTGTCGCCGCCCTCGGGACCGAGGTCGATCAGATAATCGGCCGTCTTGATCACGTCGGGGTCGTGCTCGATCACCAGCACGGAATTGCCGGACTCGACCAGCTGCTCGAGGATCGTCACGAGCTTGTGCACATCCGCGAAATGGAGACCCGTCGTGGGCTCGTCGAGGATGTAGAAGGTCCGGCGGGTGGAGCGCTTCGCGAGCTCCGTTGCGAGCTTCACGCGCTGCGCCCCGCCGCCGGAAAGGGTGGTCGAGGGCTGACCAAGCTTGATGAAGGAAAGGCCTACATCGTTCAGCGTCTGCAGGATGCGGCGGATGCGGGGGACGTTCTCGAAGAAGACGAGCGCCTCCTCCACCGTCATGTCCAGAACGTCGGCGATGTTCTTTCCCTTGTATTCGACCTCGAGGGTCTCCCGGTTGTAGCGCTTGCCGTGACAGACCTCGCAGGGGACGTAGACGTCCGGCAGGAAGTGCATCTCGATCTTCAGGATGCCGTCGCCGGAGCAGGCCTCACAGCGGCCGCCCTTCACGTTGAAGCTGAAGCGGCCCTTCGAATAGCCGCGGACCTTCGCGTCGGTGCTCGAGGCAAAGACGTCGCGGATCATGTCGAAGACGCCGGTGTAGGTGGCGGGATTGGAGCGCGGCGAGCGGCCGATGGGCGACTGGTCGATCACGATGACCTTGTCGAGCGCCTCGGTGCCGCTGAGACTTTCGTAGGGGCCGGGCTTCACCCGCGCGCGGTTGAGCTTGCGGGCGAGGGCCTTGTACAGGATCTCGTTGACGAAGGTGCTCTTGCCGGAGCCGCTGACGCCGGTCACGCAAACGAAGAGCCCGAGCGGGATATCGAAATCGGTGCCCTTCAGATTGTTCATCCGGGCGCCGCGGAGACGCAGCCAGTGCTCGCCGGGCGCGCGGCGCTCCGAGGGGATCGGGATGGCCCGGCGTCCGCTCAGGTAATCGCCGGTGACCGACGCGGGGTTCTGCATGATCTCCTCCGCCGTGCCCTGGGCGACCAGGGTGCCGCCGTGGATGCCGGCCGCGGGACCGATGTCGATGATGTGGTCGGCCTGCCGCATGGTCTCCTCGTCATGCTCGACCACCAGCAGGGTGTTGCCCAGGTCGCGCAGCCGTTTCAGCGCGTCGAGCAGCTTGGAATTGTCGCGCATGTGGAGACCGATGCTGGGCTCGTCCAGGATGTAGAGGACGCCCATGAGGCCCGAGCCGATCTGCGTCGCCAGCCGGATGCGCTGCGCCTCGCCGCCGGACAGGGTGCCGGCCGTGCGGCTGAGGGTCAGGTAGCCGAGCCCGACGTTATTCAGGAAGGTGAGCCGCGCGCGGATCTCCTTGAGGATCTGGTGCGCGATCATCTCCTCGCGCTCCGTGAGCCGGATGCTCTCGAAGAACGGCAGCGCGTCCCCGATGGAAAGCTCGGTCAGCTGCGAGACGTTGAGGCCCGCCACGGTGACGGCGAGGGCCTCGGGACGGAGCCGCTGGCCCTTGCAGACGGGACAGAGCGTGGAGCTCATGAACTCCTCGTAGTCGGCGCGGAAGGTCTCGGGCGTCTCCTCGTAGCGGCGGTTCATGATGTTCACGACGCCCTCGAAGGTCATGTCGTAGCTGCGGCGGCCGAAGCGGCCCTCATACTCCATCGTGAAGGAAAGGTCGCGGTCTCCGTACAGGATGATCTTCCGGATCTCCTCCGGCAGCTCGCAAAACGGAGTGTCGAGGCTGAAATGATGGGCCTCGGACAGTTTCCGGAAGAGCTTGCCGGAATAGCTGTCGGGCTGATGCACGGAGCCCCAGCCGGGGGCCGCAATCGCGCCCTGGTTGATGGAAAGGCCGGGATCCGGGATCAGAAGCTCCGGGTCCATCTTGCGGAGCACGCCGATGCCGAGGCAGTGCGGGCAGGCGCCGTAGGGATTGTTGAAGGAAAAAAGTCTCGGCTGCAGCTCCATGATGCTCACGCCGCAGTCGGGGCAGGCGTAGTTCTGGCTGAAGATCCTCCGCTCGCCGCCGTTGTCGAGCATCATCAGGCCCTCGGCGAGGGCCAGCGCGTTCTCGACGGACTCGGAAAGGCGCTTCTCCATTCCGCTCTTCACGATCAGACGGTCGACCACGATCTCGATGGCGTGCTTCTGGTTCTTGTCGAGCTCGATCTTTTCCTCGAGCTGGCGGAGCTCACCGTCCACGTAGGCGCGGACGTAGCCGTCCTTGCGGGCCTTCTCGAGCAGCTTTTCATGCTGGCCCTTGCGGCCGCGCACGACGGGCGCGAGGATCTGGATGCGGCTGCCCTCGGGGAGCGCCAGCACCGCGTCCACCATCTGATCCACCGACTGCCGCTCGATCACCCGGCCGCACTGCGGGCAGTGCGGGATGCCGATGCGGGCGTACAGCAGACGCAGATAATCGTAGATCTCGGTGACGGTACCGACGGTGGAACGGGGGTTCTTCGAGGTCGTCTTCTGGTCGATGGCGATTGCGGGCGAAAGGCCCTCGATGCTCTCCACCTCGGGCTTTTCCATCTGACCGAGGAACATCCGGGCATACGAAGAAAGCGACTCCATGTAGCGCCGCTGTCCTTCCGCGAAGACCGTGTCGAAAGCCAGGGAGGATTTGCCCGAGCCGGAAAGGCCCGTCACCACCACCAGCTTGTTGCGGGGGATGTCGACGTCGAGCCCCTTGAGGTTGTGCTCGTTCGCGCCCCGCACCCGGATGTAGCTGTTTTCTTCCATGTTGCCTCTGTAAACGCAGACCGCCCGCTCAGTCGCGGGCCAGCATCTGCCTTAGATAAATGATTTCGTCGCGAAGCGCGGCGGCGTCCTCGAAGCGGAGCTCGTAGGCCGCGCGCTGCATCGCCTTTTCCTTCGAAGCGATCTGCTTCCGAAGCTCGGCCGGGCTCAGGGACTCGGCCATCTCGACCGCGTCGTCCTTCTTCGGGGCGACCGGCTTCGTCACCGCGATGACGTCGCGGACCTCCTTCACGATGCTCCTCGGCGTGATGCCGTGGGCCTCGTTGTAGGCCTGCTGGATCGAGCGGCGGCGGTTCGTCTCGTCGAGCGCCCGCTGCATCGAGCCGGTGATCTCGTCCGCGTAGAGAATGACGTGGCCGTTGACGTTGCGGGCCGCGCGGCCGATCGTCTGGATCAGCGAGACGTGCGAACGGAGGAAGCCCTCCTTGTCCGCGTCGAGGATGCAGATCAGCGAGACCTCGGGAATGTCGAGGCCCTCGCGCAGCAGGTTGATGCCCACCAGCACGTCGTACACGTCCGTGCGCAGGTCATGGACGATCTCCAGCCGCTCCAGGGTGTCGATGTCGCTGTGCAGGTAATTGACCTTGATGCCGGCGGCCTTCAGGTAGTCCGTCAGGTCCTCGGCCATCTTCTTGGTCAGGGTGGTGATGAGCGTCTTCTCGCCGCGCTCCGCCTGCTCCCTGAGGAGCCCGACGATGTCGTCGATCTGTCCGCGGATCGGCCGGACCTCCACGAGCGGGTCCAGCAGACCCGTCGGGCGAATGATCTGTTCGGCGGTCAGCGTGGAATGGGCCGCCTCGTATTCGCCGGGGGTGGCCGACACGAACATCACCTGGTTCAGCTTGCCCTCGAACTCGGTGAAGTTCAGCGGGCGGTTGTCCTTGGCGGAGGGCAGGCGGAAGCCGTAGTCCACCAGGGTGGTCTTGCGGGAACGGTCCCCGTTGTACATGCCGCGGACCTGCGGGATGGTCATGTGGGACTCGTCCACGATCAGCAGGAAATCCTTCGGGAAGTAGTCGAGGAGCGTGTAGGGCATGCTGCCCTCGGGCCGGCCCGCCAGATGTCTCGAGTAGTTTTCGATGCCGGAGCAAAAGCCCGTCTCGCGGAGCATCTCGATATCGAAGTTGGTGCGCTCGCGGATGCGCTGGGCCTCCAGAAGCTTATCCTCCGCGATAAATTCCTTCACGCGGACGTCGAGCTCCTCCCCGATGCGGACGAGGGCCGCCTCCATCTTCTCGCGCGAGATCGCGTAGTGGGAGGCGGGGAAGATCAGCATGTGCTCCACCGTGCCGAGGAGCTCGCCGGTCAGGGTGTCGAGCAGGGAGATGCGGTCCACCTCGTCGCCGAAGAACTCGACCCGGTAGGCCCTCTTCTCCTCCGCGATGGGGACCACGTCCAGGACGTCGCCGTGCACCCGGAAGGAGCCGCGCTCGAGCACCATGTCGTTCCGCTCGTACTGAAGTTCCACCAGACGCTTGATGACCTCGTCGCGGTCGCGCGTCATGCCGGGCCTGAGCGACAGCGTCATGCTGTTGTAGTCGATGGGGTCGCCCAGACCGTAGATGCACGAAACGCTGGAGACCACGATCACGTCGCTCCGCTCGCAGAGCGCGGCGGTGGCGGAATGGCGCAGCTTGTCGATGTCGTCGTTGATGTCGCTGTCCTTCTCGATGTAGGTATCGCTCTGGGGAATGTACGCCTCGGGCTGATAGTAATCGTAGTAGGAGACGAAATACTCGACCGCGTTTTCGGGGAAGAATGCCTTGAATTCGCCGTAGAGCTGAGCCGCCAGGGTCTTGTTGTGCGCCAGGACCAGGGTGGGCTTGCCGAGAGCCTGGATGACGTTGGCCATCGTGAAGGTCTTGCCGCTTCCGGTGACGCCCAGGAGCGTCTCCCGGGTATTGCCGGAGCGGAAGCCCTCGACCAGGTCGCGGATCGCCTCCGGCTGGTCGCCGGTGGGTTCGAAGGG
>JAZUHB010000028.1:0-3480 GCA_045641505.1 Bianqueaceae bacterium | reverse complement strand
GCGCGCTGGCGAAGGAACGGCAGACGATCGATGCCCGTCTTTCCATAATTCAATCGATTCTGGAGGACAAAGAGATGAAGTATCAGGTGACTGAAAAAACGATCCCGGAGATGACCGTCTACACCGCGGAAACGGTGCTCGAGGCGTATTCGGACGCCATGCAGTGGATCCCGTCCGTGGGACAGGAGTGCCTGCGGCTGAACCCGGGGCTTCGCTGCGCGGAACCGCCCTACGAGTTCTGCGAGTACCTCGACGGCGAGTACCGCGAGACTGACATCCGGGTCCGCCACCGCGAGGCCGTGACCGCGTTCGGGCAGGGAAACGACACGATTCGCTTCGAGACCCTTCCGGCCGCGAAGGTGCTGAGCCTGTACCACAAGGGCCCCTACGAAGCCATCGGCGAGGCCTACGCGTTCCTCATGAAGTACGCCGAGCAGAACGGCTACAAGCCCGCCGGGCTCGCCCGCGAATGCTACATCGACGGGATCTGGAACAAGGAAACGCCCGAGGAGTGGCTGACGGAGGTCCAGCTGCCTGTCTTCCCCTCGTGACGGCGAAGGGCCTTCGCCCCCGCCGCTTCGGACTAACAAAAAGAAACCGCCGGGAATGATCCCGGCGGTTTTTGCGTTGCGGATTGTGGGAGATCAGACACCCTTCTTCGCCCGCTCGACCTTCTCGAGCGTGGTGAAGTTGTGGGTGGGCACACGGCCGGCCAGGGGCAGGATCTTCTCGCAGATCGCGTCGATGATGGAATCGGGCTGGGGGAAGAAGTACTTGTCGAGCTCCTTGCAGGGGGTGATCCAGTTGCGGGAACCGACGACCACGGGAGGCGCGTCCAGATAATCGAAGGCCATCTCGGTGATGTTGGAGGCCATGTCGCGCATCACGGAGTTGCGCTCGCAGGCGTCGCCGACGATCACGATGCGGCCCGTCTTCTTGACGGAGTCGATGACCGGCTGATAGTTGAAGGGCACGATGGAGCGGGCGTCGATGATCTCGGCCTCCAGACCGTACTCCTCCTTCAGCTTCTTGGCAGCTTCCAGCGCGCGGTACAGCACGGCGCCGATGGTCAGGATGGTGACGTCCTTACCCTTGACCTTCACGTCGGGCTCGCCGAGGGTGATCTCGTAGTGGCCTTCGGGCACGCCGTCCTCACGGAACTGCTCGCCGATGCCGTAGATCAGCTGGGACTCGAAGCAGACGACGGGGTCGGTGCCTTCGAGGGCGCTGGTCATCATGCCCTTCGCGTCCGCGGGGGTCGCGGGGAAGATGACCTTCAGGCCGGGGATATGCGCGGTCAGCGCGGTCCAGTCCTGAGAATGCTGCGCGCCGTACTTGCAGCCGACGGAAACGCGGAGCACGATGGGCATCTTCAGGATGCCGGCGCTCATGGACTGCCACTTGGCCATCTGGTTGAAGATCTCGTCGCCGGCGCAGCCGATGAAGTCGGCGTACATCAGCTCGACGATGGCACGGCCGCCGCACATGGCGTAACCGACCGCGGAGCCGACGATCGCGCTCTCGGAGATGGGAGAGTTGAAGAAGCGATGGTAGGGAGTTGCCTCGGTCATCTTCTTGTAGACGCCGAACGCGCCGCCCCAGTCACGGTTGTCTTCGCCGTAGATGATCAGGGTGGGATCGTCGTACAGCTTGTCGATGATCGGCTCAGCCAGACCGTCGCAGATGTTGTAGGTCTTCATCTTGGAGACGGGGGTGCCGTCGGGATTGGTGGCCTTGCGGACCTTGCCCTTCATCTCCTTGACGCGGGGCATCTCGTCCTTGGACATCAGCATCTCAGCCTCGCGGCCGGGATCCATGGACTTGACCTTCTGGTTGCTCATCATGATGTTCGCGATGGCATCGGGGTCCTTCTCGAGGTCCATGCGGGGGCTGATGGTGTCGTCGATCGCCAGCTTGATGATGGCGGTCATGCGGGCGACGACCTTCTCGTCGATCGCGGCGAACTCTTCGTCCTTCGCGACGCCGCCGGCGACCATCTTATCGCGGTAGCGCTTGATGGGATCGGCTTCCTTCCAGGCCTCGATCTCCTCGGGGGTACGGTAGGTGGAGCTGTCGGAGGGAGAGTGACCGGACACGCGGTAGGTGACGACGTCGAGCAGCGCGGGGCCCTTGCCGGCCAGCAGCAGCTCCTTCTGACGGCGCACCGCGTCGATCACGGCCAGAGGATCGTAACCGTCGACACGCTCGGCGTGCATCTGGTCCGGATCGAAGCCGGCGCCGAGACGGGCGGGCATGTCGAAGCCCATGGTCTCGCCGCGGGTCTGGCCGCCCATGCCGTAGAAGTTATCGAAGACGTTGAAGAGGATGGGCATGCCGGCGTTGTTGCCGTTGTCGGTGGTGCCCCAGAGCTTCTTGATCTGGTCCATGTTGGCGAAGTTCATGGCTTCGAGCACGGGACCGCGGCCGCAGGCGCCGTCGCCGTAGTTGGCCACGACGATGCCGGGCTTCTTGTTGGAGCGCTTGTAGAGCGCGGCGCCGACGGCGATGGGGCCGCTTCCGCCCACGATGGCGTTGTTGGGCATGATACCGAAGGGGATGAAGAAGGCGTGCATGGAGCCGCCGAGACCCTTGTTGAAGCCGGTGGTGCGGGCGAAGACCTCAGCCAGCGCGCCGTACAGCAGGAAGTTCTGCGCGAGCTCCTTGACGGTGGTCTTGGGCATGTTCTCCTCGACGGCCTTGAGGGTGGCGCCGCCCAGGAAGTCCTTCATGATCTGATACAGCTTCTCGTCATCCAGTTTCTGGATGGAGGAAAGGCCCTTGGCCAGGATCTCGCCGTGGCTGCGGTGAGAACCGAAGGTCAGGTCTTCGATGTCGAGGCAGTAGGCTTCGCCGACGGCGGAGGCTTCCTGACCGATGGACAGATGGGCGGGGCCGGGGTTGTTGTAGGCAACGCCGTTGTACTCGCTCTTGGTCTTGATGTCGTTCAGCATGGTCTCGAACTCGCGGATGGTGCGCATGTCGTGATAGATGCGCATCAGCTCGTCCTTGCCGTACTCCTTGACTTCCTGCTTGAGGGTCTTCTTGTACTGGCAGACCGGAATGTCGTTGAAATGGATGAATTCAGGCTCGAAGACTTTGTTCGGGTCGACGTACTGTGATTTGGGCATGGTGGATTCTCCTTGTTTTATTTTGGCGCCATAGGCGCAAGAAGGGCGAAAAGTGGAATAACGGCCGGCGGAGCCGGAATAACGGCGCCTTCGGCGCAATAACGGCGCTTCGCGCAATAACGACCGGCGGAGCCGAAATAACGGCGAAGGGCGGAATAACGGCGCCTTCGCGCAATAACGGCCGGCGGAGCCGGAATAACGGCGCCTTCGGCGCAATAACACCTGTTGTTATTCGGCCCGCAGGGCCGTGTTATTAGGGCCGCAGGCCCGTTATTCGGCCCGCAGGGCCGCGTTATTATTTGCCGCAGGCCCGTTATTCGGCCCGCAGGGCCGCGTTATTATTTGCCGCAGG
>JAZUHB010000027.1:0-4813 GCA_045641505.1 Bianqueaceae bacterium | reverse complement strand
ACTGGATGCGCTTGAAATCCGTCGCGACGGAGCGCGCCAGGGACTTGGCCAGCATGGTCTTACCGGTGCCGGGCACGTCCTCCAGAAGCACGTGGCCCTGCGCCAGAAGCGCCGTCAGCACGAGCTCGATGACCGGGCCCTTTCCGACGATGACCTTCTCCATGTTCGCCTTGAGCAGGTCCGCCTTTTCCTTGATCTGAGCACTGTTCATGTGGGTTCCCCTTTTCTTCGTTGATCGGCATACAGAGTACTTCCCGGCCATTATACCACCTTCCGCGCGATTTGTCATAGAAAAGAGCCGCATTTCGCGAAAGATTGTGCAGACTGTGTACTTGTAAAATACAATCAGCAGGCGTACAATAACGGCGTTTTCGTCCGCGGATTTCGCGTCGGACGGAGCGAAATTTTTTCAGTGAGGCCTTCCTTCATGAAAAAACCGGATAAAGAAGAGCTTCGGTCGCTCGGCATCGCGGCCCTCTCCACCGTCGTCGGCAGCGTCCTCTGCGCGCTGGCCACCAATCTGTTCTTCGTGCCCTCCCACCTGCTCAGCAGCGGCTTCACGGGGCTCAGTCTGCTCTTCAACTATACCCTGGGCTGGAATCTGTCCCTGGTCTACTTTCTGCTGAACGTTCCCCTGTTCTTCCTGGTCTGGAAGATGATGGGGCGGCGGTCGCTGTGGATCTGCATCTTCGGCACCGTCGTGTTCTCGCTGGCCGTGGAGTTCATCGGCCGCTTCGAGCTTCCCTTCGAAAGCGACCTGACCACCGTCCTCCTGGGCGGCGCGATCTACGGCGCGGGCGTCGGCATCATCCTCCGCGGCGGCGGACTGACCGGCGGCATGGACATCATCTCCCGGCTTCTCAACAAATATTTCGCGGTCAGCATGGGGCTCTCCGCCCTCGTGTTCAACGCGGTGCTTTTCTTCATCTTTGCCTTCATCGACGGCATCGACATCGCGGTCCTCACCCTGGCCGCGGTCATCGTGTCCACCGTCGTGAACAATTACGTGAACGAGGGCATCGACAAGCGGCGCGCGCTCTTCATCGTCACCGAGAAGGAGGACGAGATCTCCGCGGCGATCCTCAGCGAGGTCGGCCGCGGCGTGACCGTGCTCGACGCCCGGGGCGCCTACACCGGCGAGCCGAACCACCTGGTCTACAGCGTGGTCTCCTCCTGGCAGGTGCCGCGGATCAAGGGCATCGTGAACCGCATCGATCCCGCCGCCTTCATGAGCGTCTCCGAGGTCGCCGGCGTCTACGGCAAGGGCCGCGGCTTCCACCGGATGAAGGAGGAATAAGCCGCCCGGCGGCATCCTCTTTCCGAAACAGGAGGTCCCATGAGCTTTCGCAATCCCGAAATGAAATACCGCTCCCTCCCCTTCTATGCCTGGAACGGGCGGCTGGAGAAGGACGAGCTTCGGCGGCAGTGCGGCATTTTCGAAGAGATGGGCTTCGGCGGCGCTGTCCCGCACGCGCGCGTCGGACTCGAAACGCCCTATCTTTCCGACGAATTCATGGACGCGGTCCGCTTCTGCGCCGAATGCTGCGGCGAGCGGGGCATGTACCTCGGCCTCTATGACGAGGACCGGTGGCCGAGCGGCTACGGCGGGGGCTTCGTCACGAAAAACCGCAGATTCAGCCGGCGCTGGCTTCTGTTCACACGGAAGCCGCGGCGGGAGGACGCCGTCTTCGAGGACGGCATCCAGACGGAGGGCACCCGGCTTCTCCCCGCGTACCGCCTCGCGATGGACGGAAACCGCCTCGCGGACCGGAACTACTCGCATGAAAAGGGCCTCCGCTTCTATGCCTATCAGTGCGTCGAGGCGCCGAGCTCCCGCTACGACGGCGCAACCTATGTGAACGTTCTCGACAAGGAGGCCGTCGACGAATTCCTCCGCGTGACCTACGACCGCTACGCCGAGGCCGTCGGCGGCGCCGCGGACGGCGTCATCCGCTTCATCTTCACCGACGAGCCGCAGCTCAAGGCCGCCCGGATCCCGAAGGATGTCCGCCGTGACGCGGTCACGGCCTGGACGGACGGTTTCGAGGACAGCTATCTCGCTGCCTACGGGGAATCGCTGCTCGACCGTCTGCCGGAGCTCTTCTTCGACTTTGCCGACGGCAGTCTCTCCGAGGCGCGCTACCGCTACCACCGTCTCAAGACGGAGCGCTTCGTCGCGGCCTACTCGCGCAATATCGCCGACTGGTGCCACGCGCACGGCTTCCTCTGCGCCGGCCACATGTGCGACGAGCGGACCCTCGCCGGCCAGACCCATTCGAACGGCGAAGCGATGGCGCACTACGCCTGCTTCGACCTCCCCGGCTTCGACATTCTCAGCGATACACACGAATATACGACCGCCAAGCAGGTGAGCTCGGTCGCTGCCCAGCTGGGCAAGCCCGACGTGATCTGCGAGCTCTACGGCGCCGCCTCCATCGACAGCGATTTTTCACGCTTCAAAGAGGAGGGCGACTGGCTCCGCGCGCTTGGCGTTTCTTTGCGTGTCCCGCACCTGGCCCTCTACAGCTACAAGGGTGAGGGCAAGCGCGATTATCCCCCCTCCTTCAATTATCAGAGCGCCTGGCACGGGAAGCTCCGGCTGCTCGAGGACCATTTCGCCCGGCAGAACGAGGCTCTCGCCGGCACGCGTGAGCTGGTCCGCGTCGGCGTCATCCACCCGATCGAGAGCTACTGGCTGACGCTGGACGGCGCGCTCGACCGTTCCTTCCAGACCCTGTGCCGCGAGCTGCTCTTCCGCCACATCAGCTTCGATTTCCTGTCGGAGAGCCTGCTGGAGGCGGATCCCTCGCTTGCGGAGCGCTACGGCGTCCTCGTCGTGCCGGAGGTCCGCCGGCTGCGCGAAAGCACCGAGGCGGTCCTTGCCGTCTTCTCGGCGAGACGTCCCGTTTTTCATCTCGACCCCCGAAACCCGGAGAAGCTCTTTGCGGACCTCGCGCCCTTCCGGCTGTTCGAGGTCGATTCGGACGAATACCTCGGCACCCTGCGCGCGGATGACCGCGGCCGCCGCTATCTGCTCCTTGCCCGCCCGGCCCGCGAGGACGCCTGCTTCCGGAATGACATGACGCCGCGCCGCGCCGGCATCACGGTGACGGTCCCCGGGAACGCCGCGCCGGCGCTTCTCGACACGCTTTCGGGCGAGACACGCCCGGTCGAGTACCGGCAGGGCGACGGTGTCACCCGCATCCGCCTGTCCGGCTTCGACCATGACAGCTTCCTGCTTTCGCTGGACGAGGGGCTGCGGAGCGCCGGGCGGACGGAGGAAGGACCGTGCGACGAGACGGCCGATGCGCCGCTGCCCGAGACGGCCGATGCGCCGCTGCCCATCGCTCCGACCGCGCGCTTCTCTCTGCGCGAGGACAACGCCCTGCTGCTGGACCGCTGCGCCGCAGGGGTGCGCGGTCTGCGGCTTCCGCAAGCCTTCCTGCTGCGGCAGACCGACCGGCTGCGCCGTCTTCTGGGCCTCGGCCCGTACGACCCGAACCTGCAGCCGTGGCTTCACACGGAAAGCGCCACCGAGCCCGTCGAGCTTTTCTTCCGCGTCCGCAGCGAGTTCGGCACGGACGCCTTCTTCGTCACCGAGCACGAGCTTGAACGGCTCACGGTCAACGGGCGCGAGGCGTCGGCGGGTCCGTCCGGCTTCTACCTCGACAAGTGCCTGAAAAAATACCCGATCCGCCTTAAAAAAGGAAGTAATGTCATCCGCGCGGTCATCCCCTTCGGTGCCTATTCACGTCTGGAAAACTGCTTCCTCACGGGCCGCTTCGGCGTGTACGGCAGCCGTCGTTTCCGCGTCGCGCCGCTTCCCGAGCGTGTTTCGTACGGCTCGCTCACCGGGCAGGGCTTCCCGTTCTACAGCGGTGTTTTCACCTATCTGACGGATTTCGATGCCCCCGGAGGCTTCGTTTCGGCCGGGTTCCGCTACCGGGCGGCGCTGCTGGGCGTCCGCGTCGCCGGGCAGAATTCTGACAGCCGACGCCCCGCCGGGCAGGAGAATGACGGCCGTGGCTCCGGTGAAAAGACCGTCTGGGGCGCGCCGTACACGGCAGACTTTCCGACCGTGCCCGGTCCCGCCGTGCTCGAGACCGATTGCTATATTTCGCAGGAGAACGCCTTCGGGCCGGTCCACGTCCGCGACCGCTTCCGCAAGACGGACGCGCCGCGCCTCTACTACTGCCGGAAGAGCGCGCAGTTTACCGCGCGCTACGGGCTGCGGCCGACCGGGCTCGCGGAGCCGCCGAGGCTCACAGGCGGCCGGAGCTGAGACGAGGCAGCCGAACGTCCGGAGCTGAGACGAGGCAGCCAGGCGGCCGGGCTTCGTCCCGTTTTTGAGGCTCTTTTTCGTTTTCGTCTGTCAAATTCCGGAAAAACACGATTTTTGACAGAAGCCGCGGAGATGCTTTTTCGGAGAGTCTGTCAAAAAGGCACTTCTGATAATCATTTGCCATAGATTTGATGCATAAAAATGGGCAGTTTCCTTCGAGAACCGTCCCCCCGGCACAGCTGTCTGCCCAAATGGCAGTTTCGATGCATCCAATCTCTGTCAAATCCGGGTCAAAGCCGCGGTTTTGACAGACTCCGCGGAAAAGTGATTTTCCGGTTTCTGTCAAATCGCACGTTTTCGTCGGTTTTGACAGCAAATCCGGAAAAAGTGCGGAAAAAATGAGACGAAGCAGCGGCGCAAGCCCCCCAAAAAATACCCCCCGCGCGGCTCACGGCAAAGCGTGAGCAGGCGCGGGTTTTTTATTGCCGATCCGAGCCCCCGGAAATCCCGGCTCCGCGCCCCAAATCCGTC
>JAZUHB010000026.1:0-5465 GCA_045641505.1 Bianqueaceae bacterium | reverse complement strand
TACCACCGCGTGCCTACCACCTACAAGGGCGAGCAGGTCTTTTTCAGCGTGAGCCATTTGACCGTGGACTTCCCCTCCGTCATCCGAAACGGCGTGGCGGATCTGGAGCACCAGGTCGCGGAGAAGCTCGCGATGGCCGCGGCGAGCCCCGAGTACGCGGGCATCACGCCGGATCAGGCGAATCACCGGCTGGGCGACGTCTTCGGCGGTCCCACGATCGGCGCGGCGGCCGGCATGGCCGACGTCCCGGAGCGGCGGCTGCGCTTCTGGCAGAGCTGCGACCGGTTCCTCAAGGCCTTCCGCGTCTGGCACGGCCGCTATATCGACGCCCTCGAGGCAAAGGCGGCGGAGGGCGGCCGCTACGCCGCCGTCTACGCGAAGAGCGCAGAGAACCTCCGTCAGGTGCCCTTCGGAACGCCCCGGAGCTTCCACGAGGCCCTTCAGTCGATCTGGATGGTCTTCGCGTTCCTGCGCCTCTGCGGCAACTGGCCCGGCTTCGGCCGCATCGACTGGATGCTCGGCCCGTTCCTGGAGAAGGATCTCGCCGACGGCACCCTCACCCTCGACGAGGCGCGGGAGCTGATGGGACACTTCTTCATCAAGGGCTGCGAGTGGGTCGGCGGCGGTCATTTCGACAGCGGCGACGCGCAGCATTATCAGAACCTGGTGCTCGCGGGCATCGACCCCGACGGGAAAGAGGTCACCAACGCCGTCACCTACCTGGTGCTCGACATCCTCGAGGAGACCGGCATCGCCGACTTCCCGACCTCCGTCCGCCTGAATGAGAACACGCCCGAGGAGCTCCTCGCGCGGATGGCGAGCGTCACCCGCTTCGGCGGCGGCGCGCTGGCGGCCTACGGCGAGAAGACCATCATCGAGGGCTTCCTGAGACAGGGCTACGAGCTTTCCGAGGCCCGTTCCTTCGCGAACGACGGCTGCTGGGAGGTCCAGGTGCCCGGCAAGACCTTCTTCCGCTATTCGGCCTACGACAGCCTGAAGACCCTCACCGAGGGCACCCTGCGCAACTACGCCCTCGACCCCGAGTCGATCGCGGTCTACGAGAGCTACGACAGCTTCGAGAAGGTGTTCGAGGCGGCCTGCCGCGACATCGCCCGGGACGTGCAGGTCTGCTTCGACGAGCGCGCCCCCTATTTCACGAAGGAGGATCCGCAGAAATTCAATAAATTCGACCCCTGCACCGCTGTCTCGGTCTTCGAGCAGGGCTGCATCGACAAGGGCCTGAACTACTGGGAGGGCGGCCCCCGCTACGTCCTGAACGCGAACCACATCGGCGGCATGGCGGACATGGTGAACGCGCTCTACGCCATCAAGAAGCTCGTCTTCGACGAGAAGAAGGTGACGATGACCGAGCTCATCCGCGCCCTGGCCGCGAACTGGGAGGGCTACGAGACCCTGCAGGCCTACGCCCGCACCCATATCCGCTATTTCGGCAACGACAACGAGGAGGTCGACGAGCTGGCGAACCGCTGCCTGTCCGTGTTCGCCGCGGAGTGCCGCGCGCTCACCGGCCGCACCGGCTACCGCTTCCCCGCCGGCATCTCCACCTTCGGCCGGCAGATCCATTACGCCGAGCACCGTCTGGCGGTGCCTCACGGGTACAAGAAGGGCGCGATTCTGGCGCCGAATGCTTCGCCCACCCCCGGCACCGACACCGAAGGCGCCACCGCCATCATCAAATCCTACTGCCGCCTGCCGCTGGCCGACCTGCCCAACGGCGCGGCCCTGGACCTGCGGCTCCTGCCCACCTCCGTGGAGGGCGAGGAGGGCCTCGAGGCCATCGCGTCGCTCTACCGCGCCTTCGCGCTGCTGGGCGGCTCGTTCCTGCAGATCGACGTGCTCGACGCCGAGACACTGCGCCGGGCCCAGGAAAATCCGGATGACTACCGCACCCTGTCGGTGCGTGTCTCCGGCTGGAACGCCCGCTTCGTCACCCTCTCCGAGGAGTGGCAGAACGGCATCATCCTGCAGGCGGAGACGGGGATCAAATGAAGATCGAGGTCACGGAGATCCAGCGCTTCTGCACGCACGACGGGCCGGGCATCCGGACCACCGTGTTCCTGAAGGGCTGCCCGCTGCACTGCTTCTGGTGCCATAATCCCGAGACCGCCGCGCATCTGCGCGCGCCGCTCTTCTACGAAAGCCGCTGCCTCGGCTGCCGCGGCTGCGAGGCCCTCTGCCCTGCGGGCGCCCACTCCTTCACGGAGGAAGGCGAGCACCGCTTCGACCGGAGGAAATGCCTGGCGCCGTACTGCGGCGAACCCTGCGTCTCGGTCTGCCCGAACGAGGCCCTCACCGCGATCTCCCGCCCGATGGAGACCGGCGAGATCGTCGCCGAGGCGCTGAAGGACAAGGCGTTCTACGGCGCGAAGGGCGGCCTCACCGTGAGCGGCGGCGAGCCGATGTTCCAGCCGGAAGCGACGCTTCGTCTTCTCCGCGAGGCGAAGGAGGCGGGGCTCGGCACGGCGGTCGAGACCTGCGGCGTCTTCGATCCGGCGTATCTGCCCGAGCTCGTCCCGCTCTGCGACCACTTCCTCTGGGACCTGAAGGACACCGACCCGGACCGCTTCCGCAAAAACTGCGGCGGCGACCTTTCTCTGATTTTGTCCAATCTGCGGCTGGCCGACCGGCTGGGCGCGGAAATCTGGCTGCGCGGGATCCTGCTCGCGGGTCAGAACACCACAACCGAACATTACCGGAACTTCGCGGACATCGCGGCGGGGCTCACCCACTGCGTGAACGCGCGGTTCTTCCCCTACCACGCTTTTTCCGGCTCCAAGATGCTGCCGCTCGGCTTCCCCGACAACGGGAACGCGGCGCTGATCCCGACGAAGGAGGAAATGGAAAAGGCGGGGGCGTATCTCAAGCGTTGACGTCCTGATCCGGCGTTTTCGCCGGACCGCCGGTTCAGACCGGTCTTTCGGCGTGAGCGCCGGATCTTCATTTTCGGAAAAGGAGGGAGCATGGCGAAAAGAGAACGCGGGCGGACGCAGAGTCCGCCGAACGGCTCCGAGTTCAATGAGCTCGGCCATGAGGAGTTCGGCCCGCGGCCGCCGGAGTTCACGGCGGCGCTGCCGGACGTTTCGTATTTCTGCGAGACCTCCGTCGGGCTGCGGGAGCATCAACCCATGGCCGAAGACGGCGCGGCGGACGAAGCCGCGGAAAGGCGCGGGGAAAAGCGGAAGAAGCGCGAGGCGTACCTGCGCGGCTTTCTCCGTTCCTCGATGCGGGGCGGCGCGGCGGTGCTCGTGATCACTCTCGGCGCCGCGGCGATCGCGGTAAACGGCGATCCGGAGAGGCTCGGCCCCTTCGCGGAGCGGATCCGCGAGGTAGTCGGAGAGCTGCGGCGGCCGGCCGTCGTCACGCCGAAGGACGGGCCCGGCGCGGAGGCGCTCCTCGCGCTCTGGCAGGGCGAGGCGGAGGCGCCTCATCAGTACGACCCGGCGTCCTATGTGGTGATCCGGGAGCCGAACTGCCTCGAGGAAGGCCTGGCGGAGGAGACCTGCTCGGTCTGCGGCACGGTCCGGCAGACGGTGCTGCCCGCGGGCGGCCACGTGCCCGGCGAGGCGGTGACGGAGAATCCGGTCTATGCCGACTGCAGCCTACCCGGTACGGCGGATACGGTCGTCCGCTGCGAGCTCTGCGGCGCGGAGCTCTCGCGCGGGAAGATCACCGTCCCGGCCCTCGGCAGCCATACACCCGGCGAGCCGGTCATCGGGAACACCGTCCCGGCGACCTGCGCGGAGGAGGGCAGCCACGAGGAGACCGTCTGCTGCGCGGTCTGCGGCGCGGAGCTCTCGCGGGAGACCGTGGCGGACCCGCGTCTTCCGCACACGCCCGCGGAGGAGGCAGTCACCGAGAACCGCAGGAACCCGGGCTGCACCGCGGCCGGCTCCTATGACGAGGTGATCTACTGCACGGTCTGCGGCGGCGAGGTCTCCCGCGAGACGCACTCGGTCGCGGCCCTCGGCCACGATTTCCCGGTCGGCGATTATCCGAACCTTCCGACCTACTGCCGGCGCTGCGGCGCCGCGGCGTTCACGGTCCGGGGGGACGCGG
Organism: Bianqueaceae bacterium; assembly: GCA_045641505.1. Taxonomy (GTDB): domain Bacteria; phylum Bacillota; class Clostridia; order Lachnospirales; family Bianqueaceae; genus JAZQNF01. Next base: position 1,388 of record JAZUHB010000026.1, on the reverse strand, counting down.
CCCGGAACCGCTTCGTCTATTCGATCGACCCCGGCTTCCTCGCACAGGTCCGCGCGGCAGGCTTCGTGCCCTTCCGGATCTTCGTGACACCCTACGATTACTACCCGAACTATTACGGGGAGAACGTGAACTACACGGGGGCTACCGGCTATTTCACGCCGACCTTCGACATCCCGTACGACGTTCATCTCCTCTTTACCTTCGAGTGCTATCCTGCTTCCTTTACTCCTGACGCGACGGCCGGTCCTTCCGAATACGTCCGTGTCGTATCCCTTCCGGTGTCCCTCGACGGGACGAACTGAGACAAGGTCAGACCTCTGACAGAAAGGAAATACCATGAGCAACGAAAAAAAGTCCCCGGCGAAGAAAACGGGGAACAAGACCGTGACGCGTCTCATCGGCGCGCTGATCATTCTCCTGATCGTCGCCGTGATCCGCTGGCCCCAAATGCTGTTCTTCCTGAACCCCGCGCAGCAGGAGGCGCTTGGCCTCTTCCGCGAGAGCTATCTGGGCCAGTATCTGCCGGTGCAGAGTGAGGCCGGCGGCTTCGACTGGCTCCGGCTCCTGGCGGTCATCGTGGTGATCGCGGGCTGCGTCGCGGCCGATTATCTGCTGCAGCTGTTGTTCGGCCGCGTGAAGAGCCGGAACCGCCGCGCCGCGACCGTGACGGGCCTTCTGGCCAACGTGCTCCGCTACGCCATCACGATCTTCTGCATCATCTACTGTCTGAACATCCTCGGCGCGGACGTGATGACCGTCATCGCCGGCCTCGGAATTCTGGCCCTGGTCGTCGGCTTCGGCGCCCAGTCCCTCATCGAGGATATTTTTGCCGGGCTGTTCATCGTGTTCGAGGGACGCTTCTACGTGGGCGACATCATCAGCGTCGACGGCTTCCGCGGCACGGTCCGCTCCATCGGCATCGTGTCCACCCAGATCGCCGATACCGGCGGCAACATCAAGATCATAAACAACTCCGACATCCGCACGCTGACGAACCTCTCCGAGGTCACCTCCATCGCGGTTTCCATCGTGAGCATCGCCTACGGGGCCGACCTCGTGAAGGCCGAGAAGGTGATCACCGACATGCTGGAGACGCTGCCGGAGCGCTACCCGGACCAGTTCAGCGAGGTACCCAGCTATCTGGGCGTCGAGGAACTCGGCGAATCCTCCGTGGATCTCAAGGTGACCGCGAAGGTCGACGAGGCCAACATCTATACGGCGCGCCGCATCCTGAACCGGGAGCTCAAGCTGGCGCTCGACGCCGGCGGGATCGAGATCCCCTTCCCGCAGGTCACCGTCTGGCAGGGGAAAGAGAACTGAAGAGAAAAAGAGGCCTTCCGGGTTTTGAGCCGGAGGGCCTTTTCATACCCGGATAAGACAAAGTTGTG
>JAZUHB010000025.1:0-8426 GCA_045641505.1 Bianqueaceae bacterium | reverse complement strand
ATCCAGTACCGCATGCCGAGGAGGGCGTCCCGGAGCTCCGCGAGCGCGTCCTCCGGGACCTGGCCGGAGCATGCGAGCCAGAGAAGCTTCGCGGCCCGGAAATCGGAGCAGTCGTAGCGTCCGCGGATCCAGTCGGCCGCCGGCCGCACGGCAGGCAGATATTCTTCGGGGGAGGGCGTCTCGTGCCGGCCCAGACGCGCCAGAAGAAGGTCCAGCCCGGGGGTCGGACCGCCTTCGCGAGGCCGTCGCGGCGCCCGCGGGGTGCAGACGCCGATGAGGCAGTTGATCAGCCAGAACATGAGGCTCCTCCGTATTTTCACAGTTGTTTTCGAAAAGATTGTACCATTCCGCCGCCGTTTTTTCAACCGCGCTTGAAGAACGCCTCGCGGAGGTGGTATAATGGGGAAAACATAGCGAAGCGCGAGACGCGGCGGAGGAAAGCATGGAAAAGCGGAAAAGAAAGGAAAGGACGAAGAGAAAGAAGATATGGCTCATTGCCCTGCTTCTTCTCCTTTTCGTGCTGCTTGCGGCGGCCCTCGATCCCCGGCTCCGGACCGTGCGCTATGAGATGACCTCTCCGAAGCTTTCGGCGCCGCTTAGGATCGCGCAGCTGACAGATCTCCATTCCTGCCGCTACGGCAGGGACATGCGGAACCTGATCCGCGCGATCGAGGAAGCGGAGCCCGATCTGATCGTCCTGACCGGCGACATCTATGATGATGAAATGCCGGAGGACAACGCGGACACTCTGCTGGCGTATCTGGGCGGGCGTTATCCCTGCTTCTACGTGACCGGCAACCATGAGAACTGGACCGGCGACCCGGAGCGCCTGATCCAAAAGGTGCGCGGCTTCGGCATTACGGTGCTCGAGGGCGAGTGGACGGCCTTCGAAAAGGAGGGCGCGCGGATCTTGGTGGCCGGCGTGAACGATCCGGACGCGCCGGGAAGTTACGCGGAGGAGCTGGACCGGGCCGCGGAGGCCTGCGACGGCGGCGCCTTCACGGTTTTGCTGACGCACCGGCCGGAAGGCTTCGGGGACTGCGTACGGAAGGGCTTCGATCTCATCCTCGCGGGCCACGCGCACGGCGGACAGTGGCGGATCCCGTTTCTGGTGAACGGACTTTTCGCCCCCGGACAGGGGCTGTTTCCGAAATACGCCGGCGGTCTGTATGAGCGGGACGGCGCCGCGATGATCGTGAGCCGCGGTCTCGCCCGTGAAAGCACGCCGGTGGTGCCCCGGGTCTTCAACCGCCCCGAGCTCGTCATCGTCGAGCTGATTCCTGAAGAATGAAAAGGAGAATACATATGAAAAAGATCATTGCTTCGGCCAAAGCCCCCGGTGCCATCGGACCCTATTCCCAGGCGGTCGCCGCCGGCGGACTTCTCTTCGTGTCCGGCCAGCTGCCCGTCGATCCCGCGACCGGCGCCTTCGTTTCGGAGGACATCGGCGAGCTGACCGCGCGCTCGCTCGAGAACCTGAAGGCCATCCTGGAGGAGGCCGGCTGCGGCCTCGGCGATGTGGTGAAGACCACCGTCTTCCTCAAGGACATGGGAGATTTTGCCGCGATGAACAAGGTCTACGCGGAGTATTTCACCTCTGACTGCCCCGCCCGCAGCGCCGTCGAGGTCGCCGCGCTCCCCAAGGGCTCCCGGATCGAAATCGAGGCAATCGCGGTCCTTCCCGAAGCAAAATAACGGAAAAACTGCCTGCTTTCCCCCTTTTTTGCCGGGATTTTCGTAATTTTTCTCTTTTTTTCAGAAAAATGGGCAAAATCCCGTTGACAAAGAAGGGGGGAGGTGGTATTATCTATCTTGCGCTTGCAAAAACGGCTTGCAAAAGCCTGTAGCGAGGCCCCATGGTCAAGAGGCTAAGACGTCGCCCCCTCACGGCGAAAACATGAGTTCGATTCTCGTTGGGGTCATTATTATGGGCCTTTAGCTCAGTTGGTCAGAGCATCCGGCTCATAACCGGTTGGTCCCGGGTTCAAGTCCCTGAAGGCCCATCCAATTATGGCGGAGTAGCTCAGCTGGCGAGAGCACTCGGTTCATACCCGAGGTGTCAGGAGTTCAAATCTCTTCTCCGCTACTCGTGCGCGAATGGCTCAGAGGTAGAGCATCGCCTTGCCAAGGCGAGGGTCGCGAGTTCGAATCTCGTTTCGCGCTCTCAAAACCGAAGTCTAAGGACTTCGGTTTTTTTGCATTTCGGGGACAGATATGCTATAATTTCAACCATAAGAGTTTGTTGGAGGAACGACATGGCTGTTGAACGGAAAACGCGCGGGAGGATATGTCCCGAAGGAGTGCGCAGGGTCTTCTGGCCCCTGGTGATTTTGTATTGGGAATTCCTCTTCAAGTCGCTGGTCGGGGAGTCCGCGGTTTTCGACCGGACTTTTTTCAGCATCCTGCTGTTCTCGCTGGGCTTCGCGTTCTTCTTCACCTTCGTCGGCGAGGCCATCCCCTCCGCGAAGGCTGTCCGCTGGATCCGCGCAATCCTTCTCGCCGTCTTCGCCGTCCTCTATTCCGCCGAGTTCTGCGTCAAGCAGTATTACCTCACCTTCTTCGAGCTGGGCTACATGCTCAGCATGAGCGGCTCCATCGCGTCGGACTTCCTCGATGAGGCCATCGCCACCTTCGTGGGCAACCTTTGGTTCATCGGGCTGATGTTCGTCCCGCTGATCCTGTTCCTGATCTTCCGGAAGAGACTCGTGCCGGAAAAGCGGAAGCCCTCCTGGTGGATGCTGGTCCTGTCGCTGCTCTGCACCGCCGTGCCCGCGCTGCTGCTTCGCTGCTCGGCCGGCGCTTTCGCGCAGGATCATTCGGCTTACACCGACGAATACACGGTCAACGGCGCGATCCCGCGCTTCGGCGTGCTGACCGATTTCCGACTCGAGTATCAGTACAAGCTGTTCGGCCGGCCCGTGGCGAAGCAGGAGGAGGTCTCGTGGCACGAGTACGAGCAGTTCGGCGAGAGGGAGGAATCGACGGAAAGCAGCCCCGTGCTGCCGGACGACGAGGATCTGCCGGCCGTCCGCCACGACCTCGAGCCCTTCCGGGCCAACGTGGACAGCAGCATCAGCTTCTCGAAGCTGGCATCCGCGACCTCCGATTCCACGCTGAAGAGCCTGCATGCCTATTTCGGCTCCGTCGCGCCCAGCTATAAAAATCAGTACACCGGCATGTTCGAGGGCAAGAACCTGATCCTGATCTGCGCGGAGGCGTTCAGCCATTACGCCGTCGACCCGGAGATCACCCCGAACCTGTACCGGCTGGCGACCGAGGGCTTCCAATTCACGAATTATTATCAGCCGGACTGGGGTCAGTCCACCACCGGCGGCGAGTTCGCGGTGCTGACGGGCCTCATCCCCACCTGGATCGGCAGCGATACCTCCTTCGTCGCCTCGCAGAAGAACGCGATGCCTTATTCGCTGGCCCATCTGCTGAAGAAGCAGGACGGCTACAAGGCCTACGCGTTCCATGATCACGGCTACGATTACTATGACCGCGACAAGACGCACCCGAACCTGGGCTATGACTACAAGGGCCTCGGCAACGGTCTGGTCCTGCCTCATTCCACCTGGCCGAACTCTGACCTGGAAATGATGCAGGCCACGGTCTCCGGGTATATCAAAGAATATAAGAAGACCGGCGTTCCCTTCCATACCTACTACATGACCGTCAGCGGTCACGCCAACTACACCTGGATGGGCAACGCGATCGCCGGCAAGAACAAGGAATATATCCAATCCTTCGAAAAGGTGCGGGGCTACAACGAGGCGGTCCAGGGCTACTTTGCGACTCAGGTCGAACTGGATTGGGCCATCGGCTATCTGCTGGAGCAGCTGGAGGCGAACGGGCTCGCGGACGATACCGTGATCGTCCTGACCGCCGACCATTATCCCTATAATCTCTGGCAGAGCAGGTACCAGTACAGCTATAAGGAACTTTCGGGCTCCACCTCCAGCAAGGACCTGAATCATTACCGCAACGGCCTTTTCATCTGGTGCGGCTCGATGGAGGCGCCCATTCAGGTGGACGAGCCCTGCAGCTCCATCGATATCGCGCCGACGCTGTGCAATCTGTTCGGGCTCGAATATGATTCCCGCCTGTACTCCGGCCGCGATATCCTCGACGGAAGCTACGACGCGGCCGATCCGGACAGCCGTCAGCCGCTGGTCGTGTTCCGCGACAACGGCAACGGCTACAGCTGGATCACCGCCGCGGGCGAGTACAACCCCAACATGAATACCCGGACGGTCCGCGAGGGCTACGAGGAGGTCTTCACGGACGAATACGTGAAGGCGATGAACGAGAAGGTCGCGGCGATGTTCAAGAACGCCCAGCTGGTCGTGTCCGAAAACTATTACAAATACTGTGTGAAATGAGGAAGAGCATGGAAATTTCCCGTGATTACGCGCTTTACGCCGCCGAAAAGGCGATCGAGCTTCTGAAAATCGACAGCCCCACCGGCTTTACCGCCCGGGCGGCGGAGTGGGTGCTCGGTCAGTTCCGGGCGCTGGGCTATGAGGCGTCGCTGACCCGCAAGGGCGCCGTGCTGGTGGACTTCGGCGCGGTGCCGGAGGCGGAGGAGGGCGCGCTCCTGCTGGAGGCCCACACCGATACCCTCGGCGCGATGGTGGCCGAGGTGAAGGGAAACGGCCGGCTCCGCGTCACGCCCCTCGGCGGACTGCGCGCGGTCAACGTGGAGACCGAGAACGTCCGGATCTACACCCGCGCCGGCAAGGTCTACGAGGGCACGCTGCAGCTCAAAAACGCTTCCACCCACGTGAACGCCGAGCTCGGCAAGACCGAGCGCACCTTCGATTCGGTCGAGGTGGTGATCGACGAGCAGGCCGACTCGGCCGAGGAGGTCAAGGCGCTCGGCATCCAGAACGGCGACATCGTCTGTCCCGACCCCCGCGCGCACATCACGGAGAGCGGCTACATCAAGAGCCGTTTCCTGGACGACAAGCTTTCCGTCGCGATTCTCCTGTGCTTTGCGAAGTTCCTGAAGGATTTCGGCCTGACCCCGTCGCGCCGCGTCTACGCGCTGATTACGGTCTACGAGGAGGTCGGCCACGGCGGCTCCGCCGCGATCCCCGCGGACGTTACCGAGGCGGTCAGCGTGGACATGGGCTGCATCGGCGACGGTCTCGCCTGCACCGAGCGCATGGTCTCGATCTGCGCGAAGGACTCCGGCGGCCCCTACGATTACGAGGTCACGGACCGGCTGGTGAAGGCCGCGCTCCGCGAGGGCGCCGACTACGCCGTCGACGTCTATCCTCACTACGGCTCCGACGTCGAGGCGACGCTCGCGGCCGGCTACGACGTGAAGCACGGTCTGATCGGGCCCGGCGTCTACGCGAGCCACGGCTACGAACGCAGCCACGTGGACGGCGTCTACGCGACGCTGAAGCTTCTCAAGGGTTTTCTGGAGTTCTGAGCCGTGAGCAGGTTCCTTCGAGTTCTCCCGGACCTGATCGCGATCATCGCGCTGTTCCTCCTGTGGCTCAAGCCGGGGCGGAAGTTCAAGAGCATGAGCCGCGAGAAACGGTCCCGCATTTTCGTGTCGGCCCTGATTTTCATCTATCTCAGCGCGGTGGCGGTCATCACCTTCTCGCCGGTGATCGTGAACCTGCCGGGAATCTTCCGCCGCATCGGCTTTTCGATGAATCTTTTCCCCTTTTCCGACCTGATTCACGGCTACGGGGACTATTGGCGGCAGATTCTGCTGAACGTGCTGATGTTTGTGCCCTTCGGCTTCCTGCTGCCTCTGAAGCACCCGAAGCTGGGCTTCTGCGGCGTGTTCGTGCTGGGGCTCCTGGTCAGCCTCTCGATCGAGCTGCTGCAGCCGATCCTGAATCCCGTCCGGAGCTCCGACATCACGGACGTGATCACGAACACCCTGGGCGCGGTGATCGGATATTTGCTGCATATGGCGGGCAACGCCGCGGCGTGAAAAGATACAAAAAAACCCGCATCCTCCGAGACGGATGCGGGTTCTGTTTTTCTTACATTTTGTTGGGTGACCCAAGGTCAGGCAATCTTGGCGACTGCCTTGGCAAGACGGGAAATCTTACGAGAAGCGGTATTCTTCGGAATGACACCCTTGGTCTTCGCCTTGTCGATGGCGGAGGTCGCATTCAGAAGCTCAGTCTTCGCCAGAGCGGCATCGCCGGACTCGATGGCGGCGTAGACCTTCTTGACGGCGGTCTTGACGCTGGACTTGATCATCTTGTTGCGCAGGGTCTTCGTCTGGATAACCAGGATTCTCTTTTTCGCAGATTTAATGTTAGCCATGAAACAGTAGAACCTCCCAAATACAATAAATGCAAGATGGACACTAAGACACAAACGCTATTATATGACTTCGGCTGCGCAAAGTCAACTTGCTTTTTCGCTTTTTTCGGCTTTTTTCGGGCGCCGGACGGGAAAGGTCTTGCAAAGGAGGGCCGTTTTTGCTATAATTGACTTTACTATTGCGAAATGGAGTTTTACCTACTATGACAATTTCCGAAGAACTGAAAGCCCGCGGCCTCATCGCCCAGATGACGGATGAAAAAGAGATCTGCGACCTGATCGATAACGGCAAGGCGGTCTTCTATATCGGCTTCGATCCCACCGCGGACAGCCTGCACGTGGGACATTTCATGACTCTCTGCCTGATGAAGCGTCTGCAGATGGCCGGCAACCGTCCCATCGCCCTGCTGGGCGGCGGCACCGGCATGATCGGCGACCCCTCCGGCCGCTCCGACATGCGCAAGATGCTCACCAAAGAGGACATCCAGCACAACATCGACTGCTTCAAGAAGCAGATGAGCCGCTTTATTGATTTCTCCGAGGGCAAGGCGGTCATGGTGAACAACGCTGACTGGCTGCTGAACCTCAACTATGTGGAGCTGCTCCGCGAGGTGGGCGCCTGCTTCTCCGTCAACAACATGCTGCGCGCCGAGTGCTACAAGCAGCGCATGGAGAAGGGCCTTTCCTTCCTGGAGTTCAACTACATGATCATGCAGAGCTACGATTTCTACATGCTGTACCAGAAGTACGGCTGCAATCTGCAGTTCGGCGGCGATGACCAGTGGTCCAACATGCTGGGCGGCACGGAGCTGATCCGCCGCAAGCTCGGCAAGGACGCCTACGCGATGACCATCACGCTGCTCCTCAACAGTGAGGGCAAGAAGATGGGCAAGACCCAGAGCGGCGCGGTCTGGCTGGATCCCGAGAAGACCACTCCCTACGAGTTCTACCAGTATTGGCGCAACGTCGACGATGCCGACGTGATCAAGTGCATGAAGCTGCTTACCTTCATCCCGCTGGAGGAGATCGCCGGGATGGAGAGTTGGATCGGCACCAGCCGCGTCAACGAGGCGAAGGCCGTGCTGGCCTACAGCCTGACCGAGCTGGTCCACGGCAAGGAAGAGGCCGACAAGGCGAAGGCTGCCTCCGAGGCGCTTTTTGCCGGCATGGGCGACACCGAGCATATGCCCACCACCGAGCTCTGCGATGCGGATTTCACGAACGGCATGATCGATCTGATCACGCTTCAGCAGAAGTGCGGGATGGCCGGCACCCGTTCCGACGGCCGCCGCAACATCGAGCAGGGCGGCGTCGAGGTCAACGGCGAGAAGGTCACCAACGTGGCCGCCGCGTACGGCCCCGAGGCGTTCTCCGGCGAAGGCCTGGTCGTGAAGAAGGGCAAGAAGAAGTTCAACAAGTTCGTGCTGAAATAAAAGAAACGGCATGAAAAGACCCGTCACCTCGCGGTGGCGGGTCTTGTTTTAGGTTCGGATCAGCGCTGCACGCGGCCGCTTCCGTCGCCGCCGGCGAGCTTCTCGACCTCGTCCACGGTGACCATGTTGAAGTCGCCCTCGATGGAGTGCTTCAGGCAGGAGGCCGCCACGGCGAACTCGATGGCGCCCTGGGTGCTGTAGCCGTTCAGCAGGGAGTAGATCAGGCCGGCGCCGAAGGAACCGCCGCCGCCGACGCGGTCCACGATGTGGATCTTGTACTTCTTGCTGAAGCAGTAGTCCTTGCCGTCATAGAGCATGCCGGACCAGTTGTTGTCGTTGGCGGAGAGGGATTCGCGCAGGGTGATGGCGACCTTTTCGAAGCCGAAGCGCTCGGCCAGCTGACGGGCCACGTCCTTGTAGCCCTCGGTGTTGACCTGACCGGCGTAGAGGTCGGTGTTCGCGGCCTTGATGCCGAACACGTCGGAGGCGTCTTCCTCGTTGGCGATGCAGACGTCGACGTACTTGCAGAGCTCGGCCATGACCTGGCCGGCCTTCTGGCGGGTCCAGAGCTTCTTGCGGTAGTTCAGGTCGCAGGAAACGGGGATGCCCTTCGCCTTGGCGGCCTTCACGGCCTCGAGACAGATGGCAGCCACGTTGTCGTTCAGCGCGGGGGTGATGCCGGTGAAGTGGAACCAA
>JAZUHB010000024.1:0-63609 GCA_045641505.1 Bianqueaceae bacterium | reverse complement strand
GTTGTCTTCCTAAGACCGCGTGGCCTCCGACTTGGGGATGATCTGATCGATGAACTTACCGATCATGGAATGCTCGCTGGTGCCGATCAGGTAGAGGTCCTCGCCCTCGATCTTGTACATCATGGCGTCCATGTCGGTCTGGCTCATGACACCCTCGACCACGTTGCCGTGGATCATGAAGGGCGGGATGAAATAGGTGAAGCCCTTGTCGATCATGAAATCGCGGGCGTAGGCCAGGCAGGCGGAATGCAGCCGGGCGATGTCGCCCTTCAGGTAGTAGAAGCCGTTGCCGGCGACGCGGCCCGCGGCGTCCATGTCGATGCCGTCGAGCTTCTCCATGATCTGGGTATGGTAGGGGATCTCGAAATCCGGGACCAGGGGCTCGCCGAAGCGCTCGACCTCGACGTTCTCGGAATCGTCCTTGCCGATCGGGACGCTCGCGTCGATGATGTTGGGGATGGTCAGCATGATCTTTCTGATCTTCTCGGACAGCTCGGTCTCGAGGGTCTCGAGCTCCGCCAGACGCTGGGAGTTCGCGGTGACCTCCGCCTTCTTCGCGGCGGCCTCCTCCTTCCTGCCCTGGCCCATCAGCATGCCGATCTCCTTGGAGATCTTGTTGCGGGAGGCGCGGAGGTCGTCGGCCTCCTTCTGGGAAGCGCGGTACTGCTCGTCGAGGGCCAGCACCTCGTCCACCAGCGGAAGCTTCTGATCCTGGAACTTGTTGCGGATGTTCTGTTTGACGGTCTCGGGGTTCTCACGGATGAATTTCAGATCCAGCATTTCACTTTTCTCCTGTCAGTTATCATTGTATCGAAGCAGTCGGATGCCGCCGTAGCCGTACATCGGACTGTAGCTCGCAGCATAGGGGACGACTCCGTCCGCCGCCGTAAGGGTGAAGGAATCGGTCCACAGAGGAACACGGTAGAAGCGGAGCAGGAAGGCCTGCTCGAGCGCCGCGGCGATCTCGCCCCGAACCTCCCCGGAGGCGCCGGCGTAGCGGCCGGAGCCGGTCAGCGCGCGGGACCAATCGGCAAAGCTCATGGTCTCCTCGCTGCCGTTCACCGTAAGCGTCAGAGTCTCGGACTCGGGATCCCAGCAGCCGGCCTCGGGAAGAGTGCCGTAATATCCGGGATCGAGGTAAGAGCGCGGATAGCCGTAGGTGTCGAGGACGCCGCCCTCCCAGCAGGCGAGGCCCAGGGAGTAGCTGCCCTCCGCGACCGCCTGATAGCGGTTCGCGACGTTCCCGACGGGAACGAAGACGACGGGGCCGAATCCCGCCTTCTGCGCCGCCTGACTGACGTTTTGGCTGAGCAGCTCCGCCAGCTTTTCCGTCTTTTCATCGACGGGACCGCTGCCCACGGCCAGGCGGATCCGGATCTCCTCGCCCGGCCGGTACAGGCCCGCGGCGGAAAGAGACGCGAGGGCTTCGGCAAAAAGGGCCGCAGTGTCCGCCTCCGCGGGATAGACCGCGCTCACCGGAAGCTCGCTCATAAGGAAATACGCGGGCTCGCCGCCCGAGAGCGCCGCGATGGCGTCCCGGTCCAGGCAGAAGGAAAGCGCCTTGCGGAAGTTCCCATCGGAAAGGACGGCGCTGTTCCGGTCGGCCTTCCGGTCGGCCTTCTGAAGCCCGGAAAGGTTCGTGTTGAAGAAGAGGCTGTAGGAGCGGGAGCTCGGAATGACGTAGGAACTGCCCGTGTCCGCGGCGGATGTGATCAGGTTGACCGTGCCGTCCGCGAGGGCCTTCCGCTGCTCCTCCGCGTCCATCCGGATGAGCTCCAGCCCGGTCGTGGCAAACTGCTGCGGATAGACGCCGTCCACGGTGAAGCGGGCGGTCGAGACCAGGTAGCCCTGGTTCTCCAGCCAGCCGTACCAGTGCTCGTTCTGGACCAGCTTCAGCTCATTCCCGTTCCAGCTCTCGATCCGGTAGGGGCCGCAGGAGCTGAACTTTGCGGCGGAGCTGCCGTAATCGGTGACGAACAGGCCGTTTTCGCTGTAGCTGCGCCCGGCCTCGTAGAGCTCCGTCCGGACCAGGAAGGAGCGGGTGCAAAGCGCGAGGAACGCACGGATGTCGCAATAATCGCGGGTAACGTAGCGGAAGCAGAACTCGTCGACCGGGTAGAGACCGACGGTCGGTTCGAACTCGAAGCGCTCACCCGGCTCGACATAGAAAAGGTAGGCCGCCGCGTCCTCCGGGGTGTCGCCCCAGTCCGCGGACTTCGTGACCGTCTGCTGCAGGAGCTCGAGCGTCTCGGGGGTGAGCGTCACGCGGCCCCGCTCGTCCGCGAGCGCGGTCAGCTTCTCATAGGCAGGCACGTCGAAATAGAGGTAACCGTAATACTCGACGAAGTTCTGGAGGCTGTAGCCGTTCAGGAAGCGGAGCCCGTCCTGGGTCGCTACGGAGACCGGGTAGCCCTCCGGCGTGACGTAGCTCCCGTCCTCGGAAAGCACCAGCTCCGTCAGCGGGTAGGCGGCGTTCACGTAGTTTTCTTTTTCGCGGTATTCGAAGGAATAATACTCCTTCGCGCCGGCCAGCGCCGCGAGACCGGCACAGTAGGGGGCCGCGCCCGGATTCTTCATTTCAGGATCGAGGAGCGCCTTCATCGAGGCGACGTAATCGGCCGCCGTGATCGGCGTCCCGTCCTCCCAGCAGGCGTCCGCGTTCAGCCGGATCTCGAACACATAGCCGTGATCCACGTCCTCCGGCGCGTAGCCCGCCGGCAGCGTGACCGAAAAGCGCGCGAGGTCCTCCGGATGCTCCGCCGTGACGTCGGTGACGGAATCGGCCATCTCGTAGACGAACTGATACTCGCCCGTCGCGCTGTCCCGGACCGTGAGGTCGACGAGACCCATCGAAAGCAGGGAGAACACCGCCTCCGCGGCGGGATCCGGCAGCGCGTGCGGATCGAGGCTTTCGGGCAGCCGCTCCGTGCCGACGCGGAGGACATGCTCGCCCAGGACGGTCTGCGGCTGATTCCCATGGCAGCCGGCCATGAGCCCGGCCGCCAGGCAAAGCACCAGCAGCAGGCAGAGCCCGCGCCGCAGACTCGCGCGGCTTTCCGTAATTCCTTTCATGGCGTCCTCCGTAACGGCAGATTTCTGATACTAACAGATTGTTTCATTATAGCATCGGGGCGGAGGTTTTTCAAGCATACAAAAATCCCGCCGGTATCATTCCGGCGGGATTTCGGATCAGACAGAATACAGAGCCAGGAAGATGCCGCCCAGCGCCAGTCCCAGGAAGCCGCAAAGCAGAAGATGCCAGAACCGGGTCTTCGGTTCGGCCTTTTTCCGTTCACGGTACTCGCCGTAGGATTCCAGGCGGCCGTTCTTGCTGTAGTAGGCGTTTTTCTGACGCTCGCCCAGGAGAAACGGTGGGATGATCATCTTCAAAGCGCTGGTGCCGGCAAAGCCGATGCCCCAGAAGGTGCCCTCGTTGGCAGCCCAGACCAGCAGTCCCGCTCCGACGAACAGGACACCGCTGATGAAGAACGCGTCCGAAAGGCACAGAAACGTCCGCTTGGCCGCTTCAGTCTCCGTGGTCATACCAAGGCGGAGCCAGTAGGCCAGGGCGCTCACGGCGGCAAACACCGCCAGCGCGATCAGCACGTTCTTTTTCGTCAGCTTCTTTTCCACGGAATCGCTCACTTGACTTCCTTCAGGTACTTCTCGAACTCCGCGTCGTTGCAGCGGATGAAGTGGCCCGGCTTGATCTCGCGCAGCGTGGGCTGCTGCACCGTATAGTCATGCTCCGCAAGGGGATTGTAGACGATACGGGTGCGCTGCTTCTCATACTCGGGATCGGGCAGAGGAATAGCGGACAGCAGGGATTTGGTGTAGGGATGCAGCGGGTTCAGGAACAGCTCGTCCGAGGTCGCCAGCTCAACCAGGTTGCCGTAGTACATAACGCCGATACGGTCGGAGAAGTACTTGACGACGGAGAGGTCGTGCGCGATGAACATGATGGTCAGACCAAGCTCATGACGCAGTTCGTTCAGCAGGTTGATGACCTGCGCCTGGATGGAAACGTCCAGCGCGGAAACGGGCTCATCGGCGATGATCAGCTCGGGATTCATCACGACGGCGCGGGCAACGCCTATACGCTGCTTCTGGCCGCCGGAGAACTCATGAGGATAGCGGCCGGCGTGCTCGCGCACCAGACCGACGCGCTCCAGGAGCTCGTAGACCTTCTCGTCGATCACCTTCTGATCCTTCTCGCCCTGGATGACCATGCCTTCGGAGATGATCTCGCGGACGGTCATTCGGGGGTCGATGGACGCGATGGGATCCTGGAAGACCATCTGGATCTGGGTGGTCAGGCGGACCTTCTTGTTGCGGCGGAGCGCTTCCTTGCGCTCGGTCTTAAGGCGCTTGATCTCCTCGGGATCGGAGGTCTCGCTCAGGAGCTTCTTGTATTTCTCCTCGATGACAGCGGCGTTTTCCTTGGCGTAGTCGCGATCGCAATGGGTGTGATCGTAGCGGGCGGCCTTGATGTTCTGACGCTGCTCCTCGATCAGAGCGGTCAGGTTCTTCCGGGCCTCCTCCATCCGCGCGCGGTTCTGCTCGATGTTCTCGGGATGCTCCTTGGCATCGGCCGCGATCTCCTTCTGCAGCTTCTCGAAGGCGGCGCGGCCTTCCTTGATGGCGTTCGTGTAGGTCAGGGGACCGGCCGCGATGCGGCGGCCCTTGAAGTAGACATTGCCGCCGGTCACGTCATACAGACGGATGATCGCACGGCCGGTCGTGGTCTTGCCGCAGCCGGATTCACCGACGAGGCCGAAGACCTCGCCCTTGTGGATCTCGAAGCTGACGTCGTTCACGGCCTTCAAAGAGCCGAAATGCTGGCTCAGATGCTCGACCTTCAGAAGGACTTCGGCATTTTCGTAATTATAGGTACCGTCACTCATTGCCCTTGTCCTCCTTCCTGTTTTCTGCGGCGGCTCTCGCTCTCATGCGGGCGATACGCTCGGTCACGATCTTGGGCGGATCGATATGGGGCGCTTCGGGATGAAGGAGCCAGGTGGCCGCGTAATGAGTATCGGAGATCCGGAACATGGGAGGCTGCTCCTCGAAATCGATGGCCAGCGCGTACTTGTTGCGTTCCGCGAAGGCATCGCCCTTGGGAGGATAGATCATGTTGGGAGGCGTTCCGGGAATCGCTTCCAGCTTCTCCTTGGTGTCCAGGTCAGGCATGGAGGAAAGCAGCGCCCAGGTGTAGGGATGGGCCGGCTCGTAGAAGATATCCTCGCAGCTGCCGTACTCCACGATCTTGCCGGCGTACATGACGGCGATCTTGTCCGCCATGTTGGCGACGACACCCAGGTCATGGGTGATGAAGATGATGGACAGGTTGCGTTCCTTCTTGATGCGGTTGATCAGCTCCAGAATCTGCGCCTGGATGGTCACGTCCAGAGCGGTCGTGGGCTCGTCGCAGATCAGGATGTCGGGATCAGCCGCCAGCGCAATCGCGATAACGATACGCTGACGCATACCGCCGGAGAACTCGAAGGGGTACTGACGGTAGCGCTTGCGGACGTCGGCGATACCGACCTCCTCCATCAGCTTCAGGGCGCGGGCCTTCGCCATCTTCTTCGTCACGTTGTGGACGACGCCGGAGGCGTTCAGCTTCAGGTAGTCGATGATGCCGACGGTCTCCTCGCGGAAATCGCGGCTCGGATACTCAGCGATCTGAGTCTCGAAGCGCTCCTTCACACGGGTGATGATGCGGACGATGTTTTCCTTGACAAGGTTCAGATCGACCAGTGCCTTGGGGGCCGGCTTCCAGTCGGGCTCAGCACCCTTGCGGGCGATGACAGCCTCGTACTTGGCCGTTTCCTTGGCAAAACGCTTCTCCTCATCCGCGTTGCGCTTTCTGCCGTTCGCGTAGACCTTGACGGCATCCTTCAGAGAGGTTCCGAAGGTGTAGGCGACGCTGTCGCGGTTGATGTCGATGGGGTCGATGGCGGCCTTCACGAGCGCGGAGAGCTCGTCGCTGAACGCGGAAAGCTCCTTCTCGCCGGTGGCCTCGTCCATGATCACGGGCAGCACCTCGGCGAAGCGGTCGACGGCCTTCTGCTTCAGGGCATCGTGCTTCTTCGCGGAGTAATCCAGCGAGGCCTGGGCCTTGTCGATGAAGTTCAGCATGAAGTTGTCGTCCAGATACTGATGCAGATAGGCATTCAGCTCGGCGACGCTCATGTTTTCGGGCAGGGTCTTGTTGCCGGAGAAGGTCAGATAGTAGCCCTGGGAGAAGAAGTTCGGCTCATCCAGCGCGATCGCGCGGGTAAGGACCTGCTTGACGGTCTCCAGAGGCTCGGCGGCGCCGGAGAAATCCTTCTTTCTGCCGGCAGAGCGCTTGACGGCCTTGATCGCGTCCACGGCCTCGCGCAGCGTCTTCTCATCCTCGCCGGCCACCACGTAGGTGTGGATGCTGGCAAGAGCGGCCTCGCAGACCTCCTTCAGGCGGTACTGCTGATCCTCGAAGGCGTTCTTCTCCATCAGGAACTGGATGTTCTCGATTTCGGGAACGATGGTCTTCGCGGAGTTGATCGCCGCGTCATAGGCTTTTTCCAGCTCGATGTGCTTGAATTCGAAGCGGTCGAAATCCTTGCACATGCGGGTATATTCCTCACCGGCCTTTTTGTCGCCGCCGGCGAGCGCCTCGATCATGGTGCTGTTCAGCGTGCTCAGAAGGCCGTTGAACTCGGCGCGGCTGGCTCTCTGACGGGCCTTGCCCTTGAGGAGCATGGCCTCGGTCAGCTGACGGCCGATCCGCATGATGGGGTTCAGGGAGGACAGAGGATCCTGGAAAATCATCGCGATTTTATCGCCGCGGATCTTGTAGAACTCGTCCTCGGGGATTTTCAGGAGGTCCATGCGGTCGTAGAGGATCTCGCCGCCCTCCACGATGGAGTTGCCGGCCAGGATGCCCAGGATCGCCTTGGAGGTAACGGACTTGCCGGAGCCGGATTCGCCGACGATAGCCAGCGTCTCGCCCTCGGGCAGCTCGAAATTGATGCCGCGGACAGCCTGGACCTTGCCGGACATAGTCTTGAAAGAAATTCTCAGATCGCGTACTTCAAGTTTGTTTGCCATGGTTTAATCCTCCGATCCGCGAAGCGACGGGTTGAAAGCGTCGCGAAGGCCGTTGCCGAACAGGTTGAAGGAGATCTCCAGAAGGGCGATGAAGATCGCCGGGAAGAAGACCACGTGCGGAGCAACGGTAAGACAGCTCTGACCGGCGGACAGCATGGAACCGACGCTGGAAAGCGTGCTGGACTCCAGGTTGATGATGCCGAGGTAGGTCAGAGAGGTTTCGGAGAAGATGACACCGGGGATGACCAGGACGGTACCGGTGATGATGGTTCCGAGACTGTTCGGGAAAATGTGCTTGAACATGACGCGCAGGTCGCTCGCGCCGAGGGTGCGGGAGGCCAGCACGTATTCCTGGTTCTTGAAGCGGTAGAACTGCATACGGACGCGGCTGGCCATGCCGATCCAGCCTGTCAGCACGAAGGCAAACAAGAGGGCCGGCACCGTGCCCACCTTATGAGCCAGATGCAGGTTGAACAGAACCGTGACGACGGTGAACGGGATACCGGAGATGATATCGGAGATACGCTCCATGACCATATCGATCGCGCCGCCGTAGTAGCCCTCGATGGCGCCGTAGATCGCGCCGATGGTCAGGTTGATCAGGGAGACGCAGATCGCCAGCAGGAACGAGAAGCGGGCGCCGCTCGCCAGACGGGAGATGATGTCGTAGCCCATGGCGTCCGTGCCGAAAATGAAGGAGGGCTCATAGCCGAAACGGTAGATGAAATACTGATACGGATCGATACGCAGCACGTAGTTGAAGCCGTAAGCCTCAGTACCGGTACGCTGGGCATACTGCCAGTTGCCGGGGTCGCCCGGCAGACGGAGGCTGTGGTAATCGTCCTTGCCGCTGGTCGCGTAGGCGGGCACGAAGTTGCCGGCAGCGTCCAGGATGGCGTTGCCCTTCTTGTCGGACTGATACCAGACGTTCGGGTTGATGGAAACGGCGTCATTGATGACGCGGGGCAGGATGATCTGGACGTTGTTCTCATCCTGGTAGGCCTGCAGCTTCTCGTACTCTGCCTTCGTCAGCGTGAGGTTCATCGTGGTGAGGGCGTTGTAGCTGTCGAGGCGGACCTTGTAGACGGTGGACTTGTTGCCCATGACGTCCTCGGTCTCCGTCGTGCCGAAGTCCTTGGTGATGATCGTGGTCTGACGCTCGATTTCCATGGCCTTGTACATTCTGTACTTGGATCGGGAGAGCTCGGTCTTCTTGGTGCCGTCCCAGATGCCGCTGCCTTCCATGAAGGAGAGCTTGGGCAGGAGGTACTTGTAGTTGATCAGGACGGTCTCGGTGGAGTACGCGTCCTTATAGTTCTGCTGGCAGAAATAGGGGCCGACGATGGCAAAGAGAACGAGGATGCCGATAATGACGGCCGCGACCACGGAAGCCTTGTTGCGGGAGAACCGGTACATGGCGTCCTGGAAGTAGCCGATGGGCTTCGTTTCGAACTTCTGGTCGTG
This sequence comes from Bianqueaceae bacterium, assembly GCA_045641505.1. Classification (GTDB taxonomy): domain Bacteria; phylum Bacillota; class Clostridia; order Lachnospirales; family Bianqueaceae; genus JAZQNF01. The sequence continues at coordinate 55,053 of JAZUHB010000024.1, read as the reverse complement.
CAGACGGGCTTCGTCCGCGGCCAGCGCGAATTTCTCCTTAGAGAACTGATACTTTTCGAACTGTTTCTGATCCATATCAGCGCTCTCCCATTCTGATCCGAGGATCGATGATGCCGTAACTGATGTCGATGACGATGCCGGCCGCCAACCCGATCAGGGTGTAGAAGCAGGTATCGAGCATGAAGTAGTTATAATCAGGGGCCGGCTGCGCCTTGATCGCGCCAAGGTAGAGCTCGCCGACACCGGGGATTCCGAAAATCTGTTCGATGATAAGGGAGCCGCTCATGATGGAGACGAACTCGCCGAGGATCATCGGGAAAATAGGCACCATGGAGTTACGCAGGGCGTGACGCAGGGTAGCCTGAGGACGGGTAAGGCCTTTGGTGCGGGCCAGAAGCATGAAGTCGCTGGTAAGGACCTCCGTGAGCTCCGCACGGGTGTAGCGGGCGAAGCCGGCGACCGTACCGAAGGACATGGAGAGAATGGCCGGAATGGCCGATTTGACATAGGTCCAGCTCCAGGCGCCGTTCGAGGTGTTGACGATGGCGGCGCTCCAGCCGAGCTTGAAGTACAGGATGTACTGAACCAGGAAGGCGTAAATGAAGGAAGGAACGGAAACGAAAATCATGACGCCGGTGGAGATGACGTGGTCCTGCCACTTGTTCTTCTTCAGAGCGGCGTAGATGCCGAGACCCAGACCGATGGGGATCGCGAAGAGGATGGTCACCAGATTCAGCACGACAGTGTAAGGCAGACGGTTGCAGAAAACCGTCCAGACCTCCGTGCCCAGCTTATAGGTTTCACCGATGCCGAAGTTGCCCTGGAGAGCATACTTCCAGAAACGCATATACTGCTGCATGATGGGCAGATCGTAGCCCAGCAGCTCACGGCGTTTCAGGATCAGCTCCATATCCTTGCCGAACTGCTCCGCAGGCAGGTTGGGAAGGAGCTTGACCAGAACGAAGCACATCGTGACGATAATGAAGAACGTCATCAGCATCAGCGCGATACGCTTTAAAATATACTTGAAAAGATACATCTTTCAGGTCTCCTTGGAAAAGGCATTAAAGGAGCGGAAGAACTGCTTCTTCCGCTCCTCAATGTCGGAATTACTGCTTGTTAGCATTGGGAACGGCTGCGAGAGCCGCGCCCTTCTGGCTGATTACTCCTCGACCTTGTAGTTGAGGACGCCGCCCTGGGCAGCGATGAAATCAGCGAATTCCTGATCGTCCATGGTGTAGGTGTAGTACTGAATGCCGCCGCGGCCAACACCGAGGATGTACTCCTCAGTCTTGTAGTTGACACGCATGCACTTCAGAGAAGCAGAAGCATCAGTATTCAGCGGGAAGATGTTCGCGACGTTCAGAACAGCTTCCTCAAGGGTGGCCAGGATGATGTAACGGGTCTCAGCGGGCTCAGAGGTACCGGCCTTGACTTTGACGGTGTTGCCGTCAGCGTCCTTGGTTTCGATCTCCTCACCGGTAAGGGCCTTCTGCCAGTCATAGATGGAGGCAGTCAGCTCAGCGCCGTCGAGCTTGACAGTGGCGTTGATGGTGCTCATGTCGGTGAACGCATCGTACTGCAGGGAGCCGGTGAAGACTTCGAACAGACCGAAGGGATCGAACTGAGAACCGGTGAAACCAACACCGAACAGCAGGTCGATCTGACCGTTGCGCAGGTAGGAACCGAACTGAGAGGAGCCCAGAGTCTGGGACTGGATGAACGCGAAGTGGCCTTCGAAGGGAGTGCCGACCGCGGCGTTGGTCCAGGTGGTCTTCAGGAACTCATAGCCCTTGGTGTAGTAGTTGCTCTCGGAGGGCTTACCGATGATGATCTGAACTTCCCACTTGCCGGAGGCAATGGCTTCTTCAGAGATCAGGCCTTCTTCGACGGCCTTGTTGTAAGCGACGGTGAAGAGCTCCTTGGCGCCGGAAGGATCGTAACCAGTGATGGCCGCGATGGCATCGTCACGGGTCGCATATTCCTTGCCCTCGCCCCACTGATCGGCAAGGCCCCAGTAGGACAGGATGGCATCCTTCGCAAGGTCGAGAGAACGGTACATGATACCTTCCTCAGGATCGGCGACGATGGTCTTGGAGTACAGAGCGGTAGCGACGCTGGCGGTAGGATCCATGTACAGATCGTACGCGTTGCGGTCGAGACCCCAGGACAGAGCCTGACGGAATTCCTTGATGGTAAGGACGGTCTTGTTGACTTCGTTGCCGGGAGTCAGAGGCTCGGCGATCTGCTCAAGGGTGTGCAGGTTGTCGTAATCGGGGTTCATGGCGAGATACCAGACGGAGTCGCCATCGGTGAAGTAGGTGTACTTGGAGGTCAGGTAGTCTTCCATATCCTCGGTCTGCAGACCGTAGCTCTCGAGCTCGCCCTTAAGGAACATCTCGAGACGGGTGCTGTTCTCAGTGACCTTGTTGTAGACGACGCGGTCGGTCTGATAGGTGCCCTCGACGTACTCCTCGGGGGTGTAGCCGTGCCAGAACTCGTTACGCTCGAGAACGATCTGAGCGCCTTCCTGGAACTGGGTCAGCTTGTAGGGGCCAAAGCCGACGTAGGTGTCGACGCTGGTGCCGTAGGTGTTGTTGTAAACGCCGCCCTCAGTGGTAGCGCACTGCTCGTACAGAGGATTGTAGACCAGGAAGAAGCTGGTGCAAAGCTCGTAGCGCAGGTAGAAGTTGAGCTCCATGGCGTTCTTCAGAACGATGACGAGGGTGTTGTCGTCGGGAGCGAAGAAACCGACTTCAGAGAAGTCCATGTCAGCCCAGGTGTTCTTGTAGCAGAAGAAACCGAAGGGCTCGTTGGGGTCGGTGCACCAGAAATCATACAGGATGGCCTGCAGGACATCGTAGTAATCGGGGTTGGCAAGGATCTCGGTAAGGGACTTGCCGACCATCTCGTTGGCGATCGCGGTCATGGAAGCATCACCGATGCCGCCCCAAACCTCGATCCAGAAGCCGAGCATGCCGTACTTGTCGACATAGCTCTGATAGCCGCTGTCGATGGAGTACTTACCGACGTAGCAGTCATCGGGCATGAAGTAGATGTTGTCAGCGATCTCGGCGGGGATGGAGGTACCGTCATCACCGAAAGCCCACTCGACATCCTTGTAAGGCGCGGCGCCCTCACCCTCAGTGCAGTCCTGATAAGTGGAGGTACCCTGCTTGACGTAGTTCTCGGCGTTCCAGATCTTCAGGGAGCCGGAGGCATACATGTTGTCAGCACGGAAGTTGGCAGCGGCGGGGTTCAGAAGGTTCTTCACGGACTGAACGAAGCTGTTGGCGTTCAGCACTTCGCCGTTATCGTACTTCAGGTTCTTCTTCAGATTGATCTTGTACACACGGCCGGTGTCACCCTCGGCGATGCCGTACTTGCCGACGTACTCGGCAGTGACATCGATGGGGTCGCCGTCAGCCATGGACGGAACAATGCGGAAGCGGGTGCCATCTTCGGAGTAATCGAAGGTGTACAGAGAATCGCTGGAGTAGTCCAGAACATACGTAGAAGTATTGGACTGGTAGGTATGAACGTTCCAGGATTCAGGCAGGTCACTGGGGGCCATACGGTAGGAATAAACCTTACCGTCGTCCTGATAGCCCTTGTTCTCCTCATGGGGCTTGCAGCCGGCGAAGCAGGCGCAGGTGCCCATAACAAGGATAAGAGCTAAAATGACAGATAAAACCTTTTTCATTTTTTTCTCCTCCTGAGAATTGCTTTGTATTATTACGCGCTTGATTGGCGAATAATAACCTTTGGGAACATGCCGGACGGGGATCCGCCGGCCGGAACATACAATCACTTTACTGCGTTAAAGCAATTATATGCGTAATATGATACTACACGAAGCGGGCAAATGCAAGCAAAATTTTCGGAAATTCAAAAAAAGCGGATAAAAGCGGGAAAGGCTGCGCGAAATCCGTACAATCTCTGCATAAGCAGCCGAATTATGCAATAATGGCTGTATATTTTCGTGCGGGTCACATTTTTATGCAGGCGGCGTGCCCGCGCCTTGTGCTTTGCGCGCGCGTGTGATATAAATGAAGGAAACATTACTGACTGAACGGAAGGGGGGGAGTTCGAAGTGGAAAGACCCTTTGCGCAGGGCCTGCGCGACGGACTGCCCGTCGCCTGCGCCTATCTTGCCGTCTCCTTCGGCTTCGGGATCATGTGCCGAAGCGCGGGCCTAGGCACCCTGGCCGCGACGCTGATCTCCGGCCTCAATCTGACCTCCGCGGGCCAGGCGGCGGGACTCGCCGTGATCCGTGCCGGAGGCACGCTGATCGAGATGGCGCTCACCCAGCTGGTGATCAACCTGCGCTACTCGCTGATGGCCCTGAGCCTCTCCCAGAAGCTTACCCCGGAGTTCGGCACCTTCCACCGGCTGGTCGCCTCCTTCGGCATCACCGACGAGATCTTCGCGATTGCCTACGGGCGGCCCGAAAAGGTCTGCCCCCGCTACCTCTACGGAATGATCCTGATCGCCATGGCCGGCTGGGTGGGCGGCACCTTCCTCGGCGCGACCGCGGGCGACATCCTGCCGCAGCCGCTTACCCAGGCGATGGGCGTGCTCCTCTACGCGATGTTCATCGCGATCGTCATCCCGCCCGCGAAGAAGGACCGGGGCGTGCTGTTCTCGGCGCTCCTCGCGGCCGCGGCGAGCTGCCTGCTCTACTATCTGGTGCCGAAGCTTTCGGCGGGCTTTTCCGTGATCATCTGCGCCCTCAGCGCGTCGCTCCTGATGGCGGTCCTCCGGCCGCTTCCCGAGGAGGCGGAGGCCGGTGAGGCTGACGCGGCGGAACAGGAGGTAAGCCGATGAAGCTTTTCCTCTATATACTCGTGATGGCCGGCACCACCTATCTGATCCGAATGATCCCCTTTACCCTGATGCGGAAGAAGATCCGTTCCCGCTTCTTCCGCTCGCTCCTCTACTACCTGCCCTACGCGGTGCTCTCCGCGATGACCTTTCCGGCGATCCTCTACGCGACCGGGAGCGTCCTCGCCTCGGCCGGCGCGGCGCTGCTGGCGCTGGTGCTGTCCTTCGCCGGGCTGCCGATGACCGTGACGGCCCTAGCAGCCGCGGGTCTCGCGTTTCTCCTCGCCCTGATCTGACCTGAAAAGGAGTATCCCATGTTCGCATTTTCCCTGACCGTGTTTCTGCTCGCTCTCGGCCGCGCCCTCCTCTACGGCACCGGCCGCTGCCCGGACCGCTTCGAAGGCGCGCCCAAGCGGCTCTCCCGCTGGATGGCGGAGGTGAAGGACCAGACGCCGCTTCGGACCCTCGCGATCCCTGGCGCCCATGACGCCGCGACGAAGGGCCTGCCCCGCCCCGGCGAGACGCAGCATCTCACCGTCGCCGAGCAGCTCCGCAGCGGCTTCCGCTATTTCGACCTGCGCGTCGCGAAGCCCGCTCTGCCCACCGGCAGCTTCCGCATCTTCCACAGCGTGATGATCGGCCGCGAGGCCGAGGGCGTTCTCCGGGAGATCCGCGATTTTCTGGACGAGAACCCCAGCGAGTGCGTGCTGCTGGACTTCCAGCATTTCAAGGGAAGCGAAGACTTCCTCCGCGAGCGGATCGGAGTGCTCTTCGGCGAAAGCGGACGGCTCGTCGAAAATCCCGGCCCAGACAGCGACCTCGAATATCTCCGCCGGCTCACGCTGGGCGGGGCCCGCGGCAAGGCCCTGGTCTTCTGGGGCCGCCGGCAGGACGAAAGCCTCGGCCGCTTCTTCCTCCGCAACGACAACGAATGCACCGCGGACGGCTGCTGCCTCGATTCCTATTATAACGGCAGGCTGCACCGGGAGGGCACCGAGGCGCTCTTCGGGCAGGCCCACTCCCTCGCGTTCGCGAAGCTCCGCGAGCAGGCCGCCCGCGGGACCGACTGCTTCTTCGTGCTGCAGTGCCAGCTGACCGACAAATACACGTTCCGCGGCCCCTGGACCCTGGAGCGCCGCCACGCGTCCGCCGCGAGCGCCTACATCCGCGGGCTCCGGGAGCATCCGGAGCTTGGCCGGCTCGGTATCATCATGCGCGATTTCGTCACGCCCGAAAAGGCGGAAGAGATCCTCGCGCTGAACGAGGCCAAGGGTGTGATGAAATGATTTCTCAGGAAACAGGCCCGGCTCTTTCCGGGCAGATCTTCAATATCCAACGCTTTTGTCTGCACGACGGCCCGGGAATCCGCACCGTCGTGTTTTTCAAGGGCTGTCCCCTGCGCTGCCTCTGGTGCCACAATCCTGAAAGCCAAGGCGCCGCCCCCGTCCTGTTCTTCCGGGAGGAGCTCTGCCGGGGCTGCGGGCGCTGCCTCGGGCTCTGCGAGGCGCGGAGCCTCGGCGGGGATAAGCGCATCCGCCTCGACCGGAGCCGCTGCGTTCTCTGCGGAAAATGCGCCGCGGTCTGCCCCTCCGGCGCCTCGGAGCTCAGCGGGCGCACGGTCACGGCCGCTGAGGTGATGGACTGCGTCCGCCGGGACCGCCGCTTCTATGAAAGCTCCGGCGGCGGGCTCACCCTCTCCGGCGGCGAACCGGCGGCTCAGCCGGAGTTCGCGCTGGCGCTCCTCGAGGCCGCCCGGGCGGAGGGCATCGGCACGGCCGTCGAGACCTCCGGCGCGGGGCCTCTCCCGTTCTTCCTGCGGGCCGGCGAGCTCGGCGCCCGCTTCCTCTTCGATCTGAAGACCCTCGACCGGGCCGCGCACCTTCGTCTCACCGGCGCGGACAACCGGCCGATCCTCGCGAACCTCGACGCGCTCCTGCAAAACGGCGTGCCCGTCATCCTGCGGCTTCCGCTGATCCCCGGGATGAACGACGGCGAGGAGGAGCTCGAGGCCCTGACAGAGTTCCTCCGCGCGCGGAAGGGGCTCTTCGAGCGGGCCGAGCTCATGCCCTACCACCGGCTGGGCGAGGGAAAGAGCCGTCAGCTCGGCCGCGAGGCCGCCTTCACCGCCGACCCCCCCGACGCCGCCCGCCTGCTCTCGCTGAAGGAACGCTTCGCGGCGGAGGGCCTTCCCGTCACGATTTCCGGCACCGACTGAAAGGAGTTTTTCATGGATATCAGCTTCGACCCTCTCGCGGAGGGTTTTTTCCGGGACGAAAGCCTGGAATTCGCCGAACGGATCGGCCTCGCGCTCAAAAGCGGCGCGCGGAAGATCCCGATCTCCTTCGACCGCAATATCCTGCCGCAGGCCTACATGCGGCCCGCGGTCGGCGGCGCCTCCTTCACCTTTTCCGACAGCATCCGCTACGACGCCTCACGCGAGGAGGAGCTGGTCCGGCTCCATCCGGAGGAGGAAGCGGCCATCCGCGCCCGCGGCCGGAAATGGCGCGCCTATCAGGAGGAGTGCTTCCAGTACGTGAGCCCCCGGCACGACACGCTGGTCCGGGCCGGCGCCGAATGGGGCGGCGGCTGGGGCGGTCATTCGAACCCCGATTTCGGGCGGGTCGTAAACTTAGGCACCGACGGCATCCGCGAGAAGATCGCCCTCTTCCGCGGGAAAAACACCGGCGACTGCGACTGGTTCTACCGCGCCTGTGAGGACGCGATGGACGCGCTGGACATTCTGGGCGGGCGCTTCCGCGATCTCGCCCTCGAAAAAGCGGGCGAAAGCACGGACGAGACCGAAAAAGCCCGCTGCCTCGCGGCGGCCCGCGCCTTCGAGCGGGTGCCCCGCCTTCCCGCCGAAAACTTCACGGAGGCGGTGCACGCCTTCTGGCTTTGCTTTACCTTCGACGGCATCGATTCGCCCGGCCGCTTCGACCAGTACATGCTGCGCTGCTACCGCGCCACCGGCGAGGCGGAACGTGCCGACATGCTGGAGCGGCTCTGGGAGGCCTTCCACGATACCCGCGCCTGGAATCTGTGCCTCAGCGGCTCCGACGAAAACGGCCTCGACGAGACGAACGAGCTCTCCTACGCGATCCTCCGTCTGGCCCGCGAGAAGAAATACCAGACCCCGAACCTGACGCTCCGCGTCCACGAAAACACGCCGCAAAGGCTTTGGGACGAGCTGACGGAGACCCTCGCCTCGGGCATCGGCATGCCCGCGCTCTACAATGACGCGACGGTCTGCCGCGCGCTCGAAAAGCTCGGCATCCCGCCCGAGGACAGCCACGACTATTGCATGAACGGCTGCAACCAGATCGACCTGATGGGCAAGAGCCACATGGGTCTCGAGGACGGCGAGGTCAATTTCGCGAAGGCGCTCGAATACGCGCTGCACGACGGCGTGAACGCGCTGGACGGGCAGGCCGAGGGGCTCCCCACCGGCGACGCCGCCTCCTTCGAAAGCTACGCGGAGCTGGAAAACGCCTTCTACCGCCAGCTGGATTTCCTGATCCATCAGTCCGCTCTGGCCGCGAACGCCGCCCAGGAAAAGCGGGCCGCCTACCAGCCCAACCCCTTCCGCTCCTGCCTGATCGAGGGCTGCCTCGAGCGCGGCCTCGATTACCGCAACGGCGGTCCCCTCTACAACGCCGGCCAGATCCTGGCCGAGGGCATCGCCGACGCGGGCGACAGCCTGTACGCCGTGAAAAAGCTGGTGTTCGAGGAGAAGAAGTACACGATGGCAGAGCTCGTCTGGGCCCTCGACGCCGATTTCGAGGGCTATGAGGCGCTCCGGGCCGATTTCGCCGCCTGCCCCCGCTTCGGCAACGACGACGCGGAGGCCGACCGGCCCACGGTGGACGCGGTCGGGCGCTTCCTGACGGTGCTCAAGCGCCACCGCTGCTACCGGGGCGGCGTCTTCACCGGCGGCTGCGCGCCCTACAACCGGGCTCCGGGCTACGGTGAGCGCATCGCCGCGCTGCCGAACGGCCGCGTGAGCCGGGATCCGCTGATCGCCGACTGCGTCTCCGCCTTCCCGGGCTCCGACCGGCTGGGCCCCACCGCCCTGATGAATTCCGTGCTGAAGTACCGGCACGACGACTGCGGAAGCGGCTTCGTCTTCATGCTGAAGTTCGACAGGAAGCTCTTCGCGACGCCGACCGGGCAGAAGGGCTTCCAGGCGCTGGCCCGGACCTTCTTCGCGGAGGGCGGGCAGCAGCTCACCGTCACGGTCACCGACGCGGCGGAGCTTCTCGACGCGAAATGCCATCCCGAGCGCCACGCCGGCCTCATCGTCCGCGTGGGGGGCTACAGCGACTATTTCATCCACCTGGATCCCCGGCTCCAGGACAACGTGATCGCCCGGACCCATCACGGAGTGTGAGCGCCCGGGCGGGGCGCGGAGCACTTCTTTCCACGAAAAAATCCCGCAGGATGACCCTGCGGGATTTTCTTTTCTCATGCTGCGGCCGGATGCTCCGCCGGAGCGGTGTTTTGCCGGGCCGGTGTTTTGCCGGGCCCCGGTGTTTCGCCGGGCCGGAGATCCCAGTGGGAGGAACTCCATTTCTTCAGAGCTGATTTCCTCCCATTTTCAGAGCAAAAAGGAGTAAATCGGCTTTTTTCGAACGGATTTCCTCCTTTTTTCGCAAAAAAGGGGAGCAAAACAAGGAAGCACAAAGAAACTTGCTCCATTTTGTGGATAAAAAGGGAGGAAAACGGCAAAACAGAGGACGGTTTACTCCCGCGGCAGCCGCGGCGCCCAGCGGAACCCCGCGGCAGCCGCGGCTTTACTCCGCGCCCTTCGCGATCAATAAAACTCCTCGATATAGGCCAGCACGTCCTCGCGGGTGCCGGTGAAGGGGCCGGGGGTCTCCATCTTCAGGGAGACCAGCGCGGTGGCGTAAAGGAGCGCCTCCTGCATGCCGGCGTGGGCACGCTCGGTGATGTAGCCGGCGAAGATCGTGTCGCCGCGGCCGGTGCGGCCGGAAAGGTTGCGGGCCTTGATGGGGCAGCGGAAAAGCTGCTCGCCGTCGTAGCAGATTACCTCGGTGTTGTGGGAGATCACGACCTCCTTCGCGCCCCAGCTGTGCAGGATGCGGGCGGCCTCCTCCCGGTCGTCGGTGCCGGTCAGGATCTGCGCCTCGGCGGCGTCGGTCTTCAGATAGTCGATGTAGGGGAAGTACTTGGTCTTCTCGGGCCAGTCGCGGAAGGCCATGGTCTTGTCGTCCTCGACGTGGCGCAGCAGGCACTGGACGTCCACCGCGACCTTGCCGTGGCGGGAGGCCTCCTCGAAGAGGGCGCCGTCGAAGTCGCCGAAGACCAGACCGGCGAAGTGGTAGATCGCCGTGTCGATCACGGGCAGCTCGTCGAAGCGGAAGGGATCGCATACGCCCATCGAGGTGCAGGCGCGGCGTTCCTTGTCCGCGGTGAAATACTGGTTTTTGATCGAGCAGGTGTGGGAGGACTCTTTCCAGAAGAGCTTCGCGCCGCTGCCGGCAAAGCGGGCCTCCACGTCGGCGTCCGCGGGATTGAGCTTGGTGAACAACGCGGTGCGGGCTCCGGAGCGGGCGGCCGCGAAGCCGGAGGCCACCACGGCGCCGCCCACCTCGCGGCGTTCGTTGCCGAGGTAGTCGATGTTCACGTCCAGGGAGACCGGACCGATCACCAGCACATCGTATTTTTCATCCATCTTCTTTTTCTCCTTCTTGGAACCGTAGGCCTCGATCACGGGGCCGTAGGAAGCGGTGAGGGCGCCGTCCTCGCCGATGCAGAAGCACAGGCTCGAATGCGCGGGGATCGCCTCGTCCACGGGCGGGACGTCGGAGCAGTAAAGCTTCGCGCCACAGGCACGCACCTGCTCCATCAGCTCCGGCGCGGCGCTCTGATAGCGGCGGTCAGAGGACGCGCAGCAGACGCAGGCCTTCGGGCTGATCTGCCGGAGCAGCTCCTCCGAGGAGCCGTCCGCCTGACCGTGATGACCCAGCTTGTACAGGTCCGCCGCGAGCTTCTCCGCGGGAATCCCGCCGAAGCCGTCCCGGTTCGTGTCGCCGGGCAGGAGCAGCTTCACGCCGTTCTGCGCGAGGGAAAGGATCAGACTGTAATTGTTGAGGGAGGCGTCGAGCTCCGCCAGCTTCTCCGTGAAGCGGGCGCTCTTCCGCTCGGCGTAGAGGGCGCGGAAACGCTCCGCCAGCTCCTCCTCGCGCGCGGCCGAAGGACCGAGCACCTCGAAGGAAAGCCCGCCGGGGAGATAGCCTCCGTCGCCGGCGGAAAGCTGTCTCAGGGTTCCGCTCTCCTCCGCCAGCCTGCAAAGCTCGCGGAAATCGTTCAGGGCCGCGAGGAACAGCTTCGCGGACTGGTTCGCGCCGCGGGAGGTCCGGAGAGTCCGGAGCCCGCGCCAGAGCCCGGTCGGCAGCGTGATCCAGAGCTCCTTCGGCGGGAAGCGCTTCGCCGCGTCCAGAAGCCCGCTCACGTGATCCTCGTGGGGATGGGTGAGCACCATCAGGTCCACGTGCCCGATGCCCTCGGTCTCCAGAAAGCGGACCAGGGGAAGACGGCCGGTCTCCGAGGAAGCGAACTCCTCGGGCGAGCTCTTCATGCCCTTGCCGCCGTCGATCAGCATGACGAATTTTCCCTCGGGATAATCCGCCGCCGGGCACTCGATGAGGATCGCCTCACCGTAGCCCACGTTGATGAATTTCAGTTCCATGTTGCCTCCAAAAAAATCTCGCCTTCCAATATACAGCCGAAAGCGCCGAATTTCAAGCACAAAAAAGAGCCGGATCCTTTCGGGGACCCGGCTCTGCTTCGTTTCGGCTTACATCATGCCCATGCCGCCGCCGGCGCCGGCCGGCATCGCGGGTTCGGGCTCGGGCTTGTCAGCCACGACCGCCTCGGTGGTCAGGAAGGTGGAAGCGACGCTGTTCGCGTTCTGCAGGGCGGTACGGGTGACCTTGGCGGGGTCGATGATACCGGCCTCGAACATGTTCACGTACTGCTCGTTCAGCGCGTCGAAGCCTTCGCCGTACTCGCTGCTCTGCAGACGGTTGATGATGACGCTGCCCTCGAGGCCCGCGTTCTGGGCGATCTGACGGATGGGGGCCTCCAGCGCCTTCACGACGATGTTGGCGCCGGTCTTCTCGTCACCGGCGAGGCTGTCGGCAAAGGCCTTGGTCTCGGGGATCGCGTGGATGTAGGCGCAGCCGCCGCCGCAGACGATACCCTCTTCCACGGCCGCGCGGGTGGCCGCCAGAGCGTCCTCCATGCGCATCTTCTTTTCCTTCATTTCGGTCTCGGTCGCGGCGCCGACCTTGATGACGGCCACGCCGCCGGCCAGCTTGGCCAGGCGCTCATGCAGCTTCTCGCGGTCGAAATCGGAGGTGGTGGCGGCGATCTCGTTCTTGATCGCGTCGACACGGGTCGCGATGGCCATCTTGTTGCCCTGGCCGTCGACGATCACGGTGTGCTCCTTGGAGACCTTGACGCTCTTGGCGCGGCCCAGCATGTCGAGGGTGGCTTCCTTCAGCTCGAGGCCGAGCTCGGAGGAGATCACGCGGCCGCCGGTGAGGATCGCGATGTCCTCGAGCATGGCCTTGCGGCGGTCGCCGTAGCCGGGGGCCTTCACGGCCACCGCGTTCAGGGTGCCGCGGAGCTTGTTGACGATGAGGTTGGTGAGGGCGTCGCCTTCAACGTCATCGGCGATGATGAGCAGGCGGGCGCCGCTCTGGGCAATCTGTTCCAGGACGGGCAGGATCTCCTGGATGGCGGAGATCTTCTTATCGGTGATCAGGATGTAGGGCGCGTCCAGGACGGCCTCCATCTTGTCGGTATCGGTGACCATGTAGGCGGAGAGATAGCCGCGGTCGAACTGCATGCCTTCCACCAGCTCGAGCTCGGTGTTCATGCTCTTGGACTCCTCGACGGTGATGACGCCGTCCTTGGTGACCTTCTCCATCGCCTCGGCGATCATCTTGCCGACCTCCTCGTCGCCCGCGGAGATCGCGGCGACCTGGGCGATATGGGAGGAGCTGGCGACGGGAGTGGCGATCGCCTTGATGCTCTCGACGGCCTTCTCGGTGGCGGCCTTCATGCCCTTTCTGAGGATGATGGCGTTGGCGCCGGCCGCGATGTTCTTCAGGCCCTCGTGGATCATGGCCTGGGCCAGGACGGTGGCGGTGGTGGTGCCGTCGCCGGCGACGTCGTTGGTCTTGGTGGCCGCTTCCTTCACGAGCTGAGCGCCCATGTTCTCATAATGATCCTCGAGCTCGATCTCCTTGGCGATGGTGACGCCGTCGTTGGTGATCAGGGGCGCGCCGAACTTCTTGTCCAGCACGACGTTGCGGCCCTTGGGGCCCAGCGTGACCTTGACGGTATCGGCGACCGCGTCGACGCCCTTGAGCAGCGCGCTTCTCGCGTCGCCGCCGTACATGATTTCTTTAGACATCTTCACTTACCTCCGGAAATATGATATGCGGGCTCACTCGACGATGGCGAGAATGTCGCTCTGCTTGACGATGGTGTACTCTTCGCCTTCCAGCTTGACCTGGGTGCCGGCGTATTTGGAATAGACGACCTGCTGGCCGACCTTGACTTCCATTTTGATCTCTTTGCCGTCGATGATGCCGCCGGGGCCCACGGCGATGACTTCGGCCTGCTGGGGCTTTTCCTTGGCGCTCTCGGTGAGGATCAGGCCGCCCTTGGTGGTCTCCTCGGCCGCGATCTGCTTCACCACGACTTTATCTCCCAAAGGAATTAATTTCATGATATTGCCTCCTTGAAGTGTTTCGGTCTTGTTAGCACTCTTTTTCTTTGAGTGCTAACCAACATTCAACAGTGTATCGCAAACTGCCCGTTTTGGCAAGAGGAAAATGAAAGATTTTGCGCCCGCGCCGACGGCCTCCTGTTGCGACTGCTGCGCCCGCGCCGCCCCGATTGACGAAAACGCCGAACGAAAATATAATTGAAGAAAAAAGAAGGAGGACGCCATGGCCGTCGGAATCATTTGCGAATACGATCCCTTCCACGAGGGGCACCGCTGGCAGCTCGCGGAGGCCCGCCGCCTCTCCGGCGACCCGGACGCGGTCTGCTTCATGAGCGGCAATTTCACCGAGCGCGGCGAAGCGGCGATCGCGGACAAATGGGTCCGCGCGAGGATGGCACTCGAGGGCGGCGCGGATCTCGTGATCGAACTTCCGACCGTCTTCGCGGCCACGGGCGCGGCGGATTTCGCGCGGGGCGCCGTGGCCCTCATGGAGGCCTCCGGCCTCGTCTCCTCCTTCTCCTTCGGCACGGAGGAAGCGGCGCTGCCGGCCCTGCGGCCCGCCGCCGAGCTTCTGGCGTCGCCGGACGGACGCTTCGAGGAAGCGCTCCGCCGCCTTCTCCCCGAGTGCGAGAGCTTTGCCCGCGCCCGCTTCGAGGCGCTGCGCGAGCTTCTGCCCGGAACTTTGCCGGCCGAGGCAGCCGAGGCGCTGGCGAAGCCGAACGCGATCCTCGCGCTCGAATACATGAAGGAAAACCTGAAGCTGGCGCAGCCGCTCGAGGCCTTCCCCGTGATCCGCCGGGGCGCCGGTCATGGAGAGAAGGAGCTCGCGTCCGGCGGCTTCTGCTCCGCCTCCGCGCTGCGCGAGGCGAGCCGGCAGGGCGCGGATCTCGCCCCGCTTCTGCCGGAGGAATGCACCCTTTCCTGGTCCGAGGCCGTCCGTCTGGGCCTCGCGCCGGTCCGCGCCGAAGCGTTCTCCGCGCCGCTCCATCACGCGCTGACCGCCCTCGGCGAGGAGGAACTCCGCAAAATCCCCGGCGTGGCCGAGGGACTCGAGCACCGGATCCTCCGCGAGGCCGGGGACTATCCCGGCTGGGAGGAGCTCCTTGGCCGCCTCGCCACGAAGCGCTACCCGGACGCGAGACTCCGCCGCGTTCTCCTCTACGCGCTCCTCGGGCTCACGGAGGACGCGCGCGAACGCATGGGCTTCGCGGAGGGCCCCGGGTATCTCCGGGTTCTGGGCTTCCGGAAGGAAAAGGAGGCGCTTCTGGGCGAGCTCTGCCGGAAGGCGAAGCTGCCCGTGGTGACCTCGGTCTCCCGGGCGCTCGAGGAGGGCTCCGGCCTCTCCGGCGCCGCCCGCGCGGGTCTCGCCGCCGAGGTCCGCTTCACCGACCTCTATCTCAGCGCGCTGCCCGATCCGTCGGCGCGGGGCCGCGGCTTCGAATACCGCGCGCCGCTCGTCATCATTTGATTCGAAAAAAACAAGCCGGACCCCGTCACAGAGGCCCGGCTTACTTTTATTCTTTTATTCCGCGCAGCCTGTCATCTCAGTACTGCACGTAGATCTTCCGGACCTCGTCCTCGGGCTTCTTGTCGCGCTGCTCGAAGAACTTCGGCGCGACCTGCGGGAACAGGGCGTAGCTCAGCACGTCTTCCATGCTCTTCGCCTTGTCGCCGATCTCGGCCTTCATCTTCCCGAGCTCGGGCTGGAGCAGATCCGCGGGACGGCAGGTGATGTAGTCCACCTTGCCCTCGGCATCGACGCCCAGCGCCTTCTTGCGGACTTCCTCGTTCACCTTGCCGGGCAGGGTGCCGTAGTCGCCGTGAAGGATGCCCTTGCTCTCCTTGGTGAACTGCTTGTAGCGCTCACCCAGAACGACGTTCAGCACGGCCTGCGTGCCGACGATCTGAGAGGAGGGAGTGACCAGCGGGGGATAACCGAAGTCCTCGCGGACGCGGGGGACCTCCGCCAGCACCTCGTCGAACTTGTCCTCGGCGCCCATTTCCTTCAGCTGCTTGAGCATGTTGGAAAGCATGCCGCCGGGCACCTGATAGATGAGGGTCTTGCCGTCGGAGCGGAGCACCTTGGGATCCAGGATGCCGGCGTCCTGCAGGCGCTTGGCAACGCCGCGGAAGTGACCGGCGACGTCGGCCAGCTTCTCCAGGTCCAGACCGGTGTCGCGGTCGGTGCCCTTGAGGGTGGCGACGATGGCCTCGGTGGAGGGCTGGGAGGTGCCGTTGGCCATGGGAGAGAGCGCGGTGTCGATGATGTCGACGCCGGCCTCGGCGGCCTTCAGGTACACCATGTCGCCCGTACCGGTGGTGTTGTGGGTGTGCAGATGGACCAGGCACTCATCGCCCAGCTCGCTCTTCAGACGCTTGACCAGCTTGGCGGCGTCGTAGGGCAGGATCAGGTTCGCCATGTCCTTGATGCAGATGGACTTGGCGCCCATGTCGCGGAGCTGGCAGGCGATGCGGACGAAGTAGTCCTCGTTGTGGACCGGGCTCTGGGTGTAGGACATGCAGCCCTCGACCCAGCCGCCGTAGTAGTTGACGGCCTTGAACGCAGCCTCGAGGTTACGGGGATCGTTCAGCGCGTCGAAGATGCGGACGACGTCGATACCGTTCTCGATGGACTTCTTGCAGAACTCCTCGACCACGTCGTCGGCGTAGTGCTTGTAGCCCAGCAGGTTCTGGCCGCGGAGCAGCATCTGCAGCTTGGTGTTGGGCATGGCCTTGCGCAGGGTGCGCAGGCGCTCCCAGGGATCCTCGTTCAGGAAACGCATGCAGCTGTCGAAGGTGGCGCCGCCCCAGCACTCGACGGACCAGTAGCCCATCTTGTCCAGCCGCTCCAGCGCGGGCAGCATGTCCTCGATGGTCATGCGGGTCGCCGCCTGGGACTGATGCGCGTCACGGAGAATGGTCTCCGTGATCATCAAAGGTTTGTTAGCCATATCGGATTATACCTCTCTTTCAAACTCAGCCGAACAGCGCCATCAGGACACCGGCCGCGATGGCGGAGCCGATGACGCCGGCCACGTTCGGGCCCATGGCGTTCATCAGCAGGAAGTTGCCGGGCTTCGCCTTCTGGCCCTCGGTGTTGGAAACACGGGCGGCCATGGGAACGGCGGACACACCGGCGGAGCCGATCAGAGGATTGATCTTCTTGCCCTCGGGCAGGAAGAGGTTCATGAACTTGGCAAGCAGCACCCCGCCGGCGGTGCCGAAGGCGAAGGCCAGGACGCCGAGCAGCAGGATGCCGAGGGTCTTCCACTGCAGGAAGGTATCGGCCGTGGCGGTGGCGCCGACGGAGATGCCGAGGAAGATGGTGACGATGTTCATCAGCTCGTTCTGCATGGTCTTGGAGATCCGGTCGGTGACGCCGCACTCCTTGGCGAGGTTGCCGAGCATCAGGGAGCCGATCAGGGGCGCCGCGGAGGGCACCAGGAGCGCCACGAAGACAGTGACCAGGATCGGGAAGATGATCTTCTCGGTCTTGGAGACGGGGCGGAGCTGCTTCATCACGATCTGCCGCTCCTTCTTGGTGGTGAGCAGGCGCATGATGGGCGGCTGGATGACGGGCACGAGCGCCATGTAGGAATAGGCCGCGACGGCGATGGGGCCGAGCAGATGAGGCGCGAGGCGGGTGGTGACGAAGATGGCCGTGGGGCCGTCCGCGCCGCCGATGATGCCGATGGAGGCCGCCTCAGTGGGCAGGAACTCGATCAGGCCGGGGAAGATGACGCCCATCTTGATGGCGATGAAGTAGGCCAGGAAGATGCCGAGCTGAGCGGCGGCGCCGAGCAGCAGGCTGATGGGGTTCGCGATCAGGGGGGCGAAGTCGGTCATCGCGCCGACGCCCATGAAGATCAGGCAGGGGTAGATGCCCAGCTTGACGCCGAGGTAGAGCAGGTCGATGAGGCCCGCGGTCACGGTCTGGCCCACTTCCACGGAAGAGAGCACCGCCTCGGACACGCCGGCGTTCGCCATCTCCGCGAGGAACTCAGCGGTGACAGGGGCGCCGCCGAACAGATCCCAGTGGATGTGGCCGCCCGCGAACAGGATCTCGTGGAACATGTCCGCGCCGGGCAGGTTGGAGAGCAGCATGCCGAACGCGATGGGCAGAAGCAGCAGCGGCTCGAATTCTTTCTTGATCGCCAGGTACATCAGCACCAGCGATACGGCGATCATAATCAGGCAGAGCGGGTTCTCCGCGATCATCGAAAAACCGGTCTGCCGGAGAAAGTTCATGACAGTTTCCATTTTATACTCCTAACAGAAGGTGGATTTCCGGCAGGGCGTTTACGCGATGACGCAGAGCACGTCGCCGGTCTTCACGGTGGCGCCGGAGGCGATGCTCACGCCGCTGACCTTACCGGAGACGGACGCCTGGATCTCGTTCTCCATCTTCATGGCCTCGAGGACGAACAGCACGTCGCCGGCCTTGACCGCGTCGCCGTTCTTCACGTTGACCTTCAGGATGTTGCCGGGCATGGGGGCGACGATCTTCTCGCCGTCGCCGGCGGCCTTGGGCGCTTCGGCGGCCTTGGGGGCCTCGGCCTTGGGCGCGAAATCCTCGCCGTCCTTCAGGGCCTCGAGGGTGATCTCATAGTCGGTTCCGTTGACGTTCACACGATATTTCTTCATGATTGGTTTTTTCCTTTCGATGGTTGTTTATTTCAATGATCAGATCCGGCGGATGGAAACGATGCGAAGCTTGGAGATATCCTCACCAAGGTCCTCCGCGATGGCTGCGGACACAGCCGCCACGAATTCGTCCTTGTTGGCGATCTCCGGAAAGTCCGCTTCGTTTTCTTCGTTGGACTTTGCCTTGTTCACGGGCTTCTCCTTCGTGGCAAGCCGGACGAGCCAGCTCATCAGGGAGATCAGCGCGATGATGACGATCAGTCCGAAGAAGACGATGCCGAGGCCCATGAGGATCACGGTACCCGGTCCGACGTTCGCCGTCTGAGCCGTCGTAAGTGCAGTTCCAAGCATTTAGCATACCTCCTTAAATCCAACTATTAGGCATTATACCATAATCGTTAGTTATCATAACACTCCGGCCGGCCGAATGCAAGGGCAAACAAAGGAAAAGGACCCGGATATCCGGGTCCTTCGGACTTTTTTCCGCCGCGCCGCGCGGCCCGCCTCATTTCCTCCCGGCATTCCTCCCGACGCGCTGCACGACGCCGCGGCCGAAGCCGGTGGCCGCCGAGACCAGGTGGATCGAAAAGCGGTCCTCGTAGCGAAGCTCCCGCACGAGCGCCTCCTTTTCGCTCCGGTCCATGCGGCAGAGCGTGAGGCGGTAGTTCTCGCCGAAGCGGCGGATGAGCGCCTCGCGGGCCTCCTCGTGGGTGCGGCCGAACTTCGGGTCCGCGGCCTCGAGGAGAACGGCGGGCTTCCGCGGAGAAGCCTGCTTCGGTCCCTCCTCCGCCACCATGGATTCCTCCGCGCTCTTCTCCTCCGGCAGGGCGTAGAGCTCCGCGCCCTTTCCCGAGCGGCGTCCGGCGCTGCCGTAGGGCCAATCCTCCGGACGCTCCGCGAGGCCCAGCCGCACCGGCTCGCTCTCCACGAAGGAGATCGCGCCCGGCAGCTGCCAGAGCTCCAGCGGCTCGCTGAGATAGCGGCCCCGGTAGACCTCGGTCCCGTCTGCGCCGTGCGCCTTCCTGTAGCTGTGGGAGTAGCTGATGCCCAGGCGGCGCATGAAGCCGCTCACGTCCGCGGACTCGCTCTCGCGGAGAATCAGGTGGGCGTGGTTCTCCAGGATGCAGAAGGCGAAAAGCTCCACTCCGAAGCGGGTCCTGTACTCCAGCAGCCGGTCGGTGTAGCTGAGCTTGTCCTGCACCGTCCCGAAGATCCGCTTGTCGCGGGCGCCCTGCACCACCACGTGATAGATGCGGCTCTCGCCGCGTTCTCTTGCTTTTCTCGGCATAACTTTGTCCTCTCTTTCGTTTTCCGCAGCCGCGCCTTCCGGGCCTTGGGTGATCGTGACGAAATAGTAGCGGAAAACGTGCGGAAAGGACAGAACACGCCAGTGCGGAAAAAAGCCGGAATCCCACATGCCAGTGCAGGATTCCGGCTCATTCAACAGTTCGTTTACAGGGCCCGGGGCCATATTTTACGGCTCCGCGTCGGAGACAGGCTCCGCGTCGGGCAGGAGCGCCTCCGCGAAGGCCCGCGCGTCGAAGGGGAGCAGGTCGTCGATCCCCTCGCCCACGCCGATGAACTTCACCGGCACGGAAAGGGTATCGCTGATGCCGATCACGACGCCGCCCTTGGCGGTGCCGTCCAGCTTCGTGAGCACGAGGCCGGTGATGGGCGCGGAGGCCGAAAAGACCTCCGCCTGAGCGCGGGCGTTCAGACCCGTCGCCGCGTCGAGGACCAGGAGCACCTCCCGGTGCGCATCCGGCAGCTCCTTCGCGAGGATGCGGAAGAGCTTGCCCAGCTCGTCCATCAGATTCTTCTTGTTGTGCAGACGTCCCGCGGTGTCGACCAGGATCAGGTCGGCGCCCTCCTTGCGGGCGGCGGCCAGCGCGTCGTAGAGCACGGCGCCCGGGTCGGCCCCCTCGTCACGGCGGGTAATGGCGACGCCCGCCCGCTCGGTCCAGGCCTCCAGCTGATCCGAGGCCGCCGCGCGGAAGGTATCCGCCGCCGCCACGCGGACCTTGTGGCCCCGGGCCTTGAAGTAGGCCGCGAGCTTGCCGAGGGTCGTGGTCTTGCCGGCGCCGTTCACGCCGATCACCATGATCACGTTGACCTTGCCGTCCTCGGTGACGGGCGCTTCCGCCCGGGACAGGAGCTCGGCGATCTTCCCGCGGAAGAACGCGCGCGCCTCGGCGACGGTCTTCAGATGCTCGCGGGACACTTCCTTCCGGAGCTCCTCCGTGAGCCGCAGGGCCGTATCCATGCCGACGTCCGCCAGGATCAGCTCCTCCTCCAGGCTCTCGTAGAACTCGTCGTCGAGCTCCGAGGCGCGGAAGAAGGAGAAGAGTCCCCGGCGGGTGCGGGACAGGCCTTCGTTCAGTTTCTTTTCAGACATGTTTCCTCATTCCAGCTTCACCGATACGCACTTGGAGACGCCCTTCTCCTCCATGGTGACGCCGTACATGGTGTCGGCGGCCTCCATGGTGCCTTTACGGTGAGTGATTACGATGTACTGGGTATCGTTGCAGAGATTGCCGAGATAGTGGGCGAAGCGGGCGACGTTCACCTCATCCAGAGCGGCCTCGATCTCGTCGAGGATGCAGAAGGGCGCGGGGGAAAGCTGCTGGATCGCGAACAGAAGCGCGATCGCGGTCAGGGCCCGCTCGCCGCCGGAAAGGAGCGTCATGCTCTGCAGGGTCTTGCCCGGGGGCTGCGCGGCGATCTCGACGCCGGCCTCCAGGGTATTTTCATCGGTGGTCAGCCGAAGCTGCGCGTGGCCGCCGCCGAAGAGACCGCGGAAGGTCTCCTCGAAGAAGCCGTTGATCTTGCGGAAGCTTTCCGCGAACTGCTTCTCCATCTGGGTCTCCAGCTGGGTGATGATCTCGCGGAGGCTCTCCTCCGAGCGGACCACGTCGTCGCGCTGGGTCGTCAGGAGCTCCACCCGGTCGGTCAGGGCGGTGAGCTCGGTGATCGCGTTCACGTTCACGGGGCCGAGGGAGCGGATCTGCTCCTTCAGCTCGCCGATGCGGCGCTTCATCGCGGCGGGGCTGCCCAGGTCCGGGCACTCCAGGGAAAGGGCGGCGCGGTAGGTCAGCTGATACTCCTCCCAGATGCGCTCCTGCAGGTCCTCCAGGTCCTTCTTGGCCCGGGCCTGCTGGTTCTCCAGACGGAGCTCGTCCTTTTCCAGCGCGCCGATCTCGGCCAGGATGCCGTTCGCGGCCTTCATGCTTTCCTCCCAGCGGGCGTTCTTCTCGCTGAGGACCTTGTCCATGCTTTCGGTGCGCTCGCCGGCGGCCTCGATCTGACCCTTCAGGGCCTCGAGCTCGACCGTGAGAGTTTCCTTCCCGGCGGCCAGCTCCTGCTGCGCGCGGGCGAGCTCCTCGAGCTCGGCCAGATAGCCGTCCGCCAGATCGGAGATCTCGCGGATGCTCTCGCGCTCCCGCTCGACGTTGCGGCGGGTGAAGAGCAGCTCCTGCTCGATGCCCTTCGCGGCGATGCGGAGCTCCGTCTCGGCGTTCTTCGCGCTGCCGAGAGCCTCCGTGCCGGCCTCGTAGGCGGCCTGCGCATTGGCGGCGGCCTCCGCGGCCTTCTCCTCCGCCTGCTGCTGGGCGGCCAGACGCTCCGCGAAGCTTGCGAGGAAGTCCTCGTGCTCCTTGCGGCTGCGGGAGCTGGTCTCGGCGCTTTCGCGGGTGACGCCCAGGCGTCCCGCCAGCTCGTCCCGGCGCACGGTCAGGGCGGTCAGGGCATTCTTCTGTTCCTGCGCGGCCTGGCGCTTTTCGTCGTAGGCCGCGGATTTCTCCTCGAGTTCGGCGTTCTTCGCCTGACGGGCCGCGGTCAGCGCGTCCGCGTCGGCCTTCGCCGCATCGGCCTCCTTCTGCTGCTGCTCCAGGAGCCCGGCGAGCCCGTCCAGCTCGCTCTTCCGGCTCAGGATGTTGCCGGCCTTCATGGTGCTGCCGCCGGTGATAGAGCCGCCGATGTTGAAAATGTCGCCCTTCAGGGTGACCACGCGGAGGTCGCTGCCGTAGGCGCGCGCGACCGCCGAGGCGCTGTCGAAGTCCTCGGTGACCGCGACGTTGCCGAGCAGGCGGCTGACGATTTCGCTGTATTCGGAGCCGTAGCCGATGAGCTCGTCGTCATAGGCGAGCACGCCGCTCATCTTCTTCACGGCTTTCTTTTCGGGTCTGTCCTCGCGGCCGGTGACCCGGTCGAGGGGCATGAACGTGGCGCGGCCCTTCTGCTCCTTCCGCAGGAACTCGATCAGCTCCTTCGCGGTGGCCTCGTCCTCGGTGACCACGTTCTGCAGGTTCGCGCCCAGCGCGATCTCCATCGCGACACTGAGCTTCGCGGGCACGGAGATCAGATCCGCGACGGTGCCGCGGACCTTGCGGGCCAGGGCGGGCTCGGCGGCGCGCCGGGCCATGACGCTCTTCACGCTGCCGGAGAAGCCCTCGTAATCCTTTTCCAGATCGTTCAGCCACTTGACGCGGTTCTGGGTCTCCCGGAGGGCATCCACCTTCGCGGCGAGCTCCTGCTGCTTCTCGCGGACGTTCTGGCGCAGATCGTTGATCTCAGTATTCAGGGCGGAGATGCGGGCGCCCAGGTCCTTCCATTCCTTTTCGGCGGCGGCGCAGTCCGCCTCCTTCGCCGCGACCTCGCCGGAGAGCGTCTCCAGCTCGGCGGAGAGCGCCTGCTCCTGTTCGGAGAGGCCTTCCTGCTGGCTGCGGTCGAACTCGAGGGCGGTCAGGGCGCGCTCGTTCTGCGTTTTGAGCTCCGTTCCCTCGCCGCGGAGGGTCTCGAGAGCGCCGAGCGCCTCATCCCAGGCGGCGCGGAGCTTCGAAAGCGCCTCGTTCTTCTCGCCGAGGAGCGCCTCGGCCTCCTGCCGCTCGGCCTCCTTCGCGGAGAGCTTCTCCTCCAGGGAGTCGGCGTGCTTTTCCTCGCGGCCGATGGTCTCCAGCTGGGAGTGGACCTTTTCCTTCGCGTCGGCGAGAAGCCCTGTGACACGCTCCTCTTCCTTTTTCTTCTGCGAAAGCTCCGCCTCCCTGAGGGTGATGTCGCCCTCCTTCTGGCTGTAGGAGAGCTCCAGGCTGTGGTGGCTCTCGTTCAGCTCGCGGTATTCGTTCTGGGCCTCGGCGGCCTCGTTCTTGTACAGGTCAGCCTGCGCGCGAGCCTCGTGCTCGCGCTCCTTCGCCGACTCGAGCTGCGCCAGCAGGTCGGAGAGGTTCTTCTCGGCCTTCTCGTACTGCTCGCCCAGCTGCTTGTACTGGCCGAGGAACGCGGTGACCTCGTAGGTCTTCAGCTCGTCGCGGAGCTTCAGGAACTCCTCCGCCTTCGCGGCGTCCGCGGTCAGCGGGTCGATGCGGGCCGTGAGCTCGGTCAGGATATCGTTCAGACGGCTGAGGTTTTCCTCCTCGCCCTCCAGCTTCTTTTCGGCTTCTTCCTTGCGGCTCTTGTACTTGACGATGCCGGCGGCCTCCTCGAAGACGAGACGGCGCTCGGCGGGCTTGTCGGAGAGCAGGCGGTCGATCTGGCCCTGCCCGATGATGCTGTAGCCTTCCTTGCCGATGCCGGTGTCCATCAGAAGCTCCTGCACGTCGCGCAGACGGCAGCGGCCCTCGTTGATGGCGTACTCGCTCTCGCCGGAGCGGTAGACCTTGCGGCTGATCGCCACCTCATCGTAGTCGACGGCCATCTTCCGGTCACTGTTGTCCAGGATCAGGGTGACGGACGCGAAGTTGACGGGCCGGCGGCGCTCGGTGCCGGCAAAGATGACGTCCTCCATCTTCGAGCCGCGGAGCATCCGCGCGCTCTGCTCGCCCAGGACCCAGCGGACCGCGTCGGCGATGTTGCTCTTGCCCGACCCGTTCGGACCCACGATGGCGGTGACGCCCTTGTCGAATTCGATCACGACCTTTTCGGGGAAGGATTTGAATCCGATCATCTCGACTCTTTTCAGTTCCATAAAAACTCCGTAATGCTTGGTCTCGCCGCCGGATCAGCGGCCTCCGAGGATCTCCAGCGCCTGTTCGGCCGCCGCCTGCTCCGCCTGCTTCTTGCTGCGGCCCTCCGCGGTCGAGATCAGCTCGTTCCGAAAATACAGTTCTACCGTAAATACGCGTTCATGGGGCATGCCGCTCTCGGCGGCGACCCGGTATTCGGGCAGCTCCGGCCCGCTCTGCTGGACGAACTCCTGCAGCAGGGTCTTGCTGTCCTTCTTCCGCTCGCCGGGAAGCTCCGCCTCGCGCGAAAACACGAGCCGCTCCGTGAGCGCGCGTGCCTCCTCGAGCCCCGCGTCCAGATAGACCGCGCCGATGATGGCCTCGGTCACGTCGCAGAGGATGGAGCTGCGTTCCCGGCCGCCGGTCTTCAGCTCGCCCCGGCTCATCCGGAGGAAGCGGCCGAAGCCGAAGGTCCGCGCCACGTAGGCCAGCGAGGCCTCGCAGACCATTTCCGCCCGCCGCCGCGTGAGCCGGCCCTCGGGCCAGTCGTACCGGCGGAAGAGGTACTCGGAGCAGAGAAGCTCCAGCACCGCGTCGCCTAAGAATTCCAGGCGCTCGTAATCCTCGCCGCCCTCTTCCCCGCTCCGGGAGGAATGGGTCACGGCCTGCTCCAGAAGCTCACGCTTCCGGAAACGGTAGCCGATCGCCGCCTCGAGCTCGGAAAGCTCCGGCGTCATTTCGTTCATTTCTTCGTTCATCCGAAATCCTTTCGGACAGCGCCCGGGGCGCCTCCGGATCAGTATTCTCCGCTGATGTAGCTCAGGCAGTCGCCCACGGTCTTGATCTGCTCGATGTCGGTGGGATCGAGCTCGATGTCGAAGTCCACCTCCATGGCCATCATGACCTGCAGGATGCTGATCTGGTCCATTTCGAGATCGTCCCGGAGGGACTGCTCTTCGTTGATCTCCTCGGGCTCGATATCCATCTCCTCCGCGATGATCTGCTTCAGTTTGTCGAATTCGCTCATGACTGCTCCTTTGCTGTTCAGGCCGTGGCTTCGGGGGCCTTGGCCTTGATGGACTGCTCGATCTCGGCGTTGATGCCGCTTTCGGCGAAGGTCTTCGCCTGCAGGATCGCGTTCGCGAAGGCCGGCGCCTTGGAGTTGCCGTGGGCCTTCAGCACCGCGCCGTTCACGCCGAGAAGCGGGGTGCCGCCCACGGCCGAGGGATCGAGCTTCGATTTCAGGGTCTTCATCACGGGCTTCAGCAGCAGCCCGCCGAGCTTGCCCCGGAGCGAGCCGTAGATGCCGCCTTTCAGAAGATCGACGATATAAGAGGCCGTGCCTTCCACGGTCTTCAGCAGAACGTTGCCCGCGAAGGCGTCCGTGACGATCACGTTCACCCGGCCGGAGAGCGCCTCACGCGCCTCCACGTTGCCGACGAAGTTGACCGAGGGCTCCGCGGAGAGGGCCTCGTAGGCCTCCTTCGCCTGGGCGTTGCCCTTGCCGGGCTCGGTGCCCACGTTGAGGAGTCCCACGGTGGGGCTCTCCAGCCCGTAGCGCTTCCGCATGTAGATGGTGCTCATCTTCGCGAACTGCACGAGCCAGACGGACTTCGCGTCCATGTTCGCGCCCACGTCCAGGAGCAGGGTCGGGATCTCGCCGGAGGGCAGCGCCACGGAAAGCACGGGCCGCTGCACGCCCGGGATGCGCCCGGTGAACAGCGTGGCCGCGGAAAGCAGCGCTCCGGTATTGCCGGCGGAAACCATGCCGTCCGCCTCCTTCGCCTTCACCAGCGCGCAGCCGACCACCATGGAGGAATCGCGCTTATCGCGCACCGCCGTGGCGGGATTGTGCTCCTCGTTCTCGATGACCTCGGTGGTATGGCGGATCTCGACGCGGTCAGCGGGGTAGGAAGTGCCCGCGAGCACCTTCTCCACCGTCTCCCGATCGCCGGTAAACAGTACCGAAAGCTCCGGATCGCGGCTGAGCGCCTCGACCGCGCCCAAAATCGGCGCCTCGGGGGCGTTGTCGCCGCCCATCGCGTCCACGATGATTTTGACCATGATTATCTCCTTTCAAGGGCAGAAAGAAAAAACGGGTATAACAGGATAAGTATACAGGAGAGACCGCGCAATTTCAAGCGCGACTTTCGTCGGAGGCTTCCCCGGCGCCGGCCGCCTGAAGATCCTGCCAGTAGCGGTAGACCACGCTGAGGAACGGAAGCTCCGGCGCGGGCGCGGGGACCTCGTAGCGGTCCTCGAAGGCCTCGATGGGGATCGAGCGGCGGCCGTCCGGATCGTCGTAGTAGCGGACCAGCACCTCGAGCGGCAGCAGGAAGTAGCGCCCGTAGGCGACCATGTGCACCAGCAGGAAGGAAAGCCCGCCGCAGGCGGCGAAGTCCTTCATGAAGGCGACCTGGTGGGAATGGATGTTCGAGAAGGGCAGGAACGCCTTGCCCGACTCCTTCGCGTCGAAGCAGAGAGGGATCCCGTTCATCACGCCGAGATAGTCGACGGTGCTCTTCTGGTCGAAATACGCCTTCGTGATGATCCGCGTCTTCGGATCCATCTCGACCGGCACGACCGGCGTGGGGATCTTCTGGATCAGCGCGACGCCTTCCTCGCGGTAGGCCTCGAGCGTCAGGTTGATCAGCTCCTCGAAGGCGCTGCCCCGCTGGCCCCGCGTGCGGAATTTCGGCATGGGTCCTCCCTCCTTTCGATGTTATTTGCGCAGGAGCCTCCGGTAGGCTCTCCGGCTGTCCCGGTACAGGCGCGCAAGGCTCCCGCCCGAGTACAGCACCCGGTCCGCCCGGGCCAGATATTCCTCATCGGGCCACTGGCTCGCCATGCGGGCCCGGGCCTCGTCCTCCGTCATTTTGCGGTTCTCGCACATGCGGCGGACCCGTTCTTCGGGCGGCGCGAAGACCACCCAGATCTCGTCGGCCGTCTCGCCCAGAGAGGTTTTCAGAAGGTCGATCGCCTCGACGGCGCAGGCAGATGCGCCCGCTTCCCGCCGCGCGCGGATCCAGTCCCCGCACTTTTCGACGATGACCGGCCAGGAGATGTCCGTGAGCTGCTTTTTGCGCGCCTCGTCCGCGAAGACGATCGCCGCGAGGGCCGCCCGGTCCACCGAGCCGTCCGCCGCGAAAACGCCGTCTCCGAAGGTCTCGCGGAGCTTCGCCTTCACGGCCTCCTCCGTGAGCACCTCCCGGTTCACCTGGTCGAGATCCAGCACGGGCAGGCCGTAGCGCGCCGTGAGATAGGCGGCCGCGGTGCTCTTGCCGGAGGCGATGGTGCCGGTCAGGCCGATCAGCTTCATTTCTTTTTTCATTTTGCTTCGTACCAGTCCTCTCCGCATTCGATCTCCACGGACAGCGGAACGGACAGCGCCGCGGCGCCCTCCATTTCCTCGCGGAGGATCCGGCGCACGGCTTCTTCCTCCGGCCGCCAGACCTCGATCAGGAGCTCGTCGTGGACCTGCAGCAGCAGGCGGCTCCGGAGTCCCTCGCGCCCGAGGCGGTCGAAAACCCGAAGCATCGCGATCTTGATGATATCCGCCGCGGTGCCCTGAATGGGCATGTTCTTCGCGACCCGCTCCCCGAAGGAGCGCTGGATGAAGTTGGTATTCTTCAGTTCCTCGATGGGGCGGCGCCGGCCGAACAGCGTTTCGCCGCAGCCGGTCTCCCTGGCCTTCCGGACGCACTCGTTCAGGAAGCCCTCGACCTTCGGGTACTGGGCGAAATAGTCCTTGATGTAGGCGCCCGCCTCCTTCTGGCTGATGCCCAGACCGTCGCCCAGGCCGAAGGCGCTCATCCCGTAGATGATGCCGAAATTGACGGCCTTCGCGGAGCTCCGCTCGGCGGGCGTGACGTCCTCCGGCGCCTTGTGGAGCACCTGCGCCGCGGTCATCCGGTGGATGTCCCGGCCCTCCCGGTAGGCGGCGATCATCTTCTCGTCGCCCGACATGTGAGCCAGGAGCCGGAGCTCGATCTGCGAATAGTCCGCGTCCATGAAGAACCAGTCGCGGCTTGCCGGCACGAAGGCCTTGCGGAGCTTGCGGCCGAGCTCCATCCGGATCGGGATGTTCTGCAGGTTCGGGTCGGCGCTGGAAAGGCGGCCGGTCGCGGTCACCGTCTGATGGAAGGTCGAGTGGATGCGGCCGTCCTCCGGATCGATGAAGGCCGTAAGCCCCTCCACGTAGGTGGACTGCAGCTTGGTCAGCTGCCGGTAGTTCAGGATGTCCGCGACGACGGGGTAGTCCTCCGCCAGCTTCTCGAGGATGTCGGCCGAGGTGGAATAGCCCGTCTTCGTCTTCTTGCCCGCGGGGAGACCCAGCTTGTCGAAGAGGATCTCGCCCAGCTGCTTGGGCGAATTGATGTTGAAGCGCTCGCCCGCCTGCGCGTAGATGCTCTCCGCGAGACGCTCGATCTCGCCGGAAAGATAGACGCCGAAGTCCCGAAGGACCGCCGGCTCGCAGCGGATGCCGACAAGCTCCATCTCCGCGAGCACGCGCGTGAGCGGAAGCTCCACGTCGAAGTAGAGCCGCTCCATGCCCGCGTCGGCGAGGGCCGCGACGACCGTCTCCCGGGCGTCCAGCACGATGCGGGGCGTCTGGACGAGATAGGCGAGCCGCCGGGCCGCGGGGAGCTCCGCGAGCGCAAGCTTCTTCGCGCCGCTTCCGAGGACCTCCTCCTCGCTTAGCGCCTGAACGCCGAGATAGGCGGCGGACAGCTCGTCCGGCGTGTAGGAGGCCTTCGTAGGATTCAGCAGATACGCCGCGACCATGCCGTCGAAGACGAAGCCCGCGGCCGTGACGCCCTCCTTCCGGAAGGCCTTGTAGGTTTTTTTCGTGTCGAAGCTGAGAAGCTCCGTTTTCGGGTCTTCGAGCAGAGGCGCGAGGTCCCGGGCGATCCGCGCGAAGCCGAGCCGCTCGCCGGGGTCGTCGAAGAGGGACAGATTTTCTCCCGCGCCGCCGGGCTCCACGCAGGCGAGAAGCCGGCCGTTTCCGAGCGCGAGCGCCGCTACGCCGCCCTCCCGGTCCGCGCTTACCTCGAGGGCGAGCGCCTCCCCGGGAACGAGCTTCCCGACGAGCGCCTGCCACTCCTCCGGCGTACGGACATGGAGAAGCTCCCGGTCGGGGAAGCTTGCGAAGACAGCCGTTTTCACCGCGGCTTCCGCCATTGCGGCTTCCGCCGCGTTTTCCGCCGCGCCCGCTTCCTTCTCCGCGGCCATCGGCGCCTTGTTTTTCATCACCCGCGCGAGCAGGCTCTTCAGCTCGAATTCCTTCAGATACGCGATGAACTCCGGCGTGGCGAAGCTTTCGTCCCCAAGGAGGGCCGCCTCGCCCGCGAGCTCGCAGTCGGTCTTGATCGTCGCGAGCCACAGCGACAGCCGCGCCTGCTCCGCGAACTCCTTCAGGTTCCCGCAGAGCTTCGCGCCGCCCGCCTCATCCGCGTGCGCAAGCACCTCCTCCAGGCTGCCGAAGGTCCGGATCAGCTTGGAGGCGGTCTTCTCGCCAACGCCGGGGACGCCGGGGATATTGTCGGAGGCATCGCCCATCAGGGCCTTCATGTTCAGGTAGCCCTCGGGCGAAACACCGTATTTCTCTTCCACTTCGGCCTCACGGTAGACCTCGGTCTCCGTGCCTCCCTTCTTCGTCTTCGGGATCAGCAGCGTGATCTGCCGGTCCACCAGCTGGAGCAGGTCGCGGTCGCCCGAGAGCACGTAGACCTCGCAGCCCTCCGCGCCGTAGCGCTTCGCGAGCGAGCCGATGATGTCGTCCGCCTCGAGCCCGGCCTGCGAGAACACGGGGATGCCGGCCGCGCGCACCATTTCCCCGAGCTTCGGGATCTGTTCGCTAAGCTCCGGCTGCATGGGGCTGCGGGTGCCCTTGTATTCCGCGAAGACCTCGTGCCGGAAGGTGGGCGCGTGCGTATCGAAGGCGACCGCCAGCCGGTCCGGCTTCACGTCGTCCATGACCTTCCAGAGGATCGAGAAAAAGCCGAAGAGGGCATTCGTATGGAAGCCCTTCGAATTCGTCAGCAGCGGCACGCCGAAAAAGGCCCGGTTCGCGATGGAATGGCCGTCCAGCAAAAGGATCTTCTCGCTCATGATGTCCCTCTCCGCCGGGTGTGCGTAGGCGTTCCCGGCCTCGTTCCGCCGGGGCGCTTAAGACTTCCCGGCCTCGTTTCTCTTCGCCCGGTCGTGGAGCGCCTCCGTGGCGAAGTGAAGCTTCGTCAGGGGGTTCTTCGCCGTCAGGGGGAAGACCATGTAGGTATCGTTCAGGGTCGCCAGGTCGATCGCGTCGCCCCGTCCCTTGAAATCGTATTCGATGTGCAGGCTCGGCTGACCGCCGGCGGCGCGGAAGAGCGTGAAGACGCTCCCGTCCTCCTGGGTCTTGGTCACGGTGATGCCGCTCAGATCCTGCACCATGTGCGCGGTGCCGAGGTCCGCGAAGCGCGCCCGGCTCGAGATCAGCTCCTCGAGGCGCACGTCATCCTCGAAGCGGTAGCTTCCCTCCTCGACCTCGCGGACGACGTTCGCCCGCTCCCAGGCGTACCAGTCGGGCACGTGGGTGAAGACGGGATCGCCGCCGTCCGTGCGGGACAGCGCGCCGTATTCGTCCATGGTCCAGCGCGCGCCGCAGGCCTCGCACCAGAGGTCGGTGTACTCGCTCGCGGTGGTGAATTCCTTCCCGCAGGCGGGGCACTGATAGAGGATGCGGTGGATGTTGTGGGCCCGGTATTTGCTGTCGACGCGGATCTTCTTCTCGCGCTGCCAGGCGTACTCGTCGAAGACGAAGGCCTCCTCGATGCGCTGCTGGATCTCCGCGGCGGAGAGGGTCTTCACCTCCTCGGCGGTGACCAGCCGGATCATTTCGACCTCCGCGGTGACAGGCCGCTCGGGCTTCTTGTTCCACTGTGGGCTGTTCAGGTAATTGCCGTGGGTGCACAGGAAGACCACCGGCACCTGACACTGCTTCGCGAGCTTGCCCAGCGCGCCGTCGATCCGCTCGGGCACGCCGGCCAGGGAATAGCGCGCCTCCGGATAGATCGTCACGATCATCCGCTGACGCTTCAGGATATTCATGATGTGCTTGACCACGTCCAACTGCTGCGTGAACTTCCGCTTGCCGATGCCGCCGACGGAGCGGAGCAGCCACTCGCGCCCGGCGAACTCCTCGACGGAGATCACCCAGTACGAGCGGTGCGGGAACATGGCCCGGCAGGCGATGGGAAAATCGCGCTCGCTCGCGTGATTGCAAAGGAGCAGATAGGGTTTCTTGAGCCCCTTGCAGTTGGTCTTTTTGATTTTTGCCCGGAAGGGGCCGGCCAGGAACAGCGAGCCGAGCCACTCGATCGGGATCAGCAGCCGCTTGGGCGTGGGGGGCGTGAGCCCCATGTCGAACTTCTTTTTGGGGTCGAACTGCATACGGAGATCCTCCTTGAAAGTGAAAAGCGCCGCCGGAACGGACCGGCACTTTATTAAGGGGATTATAACACAGAATCGGCCGCTCCGCAACGAGGGATGGCGGGGGCGGCGGGGCCTCCCCGCAGAAATAGCGGTTGACACCCCTTGCCCTTTATGGTAAGATGTGCTTTGCCTTTGGAAAAGGGACATCCGCGGATGTGGCGGAACAGGCAGACGCAGCAGACTCAAAATCTGCCGGTGGAGACACCGTGGGGGTTCGAGCCCCTTCATCCGCAATCCTTTCTCAAGGAGAAAAGAATTGGCGAAAAGCCGCAAATAAAGGAGTTTTAAACATGAGTGTTGCAGTTGGTGATGTTGTTAAGGGCAAGGTAACCGGTATCCAGTCTTTCGGCGCCTTCGTGGCGATCGAGGGTGAGAGCACCCAGGGTCTCGTCCACATTTCCGAAGTTTCCAACAAGTTCGTCAAGGACATCAATGAGTACCTGACCGTCGGCCAGGAAGTCGAAGTCAAGGTCATCAACATCGATACCGCGAAGAACAAGATCTCCCTTTCCATCCGCGCCACCATGCCCGAGGCTGAGAAGCCCGAGCGCAGAGAGCGCAAAGAGAACCGCCCCGAGCGCGCCCCCCGCGCGAACAACGGTGAGCGTGGCGAGCGCAGCGAGCGTCCCCGCCGCAACGACCGCCGCAGCTCCGCTCCCTCCATCTCCTACAAGGACGAGGACGAGGCCGGCTTCAACTCTCTGGGCGACAAGCTGAACGCTGCTCTGAAGAAGTAATTTCCCTCCTGAGATCACTCCGGATCAGGTTCTTACCCGCCGGAGTTTTTTCAGTGTCAGAAACCAACACTCATTCGCATAGAATACCAGGGTCCTCCCGCCGGACAGGCAGGAGGACCTTTTTTTGTGCGCAAGGCGCGGCGCGGCTTCGGAAGCGGCGGTCCGAAGTCAACTGAAAAAGCCGGACTCCGCAGGGAGCCCGGCACAGTGCATCGCAGTACGAAACGGCGCGTCGCGCCGCATGGCATCAAAACAAATCCCCGGCAGCCATCCCCGCCTTATCGGGAGATCTCCACCGGATGCGCCATCGCGCCCGGCAGAATCACGGTACGCGGCGCGTAGCGCTTGAAAAGCTTCCGCAGGCGCTCGTCCGGCTGGAAGGAAAGCTTCACGGAGCGGCCGTCGCGGAGCTTCACGATCGCCACGAAGACGCCCTCAGGCTCGCGGCTGCGGTCCGTCGCGTCGAGCTCGAGATTGTACTTGCGCTCGTAGACCTTCCGGTAGGTCTCCTCTTCCCGCGCGGCCAGAAGCTGCAGCTCGCGGCAGTCGAAGGACAGCAGGCGCTTGCGGCCGTTCTTGTCGAAGATCACGTCGAGGTCGAACTGCCCGTCCGTGAAGATATACTCGTACTCCTTCGCGGTGCGGCGCCAGAAATAGGTGACGGCGATGACGGAGATCGCCACCGCGAGCACGGTCAGCGGCACCAGCTGGTCCCCGATCGGAATCGGGAACAGCAGCGAAAGAGCGACGAGCGTGAGGCAGCCAAGAATCAGCAGCGTGCGCATCAGGACGGTGTGGCCCCGGCGGCTGTCGGCAATCAGCTGTTCGTAGCAAATGTCTTCCATGAAAATGTTTCCTTTCGGCCGTTACAGGCTGTAATACTCGGTGAAGGCCTTCACGGTGAAGCCGTAGTCGGCCTCGGCGGCCAGCTCGCGCGCGGAGTGCATCGCCAGGAGCGCGATGCCCATGTCGACGCAGCGGCAGGGCAGCCAGCTGGTGATGGCGGGGCCGATGGTGCTGCCGCCGCGGACATCGGAGCGGTTCGCGAACTTCTGCACAGGCACGCCCGCCTTGCGGCAGACGCTCTCGAAGACAGAATACTCGACGCTGTGGGACACGTAGGCCTGGCGCGCGCTGATCTTGATGACAGGGCCCGCGCCCAGCTTGGTGCCGAGGATCGGATCGTGCTTCTCGGGGTGGGCGGGATGCTTCGCGTGGGCCACGTCGGCGGAGACCATGAAAGAGCCGGCGATGACGCGGAGGTAGTCCTCCCGGGTGAAGCCCAGGTCCAGCACCAGCTTCTCGAGCACCAGGGAAAGCATCGCGGAATCGGCGCCGGAGCGGCTCTCGCTGCCGACCTCCTCATGGTCGAAGAGGGCCAGCACGTCGATGCCGTTCGCCTCACGGCCGTTCGCCGCGCAGAGGGCGGAGAGACCGGCGGAGGCCATGATGAGATCGTCCAGCCGCGGGGCGGAGATCAGGTCCTTCTTGAAGCCCGCGAGCAGGGGTGCCTCGGGCAGATAGGTGAAAAGATCGAAATCGAGAATCTCGGAGGCCTCGACGCCGAGGGCCGCGCAGAGCGCCTCGGTCAGCAGCTCTCCGTCGCTCTCGCCGAGGAGCGCGCCGACCGGCAGCATGTCCGTCTGGGGATTCAGCTTCACGCCGTCGTTCACGTCCCGGTTCATGTGGATCGCGAGGTTCGGGATCACGAGCACCGGCTCGCGGAGATCGACCTCGCAGAGCTTCGGCGCGAAGGGATCCTCGCTCCGGAGCGTGACGCTGCCCGCGAGGGACAGAGGCCGGTCCAGCCAGGTGTTCAGGATGGGGCCGCCGTAGACCTCGACGTTCAGCTTGTAGAAGCCGCCGTCCCGGAAGGCGTCGCCGGGCTTCACGCGGAAGCAGGGCTGATCCAGGTGCGCGCCGATCATGCGGAAGAAGGGCGCCTCCTCCACGCAGGGGAGCACGACGGGCAGGGTAAAGGCGACGAGCGAGGTCGGGGTGGTGCGGACGAAGTAGCGGCCGCCCTCCTCCGGTTCCCATTCGTCCTTGAGAAGGAGCTCCGTAAAGCCCGCCTCGCGGAGGATCTTTTCGGAAGCGGAGGCCGCCGTGACCGCGCAGGTCGAGGCCCCGAGATACGCAAACAGCTTTTCTGTTTCGGCGTTCATGCTCATTCTCCTTGTTTTTCAGCGTAGTGGCGGCAATAGCCGCGGATCGGGCAGCTCTCGCAGAGCGGCCGGCGGGCGTCGCAGATGCGGCGTCCGTGGAAGATCAGCAGATGGTGGCTCCGGCTCCAGAGGGAACGGTCGATGGCCTCCTTCAGGGCCGTCTCGGTCTCCTCCGGCGTCTTCGCCGCGCAGAGGCCGATGCGGTTCGCCACCCGGAACACGTGGGTGTCCACCGCGAGGGCGGGCACGCCGAAGGCGTTCGAAAGGACCACGTTCGCGGTCTTCCGGCCGACGCCCGGGAGCGACGTGAGCTCCTCCATCGTGCGGGGCACCTCGCCGCCGAAGCGGTCCGAAAGCTCCCGGAAGAGCAGGTAGAGATGGGCCGCCTTCGTGTTGAAGAAGCCCAGGGAACGGATATAGCCGCGGAGCTCCTCCTCGCTCAGCCGAAGATAATCGTCGAGCGCGGGGCAGTCCGCGAAAAGCTTTTTCGTGACGATATTGACCTGACGGTCCGTGGTCTGCGCGGAAAGCACCGTCGCGACCAGCAGCTCGAGAGGCGTCTCATGGTCCAGCTCGCAGTGCGCGTCCGGATAGGTCTCCTCCAGGATCTCCAGAATCCTCGCGGTCTCCTCCGTCATTTTGCGCCCTCAAGCTTCGCCTCGAGGACTTCCAGCGCCTTTTGGAACTGGGGATCCTCGTCATGGGGAAGCTCCGTGGAGAAATAGACACCTTCGGGCAGCTCGACCGGGTAATCGGGCGTGATGCCGGTCTGATGGATGCAGACGCCGTTCGGCGTGTAGTAGCGGGAGACGGTGACCTTCATCGCGGAGCCGTCGGGCAGCAAGGTGCTGCGCTGGACGATGCCCTTGCCGAAGGTGGTGGTGCCGATCACCTCGGCCACACCGTAGTCCTTGAGCGCGCCCGTGAAGAGCTCCGCCGCGCTCGCGGAATCGCCGTCGCAGAGCAGGACCATCGGGATCTTCAGGCAGGCCGCGTCGGACTCGAAGACCTCGCGCTTGCCGTATTTATCCTGCGTATAGGTGATGATGCCCCGGGGCAGCAGGCGGTCCGCCATGTTCGTGACCACGTCCAGATAGCCGCCGGGATTCTGGCGCACATCCAGAATCAGGCCGCGGAGGTTGAGCTTCTTCACCTGCAGCAGCGCCTCGGCGAACTGGTCGTCGGTGATCTCGTCGAACTCCAGGATGTAGATGTAGCCGATGCCGTTCCCCAGATCCTCGAAGGTGACGGTTTCGAGCTCGATGTGCCGTCTGACGACGGTGATCTCGAACTCCTCACCGGTCTCGGGGCGCCGGAGCCGCAGCGTGACGGAGCTGCCCTCCTCGCCCTTGACCAGCGCGACCACCTCGTCCAGGCTGAAGCCCTTCACATCGGTGCCGTCGACGGCGACGATCAGGTCGCCCTTCTCCATCCCGCTGCCGGCGCTCGGGCCCTTCGGGTTGACCGCGATCACGCGGGCCAGCTCCTCCTCGGCGTCCAGCTGCACGGTCACGCCGATGCCGCTGTAGGAGCCGGAAAGCTCCTGGGTGTATTCCTCATATTCTTCTTTGGTGAAGTAGACGGTGTACTTGTCGCCCAGGGCGTCCACGTAGGCTGCGTAGGCCGCCTCGAGCATCTCCTGATGCTTCTCGGGCGTGATGTCCTCCAGATAGAGCGTGTCGACGCGGAGCTTCAGCTGATCGAACTTCTCAACGAGGGCGTCCGCCTCCTCCTGCGTAAGCACGGCGGGGTTGGCGCGGTAGCGCCCCGGGAGATCCGCCAGGAAAAAGAGACCCGCCGCGGCGACCGCCGTCAGCACGACGCCGCCGATCAGACCCTTCCAAAAGCCGTTATTGTTTTCTTTCATGATTCTCAGTCGTTGTAATTCGGCCAGCAGCGCGGTATGTATTCTTCCGGATTCACGTCCTTGCCGCTGATGATGAGCTCCAGATGCAGATGGTCGCCGGTGGAGTTTCCGGTGCTGCCGACCCAGCCGATCAGGTCACCGCGGGACACGTAGTCGCCGGGCCGCACATTCACACGGGAGCAGTGGCCGTACCAGGTCTGGATGCCGCCCTCATGCTGGATCACGATCAGGTTGCCGTAGCCGTTGTTCCAGCCGGAGGTATAGGCGATGATGACGCGGCCGGTCTCGACGGCGTGGATCTGGGTGCCGTTCGGCGCGCCGATGTCGCAGCCGTAATGCTTCGTCCAGGCGCCGGTCACCGGGTGCTGCCAATAGCCCCACTGACCGCCCGCGTTCACGCTCGGATAACCGTAGAGAGGCCAGAAGAAGCTCAGCTCGCCCACCTTCTTCAGCTTCGAGTTCTTCGCGGCGTAGTAGAGACGCTCCTCCTCCTTGCGGCGGCGCTCCGCCTCCGCGGCCTTGACCTTCTTGATCTCCTTTTCGATCTTGGCGATCTCCTCGTTCAGGCCCTCGATCTCCGCCTGCTTCTCCTCGCTCTGCTTGATGAGGTCCATCAGCTGCTGCTCGACCTTGAGCTCCTCGGCGCTCATCTCGTCCATCAGAAGCTGCTTCTCGGCCCGGATCGTTTCGAGCTCGCGCTCCTTCTGCTGCGCGAAAGCCCGGTCCTCCTCCAGCTCCATCTTGGCCATCTCGATGGACTCCTTGTACTCGGCGATCCGGATGCGGACCGCACGGAGCTTGCTGACGATGGTCTTGTCGTATTGGTAGACCTGGCGGATGTACTCCACCTTGCAGATCAGGTCGGTAATGCTGTCGGCATGGAGCAGAAGCTCCAGAAAGCCGGTGTCCGAGGTCTCGTACATCGCCTTGATGCGCTCGTTCAGGAGACGGGCGTAATTGTCCTCGTCCTCCTGCGCCCGCGCGAGGTTCTGGATCTCGGTCTCGATCTCCTGCTCCTTCAGCGCGATTTCGAAGTTCAGGCCCTCGATGATGGTTTCCTGCTCGAGGATGCGGCTGTCGACCTCCTCGACCTGCTTCGTCAGGTCGGCGATCTGCGCCTCCAGCTCATCGATCTTCGCCTGCTTTTCCTTGCTGAGTCCCGCCAGCTCGTTGAACAGCTCCTGCTGCTTCTTACGCTGCTTCTCCAGCTCGCTCTGGTCGTCCTCGAGGCCTTCCAGCTGCTGCTGATACGAATCGTCCGCGCCGGTCGCGAGAGCCGGGATCAGCACGCCGAGGATCATCAGGATCGCCAGAATGAGAGCCAGCGCCGCGGCGAATTTCTTTCTTCTCTTCATCTCTTCCTCCTCAAGCTCTCAGGTACTTCTTCATCGAGATCTGGGCGCCCAGGGTGCCCACCACGATGCTCAGGATCCCGTAGACCGGGAACAGGTACTTGATGATGTCCAAAAGCGGCACGAAGCTCAGATAACTCGTGACCTCGGGAAAATGCTCGGCGATCGCTTTCAGGATGTAGCCGTAGCCGAAATAGACCAGCAGACAGGGGATGATCGTCCCCATCAGGCCGATGAAAATGCCTTCGACGACAAAGGGCAGCTCCACGAACGCGTTGGTGGCGCCCAGGTATTTCATGATCGTGATCTCGTCCCGGCGCATGTAGACCGAAAGACGGACCGTGTTGGAAATCAGGATGACGCTCACGACGATGAGCAGGACGATCATCGCGGCGCCGACCACGGTGACCGTGTTGGACAGGGCAGTCAGGACCTTCGAGGTCTCGCCGGAGAAGTTCAGCTTGCGGACCTCCGGCAGCGTTTCGAGGTATTCGACCAGCGAGGCCTGCCGGCCCGCGCTCTTGAGGAAGACCGTGAGGCTGGCGGAGTTCTTCAGGGGGTTGTCCTCCACGTAGCTCATCAGGTCCGGATCGATGGTGCCGTTTTCCTCCATTTCCCGCTGGAAATCGGCCCAGGCCTGCTCGGCGGAGGTATAGGCGACACGCTCGACCTCGTCGCGCTGGCGGATCTTGCTCATCAGCGACTTGATCTCGGTCTCCTCGATGCCCTCCTTCATGAAGACGACCACGCTGAGGTTGTCGTCGATCTGGGTGGTAAAGCTCTGCACGTTCCACAGCAGCACGAAGTTGATGCCGAGGACGATGAGGCAGATCGTGATGGTGCCGACGGAAGCGAAGGACATGCGGCCGTTGCGGAACACGTTCCGGATGCCGTCGCCGATCCCGCGCTTAAAGCTCCGAAGCTTCATCGTCGTACCTCCCTTCTGCCGTATCCCGGATAATCACGCCGTCCTTCAGGTGGACGACGCGCTTCTGCATCTCGTTGACCAGCGAGCGGTCGTGAGTCGCGACGATCACGGTGGTGCCGCGCATGTTGATGGCGGAAAGCAGCTTCATGATCTCGCGGGAGTTCTTGGGGTCGAGGTTGCCCGTGGGCTCGTCGGCCAGCAGCACCCGCGGCTGGTTCACGATGGCGCGGGCGATCGCGGCGCGCTGCTGTTCGCCGCCCGAAAGCTGATCGGGCAGGCTCTTGTATTTCTCGGCGAGGCCGACCTGGCTGAGGGCCAGGGGCACGCGCCGGCGGATCTGGCTGGGCGCCTCCTCCACCACCTCCATGGCATAGGCAACGTTGTCATAGACGGAGCGGGTCGGCAGCAGACGGTAATCCTGGAAGACGATGCCGAGGGTGCGGCGGAAGGCCGCGATCCTGCGCCGGCGCATCTTGCCGAGGTTCTGCTTGTTCACGATGATCTCGCCGGAGGTGGGCACGAGCTCCCGCATCATGAGCTTCAGCAGCGTGCTCTTGCCCGAGCCGCTTTCGCCCACGAGGAACACGAATTCGCCGTCCTCGATCCGCAGATCGATGTTCTTGACGGCTTCCACCTTGTTGGAATCATAGACCTTGGTGACGTTCTTCAGTGTGATCATAATAAAAAACTCCTATCATTGCCTATGCCCCCGGAAACGGGGACGGATAGATTTGCTCTTTATTTCTGAAACTCACCCGGCTCGAAAAGCCGGGGACCCGCTGTGCCGGGGCCTTTCTCTTTATATACGGCCGGGACACGGAAAAAGTTCATTACAGTTCCTGACCTTCGAGGTAGGACATGTACTTGGAGACCATCAGCGCGATCTTGAAGGTGATCGCGTCGTCGAAGACCCGGATATCCAGCCCCGTGTTCTTCTGCAGCTTGTCGAGGCGGTATACGAGCGTGTTGCGGTGCACGTACAGCTGGCGGGAGGTCTCGGAAATGTTCAGGCTGTTCTGGAAGAACTTGTTGACGGTGGTGAGCATTTCCTCGTCGAGATCGGTGATCTTGAAATCGTCGAAGATCTCGTCGGTATAGCGGCGGCAGAGGGACTCGGGCAGCTGATGGATCAGCCGGCCGATGCCGAGCCAGTTGTAGTTGATGATGTAGCGGTCCTCGTAGAAGATGCGGCCGACCTCCATGGCCATCTTCGCCTCCTTGTAGGAGCGCGGGATGTCCTTGATGTCGGTGACGACGGAGCCGATGGAGATGCGGACGCGGCCCATGACCTCGCTGCTGACCATATCGGAAAGCGTGCGGGCAATGGCTTCGACCGCGGCGCGGGAGCTGTCCTCGGCCACGTTCTTGACCACGATGATGTGCTTCTCGTCGAGGGCGGTGACGAAATCCTTCTCCCTGCCGGGGAAGAGGCCCTTCAGCACCTCGAGGATGGAGGTGTTGGTCTCATGGTCGTTCATCGCCTCCACGTAGTAAACGGCGCGGGGAACGTTGTTTTCGATCCGCAGCTTCTGCGCGCGGGAATAGACGTCCACGAGCAGCATGTTGTCCATCAGCAGGGTCTTGATGAAGCTTTCCTTGACGTTCTTGTCGCGGTACGCGTTCATGAGGCCTTCCAGCTGGGACGCCGCGATCCGGGCGGCCGTGAGGGCCTCCTCGTCGTTCTCCGCGGCGCCGATCAGATAGCAGTCGCCGTTTTCGCCTTCGGCCCGGAAGAAGCGCCGGCCCTCGGTGACGATGCTCTCCGCGCGGGAGGAGACGAAATCGCGGATTTCGGGTGTAAGGAGATCCGGCGCATCCTCGGACGTAGACGCGACGACATAGCCCTCCGCATCCAGTACGGAAAGCTCCCGGCCGGTTACAGCCTTGAGACCGTCGATCACGCTCTGCAGTACGTTGTTGGATAGCATCGGCACAAAAACCTCCTTATAGATAGAGTCAGTATACCTTGTCAAGCGCAAGAATGCAAGCATTTTCCGCATAATATACAATCCGGCGCTGTTTGAGGGATGCCGCAGGAGGTGAGGCGGGCCGGTGGATGCGGGAGGGGGGAGGTTGGCCGGTGGATGCGGGAGGATGTGCTGCTTGCCAAGGCAGTTGAGTGGGATCGTGCCGAAATCCGCCCAACACACTCAACTTTTGAGCATCAGTTGAGTGGAAAAGCATGAAAACAGCAAAAAAAACACACACTCGCGCTTCGAAGTTGAGTGTAAACGGGCTGAAAACCGGTTTTACACGCAAGCTGCCTTCGAAAATGTGGTTTTTTTGCCTCTTTTGACGGCGGTTCCACCTATCTGCCTCGCCGCGGCGGACCGCCGCAGCTTCCCTCGCTCCGCCGCAGCCCCCGCCTCGCTCCGCCGCCCCCCGCGAAACGCGCAAAAAAAGACTGCCGCGCGAGGCGGCAGCCTTTGGTTCGAAGCGGAAAATCAGTTGGTGATGACCATCTCGGTCTCTTTGTCGAAGATGTGCAGCTTGGTGCTGTCGATGGCCAGCTTGATCTTGTCGTCGCCCTTGACCTGGATGCGGGGATTCACGACGGCGATCAAGTCGTTGTCGCCAATGGTGAAGTACAGGTTCATCTCGGAACCGAGCATCTCGCAGATGGTGACCTTCGCGGTGACGGTGGAATCGGGGAACTGAGCCAGCGCCTCGTCGGTCTCGTGGATGTCCTGGGGACGGATGCCCATCACGACGTCCTTGCCGATGTAACCGCCGTCGAGGACCTTCTGGGCCTTCTCAGCCGGCAGCTTGATCTTCTCGTCGCAGAAGGTCAGGTAGACGTCCTTGCCTTCCTGCACGGGGACGGCGTCCACGAAGTTCATCTGAGGAGAACCGATGAAGCCGGCGACGAACAGGTTCTGGGGCTGGTTGTACAGACGGACGGGGGAATCGACCTGCTGCATGACGCCGTCCTTCATGACGACGATGCGGGAGCCGAGGGTCATGGCCTCGACCTGGTCGTGGGTAACGTAGATGATGGTGGCATGCAGTCTCTCGTGCAGCTTGGAGATCTCGACACGCATCTGGACACGCAGCTTGGCATCCAGGTTGGACAGAGGCTCATCCATCAGGAAGACCTTGGGGTTACGGACGATGGCACGGCCCATGGCGACACGCTGTCTCTGGCCGCCGGAAAGCGCCTTGGGCTTACGGTCGAGCAGGTGCTCGATCTCGAGGACACGGGCCGCCTCATGTACCTTCTGATCGATCTCCGCCTTGGGAACCTTGCGGAGCTTCAGACCGAAAGCCATGTTATCGTAAACGGTCATGTGGGGGTACAGAGCGTAGTTCTGGAAAACCATGGCGATATCGCGATCCTTGGGGGCGACGTCGTTCATGATCTTGCCGTCGATGTAAAGCTCACCGTCGGTGATCTCTTCCAGACCGGCGACCATACGGAGGGTGGTGGACTTACCGCAGCCGGAGGGGCCGACGAGGATGATGAACTCCTCATCCGCGATGTCGAGGTTGAAATCGCTGACGGCGGTGATGCCGTTGGAGTAGGTCTTCTTGATGTTTTTCAGCTGAACACTGGCCATTGAAAAAAGTTTCTCCTTTTCATGAAATATAGGAACAGGGTAGTACACGCATTGGATGATGATACTTTACTCTTTCCGGCGCTTTTTTTCTATTGACGGGATTCACAAAAATAAGCATACAGATTTGGTAAAAGTGTCATTTTTATCAAAACGGGGGGATTCTACTCCTTCTCGTAGTTCTCGAAGCCCATTCCGAGCACCTCGCGGGCGTCCGTGACGATCAGGAACGCGTCGGGGTCCTCCTCGTAGACGAGGCGCTTGAGCCCCACGACCTCGCGGGTGGAGATGACGCAGAAGAGCATCGTCCGGTCCTCGCCGGAGAACATTCCCTTCGCGGGGAAGCCGGTGAGGCCCCGGGCCATCTCGTGGAGCACCTTGTCGGAGATCGCCTCCCAGCGGTCCGAGATGATGTAGACCGCCTTGGAGCGGACCGTGCCGGCGATCATGCCGTCCCCGACCAGAGAGGTCAGGATGATCGTGAAGATCGCGTAGAAGCTGTGGTACCAGTCGAAGACCAGCAGGCCGAAGAACACGATCGCGATGTCCACGACCCAGAGGAGCGTGAGCACCGACAGATGCTTGAAGCGGGCCTGCAGGATCGCCGCGAGCAGGTCCGAGCCGCCGGTCGTGGCGTTCGCGGAGACCACGAGACCCACGCCCACGCCGCAGATCAGGCCGCCGATGCCGGCCATCAGGAAGTAATCGTCCACGGGGATGCGGATGTTCACGGTGAGCTCCAGGAAGACGCTCAGAAGGAGCGTGGCAAGCACGGTCTTGCCCATGTACTTCTTTCCCTTTACGAACAGACCGATGATGAGGAGCGGCAGATTCAGCGCGAAGTTCGTGAGCGCGAGGGGAAGGTCGAAGCCCAGATGTCTGGCGCAGAGCTCCTTCAGCACGATGCCGATACCGATCACGCCGCCGTTCACGATGCCCAGCGGGTCCATGAAGACGCTCGCGTTGAAGGCGATCAGGAAGGTGCCGGCCGTGATCTTGAGGATGTCCAAAAACAGCGTGCTGCGCTTCTGGCGGATGAGCGCCTTCTCCGCGTGGGGAAGGTATTTCCACTCTTTGATCAGGCGGCGGCGCTCGGCGCGGGCGGCCTTCCGCTGCTGCTTCTTCGCCTCGCGCGAGGCGCGTCCGGACGCGCGGGCAGCCGCGCGGGCAGCCTGTTTTTCTTCTTTCCGAAGAGCTTTTTCGTTTTCTTTTTTCATACGGTAACCTTTTCGCGGACTCAGATGAAGCAGCCGTCGAGATCGACGATGCTGCCGGATACGTAGGACGAGCGGTCGGAGCAGAGCCAGAGCGCGGCCTCGGCGGCCTCCTCGGGGCTGCCGAAACGGCCGAGACCGATTTCCTCCGCGAGCGCTTCCCTCTCCTCCTCATTCAGTCGGCCGTTCATCGGCGTGTCGATCACGCCGCAGGCCAGGGCGTTGACCCGGATGCCGGCGGGGCCGACCTCCCGGGCGAGCGCCTTCGTGAACGCGTTCAAGCCGCCCTTCGAGGCGGAATAGGCCACCTCGCAGGAGGCGCCCCGCTCCCCCCACATGGAGGAAACGTTGAGGATCACGCCCTTCCCCCGGCCGATCATGCCGGGCAGCGCCGCCTTCGAGCAGAGGAAGGCGCCCTTCAGGTTCACGCCGAGGACGCGGTCCCAGTCCTCCTCGGTCATGTCCTGCAGCAGGCCGAACCAGGCAAGGCCCGCGTTGTTGACGAGGACGTCGAGCGCCGCGGTTTTCCGGGCAATCTCCGCGAACATCGCCTCCACCGAGGCGCTGTCGAGAAGATCCGCCCGCAGGGGCAGAAGCCTCGGCTCCTCCGCGGCCCGCGCGGAAAGCTCTTCGCCGTGGGCGGAGTACTGCGCGAAGACCGTCATGCCCTCCCGCAGGAAGGCCTCGGTGAGAGCGCGGCCGATGCCGCCGCTCGCGCCGGTGATCAGTGCGTATTTCATGCTTACTCCCTTCATCCCGCGAGATTCCAGATCAGCGGGAAGAAATAGATGAGGACGAAGACCAGGAAGATCCCGGTCTTGCAAAGGACGAGCGCCAGTCCGCTCGTTTTCTTCTTTTTGGTGGGCAGAACGGTGCGGAAGCGGACCGCCCGGATCACCGCCGCGGCGATCCAGACGAGCAGCGTGCCGCCGCCGATATAAAGGGACAGCATCAGTCCGGGCGGCGTGAAGCGGATCGTGAACTCGCCGCTCCCCGCGGGCGCCCCGAAGGAAACGAAGCCGCGGGCCGTGCGCGAAATCGGCGTCGGAACGCCGTTCAGCGTGAGCGTATAGCCCTCCTGATAGGGAATGGCCAGGAAGATCCGGGTATCGTCCGCGCTCCGGTAGCTTCCGGAATAGCCGTTCTTCTCCGCGCGGACCGAGAGGTCCTCGGCGCGGGCCGTGCGCTCCGCGCGCTCAAGCGTCGGCACGGAAAGGCCCCAGACGCCGAAGCTCGGGAGGTCCGTCCGGTCGGTGACCACGGTGACCTTGACCTCGCCCGCCGGGAACTCGCCGAGATCGAGCACGCTGTTGTATTCCTGGGACGGATAGGAGGCCGAGACCGTGCGGCCGTTCACGTACACCTTGCA
Source organism: Bianqueaceae bacterium (assembly GCA_045641505.1). Lineage (GTDB taxonomy): Bacteria > Bacillota > Clostridia > Lachnospirales > Bianqueaceae > JAZQNF01. The sequence continues at coordinate 10,228 of JAZUHB010000024.1, read as the reverse complement.
GCAGCCGTTGATCGGCTCGTTCAGCCGGGTCGTGTAGTCCCGGAAGGCGTCGAAATAAAGCTCCGTGGGCTCCGTGAGAGTAAGCTCCCACACGTAACCCTCCGCGGTTTTTTCGGCCGGATATTCGGTAAAAAGCGGCCCGAGCCCCGGGAAGAGCCCCTCGAAGAGAAGCTCCTGGTAGCTCAGCCGGGCGAGATACCGCGTTTCGTCCTCCGCCGCTTGAAGGTTGCCGGGCAGGAAAAGCCCAAGCGGCAAAAAATCCTCCGTCTCGGAAAGCGCATACCGTTCGTTGGCAAAGAGCGGGGCCTTTGTGTCGCGGGGCTTCGAAATCTGATAGCGCATCGAAAGGAGCGCGTCCGAGAAGCGCGTGCCGCCGTAGGACGCGATCTTCATCCAATAGGTATTGTAGCCCAGGCGCTTCATCAGGAAGAGCCAGTCCTCCGAGCCCAGCGAGGTATAGTGGGCGGCCGACGGAAGGCCCAGCATCCCCTCCCAGTTTTCGTTCGCCACGTGGGTCTTGCTCTTGACGCGGACGAACTCCTCCTGCTCCGGGACCGCCGCCTCGAGCTCCAGATACGCGCGGTAATTCTCCGTGGAGGGATCGCGCGAGAACATGTAGACCTTGAGATCGAAGCAGCATTCCGCCAGAAGCACGGCGCCCGCCATGAGGAGCACGGCGCCCTTCTTGAGGCCGAGCCGGTAGAACAGGGCAAAGAGCAGATAGCAAAGGAAGGCCGCACCGAACACGAGGGCCAGCAGCCGGCAGGCCGTATCGTCGCCCCACAGGGTACCGCGGAACGCGTCGAGGCTGTCCGCGTAACGGCCGTAGAACCAGAGGAGTCCCCAGGAGAAGGCCGCGGCAAGCGCCAGCCCCGCGAGCGCGAGAAGGACGCCTCCCCAGGCGGGAAGTTCTTTCGCCTCCGCCTTTTCCCGCATCGCGCTGAGGCAGCGGTACAGGCAGACGAGCGCGGTGAAGACCGTCATGAACACGAAACGGCAGGGGAAGGACATGTAGCTCCCCGCGTGCCAGAGCAGGTTGACCGGCTCGAGGAACACCGGGATCACGAGAAGGATCAGTAGGACAGGGTCGCCCCGGTGCTCCCGCGGATAGACATCCCCGCAGAAGAGCGACATGAGCAGCACGGCGAGCGCCGCCGCGCTCCCGAACAGGAGCGGCAGCGTGGTCTCCATGTGGCGGACGAGCTGGGTCCCGGCCAGATTGTCCAGGATGCTCTCGCCGCGGGCCGAGCCCAGGAACTGCAGCAGCGAGGGCAGCCAGGCGAAGGCGGAAAGCCCGAGCGCCAGCAGCGAGCCGCCGAGGAAGCTCCAGGCCACCTTTTTCTTGTTCTTCGCCTGGTCCAGCAGGAAAAAGCAGCCCATGCGCAGCAGCGTGAACAACGCGGCCATGAAGCCGATGTAGTAGTTGACGGCGACCATCCACGCGATGGTCAGCGTGTAGGGCCAGAGCTTGTTCTCCTCCGTCAGCCGGTCGAGCGCGAGGAACAGCAGCGGGAACAGGTACATCTCGTCCAGCCAGATGCTGTTCTGGAAATACATCAGTCCGTAGACGGAAAACGCGTAGGAAACGGCCAGAAGAAGCGGCAGCACGAGGCCCCGGCCGTCATGCCGCGCCTTCCGGCCGAAATAGAGAGCCGCCGTGAACGCGCAGAGCGCGAGCTTCAGCGCGGTCAGGAGGTTCATCACGCCCATCAGCTCGCTTTTTTCGAACAGAAGGACGAGCAGGGACAGGGGACTCGCCAGAAAAAAGAAGAACACGCCCCAGAAGTTCATGCCGCCGGCGTTCCGGGAGCTTAGCAAAAAGCCCTCGCGGTCCGTGAGCACGTCGCGGAGCTCCGCGAGAAGCGGCAGGACCTGCTGGTCCATGTCGCACCAGGAGACGGTCCGGTCGCCGAACGGCCAGAAGGACCCCTCGAGGAAAAATACCGCGAAGGTGAGAAGAACGAAGAGCGGCGCGCCGAGCATCAGCGGCCAAAGTCTTTTTTTCTGCATGGAAACTCCCTCCGAACGGCCCCCTGAGGCGCCTTCGGAACGTTTTGAAAATAAAACCCCTTTTATCGGCCCTTAGTCGATAAAAGGGGTATGATCGAACAGTCCGGGGCTGCTTATCTGTACTTTCTGCTCTTCTTCTTAATCTTCTCGATGAAAATCGGGATGTACACGATGAGCCGCAGGATGAGGGCGATGTCCGCCAGAATCACGAAGCCGAGGATCACCCAGTACAGGGCAGGATGCAGGAAGGAAGAGGTCTCGGTGGGAACGCCCTGGGGATGGATCTTGAGCAGGTTGTTGCCGGGCAGGGTGATGGTGGCGTAGATGCCGAAGAAGAGACCGGCCAGCTCGGCGCCGAGAGAATCGCTCTTGAGGAAATTCAGCACGACGGCCAGGATAGCGGAAACGAAGGACAGAATCAGCGGCAGGGTGACGGCGTTGATAAAGGCGGTATTGAAATCCTCACGCTGGTCGAGGGGCGCGGCGTTTCTCAGCTCGCGGAGCAGAGACCAATAGATGTCCTTGATGAACTTCTTCATATTGGCGGCATTCCACCAGATGAACTGGAAGAGGTTGTATTTCTCCCCTTCATAATTGTAATAAGGGATAAACCACATTACGAGAAAGCCGAGCAGGGCAAACGTCACGAAAAGATTGGATAACTGAAGCTTGTTGTTCTTCATGTTCACGTAGCCTTTCTTCACTGGTTATACTGACACTTACGGATAGTATACCCTCAGCGTGCTTTTTTGTCAAGAAATACAGAAGCGGGTTAAAACGCCCCGCGCGCCGATTTTGCGTTGGACATTTGCCGCAGGAGCGTGTATGATGTATGTTATCCGACTGCGCCTGCCGCGCGGTCAAGCCTTTGCAAAAGGAGTTTGAAAATGAAAGAATATCTTCAGGAGGCCGCGGAGGTCCTGAAGCAGTATCAGACCGACGATTCCGGCCTGAGCTCTCAGGAAGCCGCCGCCCGTCTGGAAAAGAACGGCCCGAACAAGCTGAAGGAGGCCGAGAAGGTCAGCCTCTTCCGCAAGTTCCTGAACAGTCTGGCCGATCCCATGATCATCATGCTGATCGCCGCCGCCGCGATCCAGGCCGTCGTCACGGTGCTGGAGAACAAGGGCGCCGCGCGCCTGGGCGATTTCACCGACGTCTTCGTCATCCTGGTGGTCGTCATCATCAACACGGTGATGAGCCTGGTGCAGGAATCCAAGGCCGAGGCCGCCATGGACGCGCTGATGCAGATGACCTCCCCCACCTCCAAGGTGCTCCGGGACGGCGTCGTCTCCGTCATCAAGAGCGAAGAGATCGTCACCGGCGACGTGATCGTCCTGGAGGCCGGCGACGCGATCCCTGCCGACTGCCGCATCCTCGAGAGCCACAGTCTGAAGACCGAGGAGGCCGCGCTGACCGGCGAAAGCCTTCCCGTCAATAAGGTCGTGGACGTGCTGATGTGCCGCGATTCCAAGGAAGTCCCCCTGGGCGACCGTCACAACATGCTCTACAGCGGCTCCACCGTGGTCTACGGACGCGGCCGGGCCGTCGCCGTCGCCACCGGCATGGACACCGAAATGGGCAAGATCGCCGATGCCCTTACCGAGGCCGAAAAGGAGCAGACGCCCCTGCAGCGCAAGATGGCGGAGCTCTCCGTCTTCCTGACCAAGCTGGTCATCGGCATCTGCGTGCTGGTCTTCGCCATCGGCGTCATCCGCGCCCTGGTCGCCTCCGGCACCTTCTCCTGGACTCTGCTCGGCGAGAGCGCGCTCGACACCTTCATCGCCGCCATCGCGCTGGCCGTCGCCGCGATCCCCGAGGGTCTGCCCGCGGTCGTCACGATCATCCTCTCCATCGGCGTCACGGCCATGTCCAAGCGCCAGGCGCTGATCCGCAAGCTGACCGCCGTCGAGACCCTGGGCTGCACCCAGATCATCTGCTCCGATAAGACCGGCACCCTGACCCAGAACAAGATGACCGTGGTCGATTACTTCTCCTCCGACGAGAAGCTGCTGGCCACCTGCATGGCGCTCTGCAACGACGCCGTGATCCTGCCCGGCGCCGAGTTCTCCGAGGGCGAGCCCACCGAGGCCGCGCTCGTCAACTACGCCAACAAGCTGGGGCTCCCGAAATACGAGCTCGAGGCCGCCGAACCCCGCGTGGGCGAGGCTCCCTTCGATTCCATGCGCAAGATGATGTCCACGGTCCACAAGACCGAGGGCGGCTACATCCAGTACACCAAGGGCGCGCCCGACGTGCTGCTCACCCACTGCACCGGCTACCTCCGGAACGGCGAGGTCGTCCCGATGACCGGCGAGCTGATCGAGAGCATCCGCACCGCCAACAAGGCCTTCGCCGACAAGGCGCTCCGCGTGCTCTGCGCCGCGATCCGCCGCTACGACGAGATGCCCGCTTCCTGCGAGCCCGGAGATCTGGAGCACGATCTGGTCTTCATCGGCCTCACCGGCATGATCGATCCCTGCCGTCCCGAGGTCTACGACGCCATCCAGAGCTGCCGCATGGCCGGCATCCGTCCCATCATGATCACCGGCGACCACAAGGATACCGCCGTGGCCATCGGCCGCGACCTCGGCATCATCGACGATCCCTCCCAGGCCATCGTCGGCGCCGAGCTCGACAAGTACGACGACGAGCAGATGCTCGAGGTGGTCCAGAAATATTCCGTTTACGCCCGCGTGCAGCCTGAGCACAAGACCAAGATCGTCCGCGCCTGGAAGGCGCTGGGCAAGGTCACGGCCATGACCGGCGACGGCGTGAACGACGCCCCCTCCATCAAGGCCGCCGACACCGGCACCGGCATGGGCACCACCGGCACCGACGTCACCAAGAGCGTCGCCGACATGGTGCTCGCGGACGACAATTTCGCCACCATCGTCAACGCCGTCGAGGAAGGCCGCAAGATCTACGACAACGTCTGCAAGGTCCTGCAGTTCCAGCTTTCCACCAACATGAGCGAGGTGCTCATCATGTTCTTCGCCTCGCTGGCCAACTTCAAGATCCTCTCCCCCGTCCACCTGCTGTGGATCAACATGATCACCGACTCCCTGCCGGGCCTGGCCCTGGGCATGGAGAAGGCCGAGGGCGACGTGATGCGCCGCAAGCCCCGTGCCTCCACAGACGGCATCTTCGCCGGCGGCGCGGGCTTCGACATGATCTGGCAGGGCCTGTTCCTGGCCGCGGTCGAGATCGCCGCGTACCTGATCGGCTACCGCATCGAGTTCGGCTCCCTCGCGGGCGTCTTCTCCGGGACCTACTGCCTGAACGGCATCGCGATGGCCTTCATGACCGTGAACTTCGGCGAGATGATGTGCGCCGTGAACATGCGCTCCCGCCGCAACTCGATCTTCTCGAAGGATCTCCTCAAGAACTTCAACTGGTGGCTGCTCGGTGCCTTCGCCGTGACCGCCGCCCTGACCCTCATCTCCGTCTACCTGCCCGGCTTCAGCGATCTGTTCGGCTTCCCCACCGGCACGCTGAACGCGAGCGAGCTGATCATCTCCGTCCTGCTGTCGCTGACCACCGTGCCCGCCTTCGAGCTCGGCAAGTTCATCCATCGCCTGGCGCGGAAGGAGCGGTAAGCTTCTCCCAACTCAAAAACCCCTGCCGCGCGGCAGGGGTTTTTCATTTTACGTAATACAGTCGGGAAATCATTTTCCCTCTTCCGGGATCCTTTCAATCCCCTCCGCCGTCACCCGGAAGCCCACGTAGCGGTGCGTCGAGGGCGCCAGGGTCGGCAGGGGCTTGTTCTCCGTGCAGAGGACCTCGCAGCCCGCGTCCTGGAGCATCCGGACGGTCTGGGCGTTGGGGCGGTCCTTTTTCTGGGCCGGATCATTCTGGCAGGAGATCACCGCGTAGCGCGGATGGAGCGCGGCGGCGAGGTAGGGCGTCATCGCCTTCGGGTCGCCGTGGTGCGGGAGCTTCAGGATCTCGCAGGGCGCAAGCTCCAGCTGCTCCCAGACGGAGGCATAGACGTCGGCCGCGAGCAGCAAATCGTGGCCCCCGTAGCTCAGGCGGGTCAGCGAGCCGCTGATGTTGCGGTCCTCGGAGGTCCGGAACCAGTCGTCCCAGTCGGGCGTCCCGCCGGCGTAGAGAGTGTCGAGCACGGCCGTCTGGCGGGGCAGGAGCTCCCGGCAGGGGAAGAGCGTGTTCAGCGTAAGCGGGCCCTCCGGCGTCTCGCAGAGGACCTCGGTCCCCTCCTCCGTGACGGCGAGCTCGGTGCCGCGCTCGCGGGCGAGCTTCACGGTATCGTTCCAGATGTTCAGCATCTGCGCAAGGCCGATGCACTTCTTCTCCCGCGTCTCGAAGGGAGGACGCACCCAGGATGCCCCTTCTGGCGCGATATAAGGCGCAAGAAGGCGCTTCACCGGCAGATGACGGAGAATATTGGCCGTGCCGCCCATATGGTCGATATGGAAGTGCGTGAGGATCATCAGGTCGACGTGACCGATGCCCAGCTCCTTCAGCCCGTAGAGGGCCTCCGCGCGGAGCGATTCCTTCACGTACTCGAGGGCGGGCCGGCCCGTGTCGATCATGAGCACGTAGTCGCTCCCGTCGGTCTTGCGGACGCGGAAGACGGCGGCGTCGCCGTCGCCCACGTTCAGGAAGCAGCATTCCATCATTGCTCAGCCCTTCTCTCCCGCGCGTAGAGAAGGACCGCGCCCGCGCCGCCGATCAGGGTCGACAGGGCGAAGGGGATCCCGACGATCAGCCAGAACAGCGCGTATTCCTCCCCGTCGGCGCAGATGCCGATCATCGCGAGGGCGCAGCCGACGAGCAGGACCGCCATCCAGACGTAGGCCATCGGCAGGAGATTGTGCTTCATCTTCCGGATCAGGAAAAGCGCAAGGCAGGGCACGGAGCCGACGAGGGCGGGGATCAGGTACTCCGCGATCTGGGCGAGCCTGCCGGCGCCGCCGGCTTCGGGCACCGCGGAGCCGCCGAAGAGCTGCTCGATCGGGCCGATCAGCAGCAGGTAGCTCGCGCCGTAGATGATGCAGAACAGAAGACTCAGGCAGAAGCCGTAAAGCAGGTCCGCGCTGCGGGGCTTGCCGTCATCCGTCAGGAACACGGCGCGGCTCAGAGCGTCGAGCTTGCGCTGGAATTTGGAGGGTTCTTTCGAGGCCATGGGGATCCTTTCTAAAACAAGAAGCGGGGAGAACTCCCCGCTTCTTTCATTTGGGTTTCGTTGTGCGGAAAAGCCGAACGGGCTCAGTTCTTCGCCAGAGAGCTCCAGTAGGTCCAGTAGGACTTGACGTTGGGATAGGTCTCGTAAACTCTGGCAAAGTCGGGGGTGGTCAGGTTGACTTCCTCGACGCTCATGTCGGACTTGGTGTAGACCACGTCGTCACGGACGGACCACGCGCCGCGCTTGTCGAAGACGGTGTAGCAGCCGGTCTGGCCGTCAGCGCCGCCCAGGCAGAACTGGATGAACAGGCGGGCGCCGTAGGGATTGTTGCTGCCCTCGACGGTGTAGAGGTAGGAGCAGGCCTGGAAGGCGGTGTAGGGCTCGAGGCCGGTGACCCAGGCGATCTCGAAACCGGAGCTGTCGCGGTTGTCCAGCTTGGAGGCGGAGGTCAGACCCAGGGTGGGGCCGTTCAGGGAGTTGTGCACGGCCTCGACGACGCCGTCGCCGTCAGAGAGCTCGGTGATCTTCATCTGGGTGAAACGGTAGAAGAGCTCGACACCGGCGTTGTTCTCGGGGAACTCCATGATGCCGGGGGTGTTGGCCAGCGCGTCATGATAGGTGTAGACCAGATCGGTGCCGTACTGCTTCTTGTACTGCTCCGCCATCTTGTCGCCGTCGATGATGATCTGGGTCCAGAGGGAAGCATAGGAGGGACCGGTGATGTCCTTGGTGAAGATGGTCCACTTCTGATGGTTCACACCGCTCGCGTCGGTGTAGGAATGGGTGTTCACGTCATAGCCCTCGACGATATCCCACCAGCTCGTAAGCGGGCAGCCGTCGGGGAACATGCGGGTGTTGTAGAACCAGGGGTTGAAGGTGGCGTACAGGGGCAGGCCGAAGCGGAGCAGCTCGGGGTCGATATGCTCGCAGACGGCGGTGGGCTTGTAGACGCCCAGCACATCGTACAGGACCAGCTCGTTGTAGATCTCGCCGCTGTTATCCTTCACGCAGACGACGTCCGCGTTGATGTTGCCGGAATCGGATTCCATGACCAGCTTCTCGGCGATGGTGTTGGTATCGCAGCTGATGAACTCGATTTCGAGATCGGGATAGGCTTTCTTGAACTTCTTGGCCGCGCTGCTGGCGTCGGTCGTGGTGGAGTAGACGGTGATCTTTCCGCCTTCGGCCTTGGCGAGCTCGTAGAGCTCATCCATGGTCAGATCGTTGTAGGGATCGACTTTCTCGGATTCCTGCTGTTCGCCGCCGCCGTTGGGTTTGCAGCCGGCAACGGAGAGGACGAGAAGGGCGGCAAGTAAGAGGGCAAGCCACTTTTTCATTGTTGAAACCTCCGGACGTTATTCGTTTTTTTGTGTTTCGGTCGCAATTGCTGGAAACAGTATAACAGAGAAGCCCTTATTCGTCAACGCCGGCGTGATGCTTGACCTTGGCGTATTTGATCAGACGGGTGGTCTCTTTGTTGTAAACGTTCATGCGGGAGGGATGCAGCACGACGTAGACCTTCTGGTTCATGTCGTACTCGACGAGGCCCAGCTGGATGGCCAGGAACTCGACGCCGCCCGCGGTGAGGTTGATCAGGGTCTCGCTGCCGGCGGGCTGGCAGGCGTAAACGGTGGCCTCGATGGTGTCCTTGTGGTTGGGATCCTCGACGGAGACCTCGAGCATCTCGGGACGGATGCCCAGGGTGACCTCGAACTCGCGGCCCACGGGGCACTCCTCGTCGAGCTTCATCTTATCCTTGGAGAAGGCGAACTCGCCGATGGGGCTCTTGACCTTCAGGGTCTCGCCGTCGAAGGTCGCGGTGCCGTCGATGAAGTTGATGCGGGGGTTGCCGATGAAGTCGGCGGCCTGCAGGTCGATGGGGTTGGTGTAGAGGCCGAGAGGCGTGTCGACCTGGCTGATCTCGCCTTCCTTGAAGAGCGCGATCTTGGTGGACATGGTCAGAGCCTCGACCTGGTCGTGGGTGACGTAGATGATGGTGGTGCCGGTCTCCTGATGGAGGCGCTTCAGCTCCGCGCGCATGTCGATACGCAGACGCGCGTCGAGGTTGGACAGCGGCTCATCGAGCAGGAGCAGCTTGGGGCTGGACGCGATGGCGCGGGCGATGGCCACACGCTGCTGCTGGCCGCCGGAAAGCTCGTTGGGATAACGGTCGCGGTACTCGGCGATCCGCATGGTCTCGAGGGACTTCATGACGGTCTCCTCGATCTCTTCCTTCTTCATCTTCTTGATCTTGAGGCCGAAGGCGACGTTCTCGAAGACGGTCATGTGGGGCCACAGGGCGTAGGACTGGAACACCAGGTTCAGACCGCGCTTGGAGGGCTCCTCGTAGAAGGCCTCGGCGGCGTCGATGATGGTGCGGTCATCCATGGTCATGGTGCCGTTCTGGGGCTTCTCCAGACCGGAGACGACTCGCAGGGTCGTGGTCTTGCCGCAGCCGGAGGGGCCGAGCAGCGTCATGAAATCTCCGTCCTCGATGGTGAGGTTGATATCGCGGAGCACGTGGTTCTTACCGTAGAATTTGTCGATATGTTCAAGAACGATTTTGCTCATGTTGATTCTCCTTTACATGGATTTGCTGACGTCGCCGCCCAGCTTTTTGGCCAGTCCGTTGAAGACCAGGATGAAGACCATGATCACGATACAGATCGCGTCGGCGACCTGCGGCATCGCTTCTTTGGAATAGTCGAAGGACAGGAAGGACAGCGTGTAGTTGGCCGGGGTCATCAGGATGGCGATCAGATCGAGCTCTTTGGCGATACTGATGAAGCTCAGCAGGAAGCCGGAGAAGAAGCCGTTCTTGCCGAGCGGCACGATGACCGACCAGATCCGCCGCCAGAAGCCGGCGCCGTTGATGGTGGCGGCCTCCTCCAGCTCGACCGAAATCTGCATCATGTTAGACTGGCCGGAGCGGCTGGCGAAGGGGAAGTGCTTGACGACGGAGACGAGAAGAATCAGCGTGAAGGTTCCGTACAGGGAGGGGATCAGGCCGACGCGACGTTCCTGGCTGAACATGGCGAAGTAGATGGCGGAGAACGCCACGCCGGGCATCAGGTA
>JAZUHB010000023.1:0-24169 GCA_045641505.1 Bianqueaceae bacterium | reverse complement strand
CCCAGCCCTGCCAGAAGCGCACCCCCCGCCCCGGGACGTCGGCCATGCCGGCCGCCTCGCCCGCCGTGGGACCGCCGAAGACGTCGCCCAGCCGGTGGTTCACCTGATCCGGCGTGATGCCCGCGTATTCGGGGCTCGCCGCGGCCATCGCCAGCTTCTCCGCGACCTGGCGCTCCAGATCCGCCACACCGTTTCGGATGACGGAGGGGAAGTCCACAGTCAGATGGCTCACGCTGAAAAAGACCTGCTCGCCCTTGTAGGTGGTAGGCACGCGGTGGTAGATCGGAAGGCCCATCGTGGCGGCGCCGGAAAGCAGCTCGCCCTCGCAGATCCGGATCGGGGCTCGCTCGGCGATGCGCTCGATGGAGAGATCGTACTGATCGTATTCGCTCATCTCGCCGAAGCCGGGGATGTCATCCATGGCGAGCGCCATGTGCTCCGCGTTCTCGCGGCCGTAGCGGCCGTTCAGCGATTCCCAGGCGAAAAGACGGGTCTCGGGCGAAAGACGCACCGGACGGGGCTCCGCGCCCGCGTGAAGAAATTCGACTTCCTGTACCTTGCTTGCTTCGTTACTCATGTCAACCTCGGAAAAGGATAATTTTTCGTTTACATTATAGTTTCGCCGCGGGGAAGTGTCAAGAAAGGACAGAACCAGGGGCCTTTACGAAAAAGGCTTTGCCGGTTTATTTCCGGCAAAGCCTCAAAACTGCACATCGTTTCTCTTCGCGCATACGTCACTGATCCAGAAGTCTTCCTTCATTCATACGAAGAATACGGTCGACCGGGCATGCCTCCGGAATGAGGCCGTGTGTGGCAAGGACAATCAGTTTCCCATTTTCCTTTGCTTTTTCCAGAACATCCGACAGCAAAGCAACGCTTGTGTCGTCGAGCGCATTGAACGGTTCATCCAGAAGCAAAACATCCGGATCCTCCATGAAAGCCTGGCAAAGAGCCAGCCTCTGCCGCATCCCCAGCGAATAAGTTCGGACTGCTTTATCCTTGACATCGAACAAATCAAATTTTCGAAGATACTCGAAAATAACCTCGTCGCCGATTTTCCCCTCTAAAGAAGCCAGATAACGCAAATTGGCCAGACCGCTTTCATGCTCCAGAAACGCGGGCGTCTCAATAATGACGCCAAAGCTCAGATCCGGATCCTTTTCCACGCTTCCCCGCGTCGGCTCGATAAGTCCGCATAACAGCCGGAGCAGCATCGTCTTACCGGATCCGTTCGGTCCCTTGAGGGCGACACACTCCCCCGCGTGAAACTCGCAGGTTATTTCAGAAAGCACCTCTTTTTTCCGGATTGTTTTTCCGGCAGAAACAACTTGAATCATTCCTTATCCTTTCAAGGCTTTGCTGGATTTCCCCAGATAGTCACAGCGACAGAACATTACGAATACCGTCCCGGTAAGCAGCAAAAGAAGCAGCGCTTTTCCGGCCAACACCAATCCCGGTCTCCGCAGAAGGGCAAAAGAACCGAAGACCAGAAGCGCGCCGGGCTGATCGGCACACCCAAGATATGTGCAGAGCATCACGGCTAACATCAGCACAGCAAACTGGGCACTTTGGGAAAGATTCATCACTCGAAGAGAATACAGAAGGAGCGTCCAAATCCCTACCGTCAATATTCCCGAAATGAGAATCAACACAACCGGCTCAATACAAGCGCCGGTCTCTTCCCGATTGGCGGTCAACCCCAAAAGCAAGCTCGCCAATGCAAACAGAAGGAAAACCATTTCACCCTCGAGGAGCGTTCCGGGCAAAAGGCGGCTCAGCAAACGCGCGCGGCGCATTCTCGTTGCCAGCATCGGGAACATGTTGAATTTTTCCGTCATGTCGGATATCACAACAAGAACAATCAAGAGCTCCAGTACGACGGTGAAGAAAAAGGCCCCTGGCCAGAATGCTCCTTCTTCCCGGACAACCGGAAAAGTCATCATGAAAAAAACCCGGAAGGGCCCTGTTCCCGGTTCCGACAGAATCAATGTGGTCAGCGCAAAGAAAATGCCTGTGCACAGCCAGCCAATCCATCTTTTTTTCATAGGCACTCGATCTTTCCCGATTTAAAAAAGAGGAAAAAAAGACCTCCCCACAGGCATATTGCGACATATATGCTATAGGTCCCGTTAATCAAAAAACCGGGGGCCCTGTTTTCGAACACAAAATACGAAATGCCCATTGTCGCAGCGATGAGGCAAAAATCAACGATTGTAACCGTGATGGCTGCCGGAACCGCCTTCCGGCAAAGGCAATAAACGGAGCTGGCAAAATAATACATAGCCAGGTAAAAAAGGAAAAACCGCAGCCAGAAAACCAGCACACGGAGGCTCATTCCCGCCCCGTTCATTCCCATAATCAAGCCCGCTAGAAGATGCGTTCCAAAGACCAGCACACAGACAATCATAGAAAAACGCAGACTCTGCTTCACCAAATACGGAAACAGTTTTTCTTTTAGCCGCACATAAACCATCGGCTCCAAAAACGGCTTGAAGCCCGCAAGGAAAAAAAAAGGAAAGAATAAAGCGAACAGGAAGAGATACTTCTGCGGAGAATTAAAATATCCCTCCAGCATCGCAAACAAGCTGAATCCGTCCAGCTTATCCAGGTAAACCTGGATGACGAAAAAGCCAAAAAGGAACAGAAGTCCCAAGCTGCGTCTGGGGAAAACTCTCATGCTCAATCGACTTTAAACTGCAGCCGAATCGATTGATGCGTTCGCGTTTGCGCCCAATCCGGCTTTACAGATGCAAAATACGCATAACCTATCTCGCCAGTCCCGCTGTCCGAGGTTTCCTCTCTGCCCGGTGAGGCCACCTTAAACACAGCGCTTCTGGCATATCCTTCAGAATTGACTATCCGAAAATTCGGATGCGAAGTCATCGTTTTCGCAAGGGTATACTCTGTAACGGTCAAAGATGACGTCGTTTTCTCATTGCCCAAAACGATTCCGAGCGTGGTAACTTCGTTCCAGTCCGTTCTCGGCTCAACATCGAAAGTCCCCGGGTCGCTGTACGTCGTGGATGCCCATACAAGAGATCCCGAAACCAGTGTCAGCACAAGCATTGTGACAAGAGCCGTTTCTTTCTTTTTCATTTTGATTCTCCTCATAAATATTGGCGTTTATACACATGACAATTGAACCCATAGGCCAGAAATGCGGCTATGCTGAAGCAGCCGAGTGGAAGCATTTGCTCTGCGAAAACGACAGGATATGGGTTATTGAGAAATTCGTCTATCCCATTATGAACGTTATCGATTGTAAATAAATAAAGCAGATTCCCAAACGGAAGATGAAGATTGCCTACGGAGCCGCAAAGAAGATATACCGCAGCCGCAATAAGAAGCAAACCGCTCTGCAGTAAAAACCGGTTACGAAAAATGAAATCCAGACAGGAAACCAAAACGGTCATCGAACTCACATAAGCTGAAAAAATCACAATCCGAGCCACTATCAAAAGGGCAGCACGGAATGGCGTCAGCAGAAAATGACCAACAGAAGAATAACTGGAATAACGCCAGCCTCCGACGAAGCAGGCCGTTATCAGCTGCAGAAAGGTACCCACAGCAACAATGGTAAAGATATAAGCTATCTCTGCCATCAGAATCGACCGGTGATAGCGCCGATAGCCGATCCGGCTCACGAGGAAATTTCCGAACCCGTCCCGACAAAAACCATAGGGAACAGCCGCAAGAAAAACTCCGGCCCATAGATACAGGCCTGCCGTTTCGATAATCGATAAATCTCCGAACCAGTAGCAAATCAAAAACCGAATTCCCGTGTATCGGTCAATCAATGCAGCTAGAGCCTGAATATTGATATCAGGATCAGGATGCATCAACTGGTCGATAAACATCAGCTTTTCCTGATATGTCATGTAATACGATAGTAAAGAAACGGCAACCGAAAAAAGAAGGATAAGGCTGGCCGGCGAGAAAAGCAAGCGTTTGTACTCTTGCGAAAACAGAGAATTCTTTGTCATTTCGAAACCTCGCAAGTAATTAACAAAAAATATAGCAATTCTCACTCTTTTTGTCAAGTTAACCGACCTCGGCGTTTTTTCTCACCGGTTCTTTACAAGTCCCTCGTTTCGGTGTATAGTATTCCGTATACCGCAAACTTAGTCCGCGAGGCGCGGAATTACCGTGCTCCGCATAATCTCCGAGAAAAGGTCGAACCCATGAAAGAACGCTTCTATCTGGTCAGCGAGGAGGCCCTCCCGCAGGCCATCACCGACACCGCCCGGGCCCGGGGGCTCCTGGAAAGCGGGCGCGCCGCGTCGCTCGCGGAGGCTCTCGCCGCCGTCGGCATCTCGAAAAGCACCTATTACAAATACAAGGACCGGGTCTTCGCCTTCACCGGCCCCGGCGAGGGCGAGCAGGCGGACTTCAGCCTGAACCTGGGCGACGAGAAAGGCGTGCTCTCCGGCGTGCTGAACACCGTGGCCGCCTCCGGCGCGAACGTCCTGGCGATCCACCAGAATCTCCCCGCGATGGGGAGCGCCGAGGTCTCCCTGACCGTCGCGATGACCGAGGACGGTGTCTCCGTCCCGCGGCTCGCGGAAGCTCTCTCCGCCGTGCCGGGCGTCCGCTCCGTGCGGCTGTCCGGCCTCAGCTCCGAATGAATCTCCCGGGAGGAACAGTATGAACATTGCAATCTTAGGCTGCGGCACCGTGGGCGCCGGCGTGATCCGGCTGCTTCGGGCCAACGGATGCGAAATCGAAAAAAGACTGGGCGAGCCCCTCGTCCTCCGCTACGTGCTGGCGCGCCATCCCGAGCGGGCGATGGAGCTGGGCGTCCCCGCGGAGCAGATCACGCAGGAGCTTTCGCCGATCCTCGCGGACCCGGAGGTGGACACCGTGGTGGAGCTCATCGGCGGCGTCGAGGACGCGAACCGCTACATCCGCGCGGCGCTCTCGGCCGGCAAGCACGTCGTCACCGCCAACAAGGACGTGATCGCCCTGTACCTGAACGAGCTGAGCGGGCTGGCCGAGGCGAACGGCGTGACGCTTTCCTTCGAGGGCAGCGTCGGCGGCGGCATTCCGCTGATCGCGCCGCTCCGCCAGACCCTCGCCGCGAACCGCATCCGCAGCATCTACGGCATCCTGAACGGAACCACCAACTATATCCTCAGCCGGATGTGCGGCGAAGGCATGAGCTTCGACGAGGCGCTCTCCGCCGCCCAGGGCCTGGGCTACGCGGAGGCCGATCCCTCGGCGGACGTCCGGGGCGCCGACGCGGCCCGCAAGATCGCGATCCTCGCCTCGCTCGCCTTCCGCTCCCGCGTCACCTTCCCGCAGGTGCGCTACGAGGGCATCACGAAGATCACGCCGGCCGATATCCGCTTCGCCGAACGGAGCGGCTTCGCGCCGAAGCTGCTGGCGGTCACCCGCGAGAAGGACGAGGGCATCGAGGTCTTCGTCCGGCCGGCGCTGGTGCCGAAGACCCATCCCCTTTCCGCCGTGGCGGGCGCCTTCAACGCGGTCTACCTGCTGGGCGATCCCGTCGGCGAGGTGATGCTCTACGGCCAGGGCGCCGGGGCCGACCCCACCGCGAGCTCCGTGGTGGGCGACATCATGGAGGCAGCGCACCGCCGGAGCGGCAAAGGAGAAAACATCTGCTACGACGGCCGGCCCGTGCTGGACCCGGGCGAGAGCGAGAACGTCTACTACCTGAGCCTTTTGGTCGACGACCGGCCCAAGGTGCTCGCGGGCGTCGCGGGCGCGCTGGGCGACTGCGGGATCAGCATCGCCTCGCTGGTGCAGGAGCCCCGCGAGGACGGCGCGGCGGAGCTGATGCTCCTCACCCACCGCACGCTCGAAAAGAATCTGGAGCGCGCCGAAGCGCTGCTCCGAAGCTGCGATTACGTGCAGGATCTGCACACGATGATCTGTCTGGAGGATGAACGATGAAGATCAATGTCCGCGTACCCGCGTCCAGCGCGAATCTGGGCTCCGGCGTCGATACGCTGGGGCTGGCGCTCTCCCTCTATCTCTACGCCGTCTTCGAGGAAAGCGACCGTCCGGAGGTGCGCTTCGGCCGCGGCTTCGACGCGCCGCTCTCCGAGGCGGACAACTACGTGCTGAAGGCGGTCTCGACCCTGGGCGAGCTCGCGGGCGAGCGCATCCCTTCCTTCCGCCTGACCCTCGATACCGATATCCCGATCGCGCGCGGCCTGGGCAGCTCCTCCGCGGCGCTCGTGGCGGGTCTTTTCGGCGCGAACGCGCTGCTTCGGGACCCGCTGCCGCAGAGCGACCTGATCGCCCTCGCCGCGAAGCTGGAGGGCCATCCGGACAACGCCGTGCCGGCCGCGGTCGGCGGCTTCACGCTGGCGATGAACGACGGACCGGAGATCCTGTACCGCCGCTATCCCGCGCCGGAGTGCTGCTGCGTCGCCGCCGTGCCGGACTATCATCTCTCCACTGAAAAAGCCCGCGGGGTGCTGCCGGAGAGCGTTCCGCTCCGCACCGCCGTCGCGCAGCTCCAGCGGGCCTGCCTGCTGACCGGGGCCCTCGCCGCGGGCGATCTCGCGGGGCTTTCGAGGCTGACCGCGGACGAGCTCTTCACGCCCGCCCGTTCCGTCCTCATGCCCGGCACCGCCGCGGCCCGTTCCGCCGCGCTGGAGGCCGGAGCGCTCTGCTCCTTCGTGTCCGGCGCCGGCCCCACCGTCCTCGCGCTTTCCTATGAGAACGCGGAGGCGATCGGCGGCGCGATGCAAAAGGCCTTCGCCGACGAGGGCATCGCCGCGAAGCTTCTGCTGCTAAGGCCCGACAATGAGGGCGCGCGCGTCACCGTAGAGGAATGAAGATGAAATATCAAAGCACCCGCGGGGAAAGCCCCGCCGTAAGCGCCGCGTCGGCGATCGTCGCGGGCCTCGCGCCCGACGGCGGTCTCTACCTGCCCGAAAAACTGCCGCGTCTCTCCGCGCGCGAGCTCGCGAAGCTCGGAACGCTCGGCTACCGGGAGACCGCGGTCCTGATCCTCCGCAAATACCTCGATTTCTCCGCGCCGAAACTCCGCCGGATGGTGCGGGAGGCCTACGCCTCCTTCGAGACGGCCGAGCCCGCGGTCCTCGCCCCCGTGGACGGGACCCTCACGGCGCTCGAGCTCTGGCACGGCCCCTCCTGCGCCTTCAAGGACATGGCGCTGCAGCTCCTGCCGCGGCTCCTTACCGCGTCGCTTCGGCGCGAGGGCGTCCGCGACCGGATCCACATCCTCACCGCGACGAGCGGCGACACCGGCAAGGCGGCCCTCGAGGGCTTCCGCGACGTGCCCGGCACCGAGATCACGGTCTTCTATCCCGACGAGGGCGTGAGCGAGGTGCAGAAGGCCCAGATGGTCCGCCAGGAGGGCGGAAACGTCCGCGTGACGGCCGTCGCGGGCAACTTCGACGACGCCCAGAGCGCGGTCAAGCGGATCTTCTCGGACCGTGAGCTCGGCGCGCGGCTCCGGCGCGAGGGCGTGCGGCTGAGCTCCGCGAACTCCATCAACTGGGGCCGGCTCCTGCCGCAGATCGTCTACTACGTCTACGCGGCGGCGCGGATCTCCGCGAAGAACGGCGGCCGCCCCGTCAGTTTCCTGGTCCCCACCGGGAACTTCGGCGACATCCTCGCGGGCTATCTCGCGAAGCGGATGGGCGCGCCGGTGGGCCGGCTCGTCTGCGCGTCGAACCAAAACCGCGTCCTCACCGATTTCTTCGAGACCGGCGTCTACGACCGCAACCGGCCCTTCTACAAGACGGGCTCGCCCTCGATGGACATCCTGATCTCCTCGAACCTGGAGCGCCTGCTCTTCCTCGCCTCGGACGGCGATGCCGCGCTGGTCCGACGGTTGATGCGGGAGCTCGGCGAGACCGGCCGCTACGAGGTCCCGGCGGAGCTTCTCGCGCGGCTCCGGGAGGATTTCGCGGCTGCCTCCGCGGATGAGGCGGAAACCGCCGCCGCAATCGCCGCGCTCTGGCGCAAGGGCTACCTCGCCGATCCGCACACGGCCGTGGGCTACGCGGCGCTCGCTGCCGTCCCCGCGGATGGCCCTCTGGTCCTGGTCTCCACCGCGAGCCCCTTCAAGTTCGCCGGCACGGTGCTCCGCGCCCTGGACGGCGGCTCTGCCGACATCCCCGAAGGCTTCGGCGCCCTCGACGCGCTGGCCGCCCGCTGCGGCCGCCCGGTCCCGCCGCCGCTCGCGCGGCTCCGGAGCCTGCCGGTCCGCTTCACCGAAACCCTCCCGCCGGAGGAGCTGGGCGGCCTGTTCTGATTATTCATCAAAAAAGAGCGTCTCGCGAAGAGACGCTCTTTTCGTTTTCCGGAGCTTAGTCCTTCTTCTCCTTGCCCAGCTCGTTGTACATCTTGGGCATGAAGAAGGCGGCAATGATCGCCGCGACGCAGGCCGCCGCCGCGATGTAGGGCATCATGTGGGTGCCGGCC
This sequence comes from Bianqueaceae bacterium, assembly GCA_045641505.1. GTDB lineage: Bacteria > Bacillota > Clostridia > Lachnospirales > Bianqueaceae > JAZQNF01. Next base: position 15,745 of record JAZUHB010000023.1, on the reverse strand, counting down.
AGCTCGTTTCCGTTCACGCTGACGTTGCGCAGGTTCGGCCAGACGAGGCCGGTGCTGATGGCGCCGACCGCGGCGGTGAACAGACCCTGGATCGCGAAGAACATCGCGGAGCGGCGCTTGCCGGTGCGCTCGAAGTCCTGCGCGGCCAGCTCAGCCGGGACCAGGTAGGGAGCGGACAGGAAGGCGCCGATGCCGTAGGAGGCGATAGTGCCGCCCGCCGCGCCGATGCCGAGGCGCGCCCAGACGGAGGGGATCCACTCGACGTAGGCGACGGAGAAGGAGATCATGCCCAGCGCGAACGCGGCGAGCGCGGTCTGGAAGGCGAAGCGGAAGCCCTTCTTCTTCATGATTGCGCGGTAGATTGCCAGCATGATCGGGACGGGCGCGAAGGCCGCGGTGTTGATGACGGCGATCTGCCAGCCCTCGAGGCCCATGGGACCGGAGGCCAGCACGTTCTGGCCGGAGAGGAACATCTGCAGGCCGAAGAAGAAGATCGACAGCACGACGGCCCAGGCCATGAAGTCCTTGTTCTTGAAGGTGAGCTTGACGGACTCGGCGATCGGGACCTCCTCCTCGTCGGAGGGAGCGACCTCGGGGTACTTGGGCTCGGCGCCGGGCAGGGAGGAATTCTCCTTGATCATGAAGACGGCGATGAGGATGGTCAGACCGAGGGGCGCGGCGGCCAGGCCGATCCAGCGGATGTTGGCGAAGCCGATGAACACGGGGATCAGCGCGTAGGCCAGGGCATACTGGATCGTATCGATGAAGGCCTTGAAGTTGGAGAGGAAGAAGCGGTCCTTCTCATTCTCCGTCACCTCGGAGTAGGTGCCGTAGTAGGTGACCATCGACAGGGTGTAGGCGGAGAAGAAGATGAGCAGCAGGAAGCCGCAGTAGATGCTGTTCCAGACGCTGTTCTCGATATTCGCGGGGAACAGGAAGGCGACGTAGGAAAGCAGCATCGGGATCGTGCCGATGAGGATGGTGGGACGGCGCTTGCCCCACTTGGACTTCAGGTTATCGGTCAGCGCGGCGAAGGGGACATCGATGATGCCGTCCACCAGCTGGGCGATGAACTTGAGGATGGAGAACAGGACGACCGCGATGACGGTCTTGTTGAAGAAGGTCCAGTTCTCGACGTTCTTGACGAAGCCCGCGGTCTGCAGCGCGTCGACCAGGTAGATGGACAGGATCGTGTTCAGCAGGTTCGGGCCGAAGCCGGCCAGCGCGTAGAGCGGCATCTGGCGTCTCTTGAGTGGTTTCACTTGTTTTTCCTCCTTGAGAAATAGTTTTGTGCCTCTTCCAGGCACGATGTTTCCTTGTGTAGATTTTTATCAATAAAGCCCATGATCACGAGGCTTGTTTTGATCCGGCGGATATCCTTCAGCACGTGCCGGCGGGACACCTCCGCGGGCTCCTTCCCCACGAAGCGGAGGAAGTTGCCGGAGAGGATCCGCTCGAGCGGCTCGCCCTCAAGCCCCAGGCACTTCATCGTGAAGCTCTGGTCGGCCATCAGGAAGAGACCGTCGCCGGTGACCTCGGTGTCGCCCTCCTGCTCCAGGAAGGCATGGACGAGGCGGGCCCGCTCGCAGGATTCGTCATAGGAGACCTCGCCGTTTCCCAGCACGCCGCGGGCGCCGATGTCGGTACCGTAGACGATGCGGTCGCCGTACTTTTCGAAGAAGGCGCGGGCGGCCGCCGGGTTCTTCGAGAAGTTCTCGTACATCTCGATGCCGGGCGTGAGGTCGACCATCAGATTCGGATAGAGGCTGAGGATCTTGTCCAGGCGCCGAAGCTGCGCGGACATGAAGAAGAAGTGCGCGAAGATGATTTTCAGGCGCGGATGCGCGGCCAGCAGCCGCAGCACCTGCGTGTACTGCAGCTCGTTGTCGATAAAGCTTTCATCGTAGGTCCAGCCCATGCGGACCGCGAACTGCGGCGCTTTTTCCGGATGCCAGAAGGTCTCCGGGTCGTTCACGTGCCACAGGATCGGGACCTGCTCCTGCTCCGCCCAGGCGAAGAAGGGATCCCACTCGGCGCTGTCCCAGGCCGGGACGGGAAGCTCCTTCCGCATGGCCGGCTTGCCCTCGATGATCTTCAGGCCGTCGGCGCCGCAGCGGAGCATTTCCTTCGCGTAGTCGCGCATCTTCGCGCCGACGCGGCCGCGGCAGCGGAAGTAGGTGCTGACGTCCAGCGAGGCGAACACGTAGAAGCGGCCGGGGTACATGTCCTTGACCGTCAGCGCGTCCGGCACGGAGGAAAGCGCCGTGTGGCTGGGCACGACGACGAGGTTGGCCATGGCGGTCCCGGTGTCGTCCATCGTGCGGACGAGCTCCTCCGGGGGATATTTCAGCGAATAATGGATGTGGGCGTCGAGAGCCCCGTTCAGACGGTCCATACAGTCCTCCCGTTCGCGGAGACCGGTCCCGCGGGACCTGCTCCGAAAATTCACGTTGATTATGTTAATAAGAATAACACTATGTTATAATGATTGCAAGATGTACGAAACAGGAGGCGCTTCATGAGCACTTGGATGAAAGAGGAAGTTCTGTCGACCCCGGAGAAGCTCCGGGAAACCTATAAGGCCTGCCTCGGCCCCGCGCGCGAGCTGGCCCGGATGATCCGCGAAAAGGAGATCCGTCACCTGTATCTGGCCTGCCGCGGCAGCAGCGAGAACGCCGGCATTTTCTTCGAATATCTCTGCGAGATCCGGAGCCACATCGGCGTGACCGTCCTCTCCCCTTCGGTCATGACCGTGTACGGCGGGACGGTGGACCTTCGCGGCGGACTGCTGATCGCGATCAGCCAGGGCGGGCGCGGCGTCGACCTCCGGATGGTAGTCGAGGAGGCGAAGCGGCAGGGCGTGCCCACCGTCGCCGTCACCAACTTTCCGGAGAGCCCGATCGGCGCGGCCTGCGACCTGGTCCTGCCCCTCTCGATCGGCCTGGAGCAGTCCATGGCGGCGACCAAGAGCTTCACCGCGGAGATGTTCGCGCTGTACCTGCTGGGCTGCGCGCTCGCGGGCGACGAGCCGGATGAGGGCATAATCGACGCCTTCGCGGAGGGCCTCCGCCAGGAGCCGCGCGTAAACGGGCTGCTGCCGGCCTTCGACACCGCCCGGCCCGTCTACGTACTGGGCCGCGGCAAATCCTACGCCCTCGCGCGCGAGACCTGCTGCAAGCTGCAGGAGACCTGCCTGGTGAGCGCCTTCCCCTTCTCCGCCGCGGACTTCATGCACGGCCCGTTCGCGCTGGTGGAGCCGGGCAGCAAGGCGATCGTGTTCCACAGCCGCTTCGCCTGCACCGAGTCGACGCTCGGCCTGATCCGGGCGCTCGAGGCGCAGGGCGCGGACCTTCTGGTCATCACCGATACCGCGGAGGAGCTCGGCTGCCCCGCCGTGCGCGTCGAGACCGCGGACGAAAATCAGTCCGTCTTCGCCTTCACCGCCGTGCTGCAGCTGCTGGCCGCGAACCTTTCCGAGCGCCGCGGCACGAACCCGGATACCTCCCGGAACCTCAGCAAATACACCGAAACCGTATGAACAGCGCGAAAGAGCTTTTGAAACGCCTGCGGCAGGACGCGGCGGGCGTCGACGCGGAGACCACTCTCGCGGCGTTCGACGCGGAAGTGTCCCGCGGCCTTGCGGGCGAGCCCGGCGGTCTTCCGATGATCCCCTCGCTCCGGGCCAACCCCGCGAAGCTCTCCGCCCGCGGCGTCCCCTTCGGAACCGTCTGCGTGGACATCGGCGGAACGACGCTCAAGACCGCGCGCGCCGCGGTCTCGCCGGACGGAACGGTCACGCTCTCGGACGTGAAGGATGCTCCCGTCCCGGGCCTTCACGGCCCCGTCACGGAGGAGGAGTTCTTCCGCGAAATCTGCGAATTCGCCGGCGTCGGGCCGGACTCCGCCTCGCTCGCGGTCAGCTTCTCCCACAACATGCGGGTCCTGCCGGGCTGCGACGGCGAGATCACCGGCTGGTGCAAGGAGATCACGGTGACCGCGCACTCGGACCTCACCGTCGCCGGCCTGTTCCGGCGAGCCTCCGGCAATCCGGCGCTCCGCGTCACGGTCGTGAACGACTCCGTGGCCTCGCTCTTCGGCGCGGTGCGGGACTTCCGTCCCGGCGACACGCTCCTCGGCCTCGTGAACGGCACCGGCTTCAACCTCTGCTGGCTCGCGCCGGACGGCACCGTCTACAACACGGAGGCCGGCGATTCCCGGGCCTTCCCCGAGGGCACCGCGGACCGCGCGGTGGACGCCGCCAGCGAGCTGCCCGGCAGCGCGCTCTGCGAGAAGAAGGTCTCCGGCGTCTATCTTTCGCGGCTCGTCGCGGCCTGCCGGAGAGAGGCAGAAGGCGCCGAGGCGGACGAAGCTCAGGCCGCCGCGGACGCTGCGGCCGGCGCGCAGGCCCCGCGGATCAGCGATCTGCTCCGCTCGAAGGACCGCCTCACCGCCGCCCTCACCCGCGGGATTCTGGACCGCTCCGCCAAAATCGCCGCCGTCTGCTGCGAGGCGCTGATCCGCCGAAGCGGCGCCGGCCGCGTCGTCATCGCGACGGAGGGCAGCATCGTCAACCGGATCCCGGGCTACAAGGCCCGCTTCCGCCGGGAGCTGCGAAGGCTCTCCCACGGCGCGCGCAGGATCACGCTCGTCTCGGCCGACCTGGCCGGGCTCCGGGGCGCCGCGCGGATCGCACGGATGTTCTGATTTTAGTAAAAAACTCCTTCTTCGGGGAGAAGGAGTTTTTTTGAGTTCAGGCATGGGCTGCGGCGAGGGGAGTGAATCCGTTTGTTTTGAGGCCTTTTGCTCCCCTTTTCACGCGAAAAGGAGTGATTCGCGTTTTTTTGAAGGGCTTTCCTCCCATTTCCATCAAAAAAGGGAGCAAAAGACAGCATGTCATCTGCTTTTGCTCCCAATTGTGGATAAAAAAGGAGGAAAACCGGCCAAATCGGGGTGCCTCGCTCCCGCGGCAGCGAACCCGAGCGCCGCCCTCCCGCAGCACAGTCCCGCCCTTCCGTCTCTCAGAAGGAATACACCGCCAGTCCCAGCACGCCGGCAATCAGGATAAGCAGGATCGGCGGCATTTTTTTGCCCGTGACGGGCTTCGCCAGGAAGAGCGCCGCGCCGAGGACCGCCGTGAGGACGAGGTCCCGCCAGTCGACGCGGCCGGCCGTAAGGCCCAGGTTCTGCGCGACCAGCCAGAGGCCCGTGACGGTGACGATGCCCGTGACCGCGGCCGAAAGACCGCCGAGCACCGCCTGCACACCCCGGTTCCGGAGCGCGCTCCCGAGCACCGTCATGATCAGCAGGATGATCACGAAGGCCGGCAGCACCACTGTCGCCGTCGCGAGCGCCGCGCCCCAGAAGCCCGCCTGGTTGCTGCCCACGTAGGTGGCCAGGTTCACCATGATGGGGCCGGGGGTCGACTCGCTCACCGCGATCATGTAGGAAAGCTCCTCGTCCGTGAGCCAGCCGTAGGAAAGCACGACGTCGCGGATCAGCGGGATCGCCGCGTAGGCGCCGCCGAAGGAAAAAAGCCCGACCTTCAGGAAGCCGAGAAAGAGTTCGAGGAAGATCATCGGGCGCCTCCCTTCTTCCGCGCCGCGAAGAAGACCGCGAGCGAAATGAGGGCCGCCGCCAGGAGAATCACGATCGTCGAGATCGGGAGCCCGAAGACGTCCGCCGCGAGAAGCGCGAGCCCCGCGCCGATCAGCAGGATCCAGGCCAGGACGTCCTTTTCGAGCTGCCGGATCATCCGGAGCCCCGCCTGCAGGATCAGGAGGCCGACCGCGATCCGAATGCCCCGGAAGGCGTTCGCCACGAGAGTGATCTCCAGAAAGTTCTCGAGGAACAGCGAAATCAGGAAGATGATCAGGAAGGACGGCAGCACCACGCCGAAGGTGGCCGCGAGCGCGCCGGCGAGACCGCCCTGCTTTTTGCCCACGTAGGTGGAGCAGTTGATCGCGACCGGGCCCGGCGTGGACTCGGCGATCACCGTGACCGTCATCATCTCTTCATGCGTGATCCAGCCCTTCTTCTCCACGCAGAGATCCTCGATCAGCGGCAGCATCGCGTAGCCGCCGCCGAAGGTGAAGAGGCCGATCTTGAAAAAGCTCGCGAATAGCTCCCAGATTTTCTTCATGAATAATCCACCTTGAGGAGGCAGAGGCCCTGCGGAGGCGCGGTCGGGCCGGCCTGCGCGCGGTCGTGCGCCTCGATCAGGGCGGGAATGCCCGCGGGCTCGCGCTCGCCGAAGCCGACCTCCAGGAGCGTCCCCGTGAGGATGCGGACCATGTACTGCAGGAAGCCCGTGCCGTGGTAGGTAAAGTTCAGGTAGCCGCCCTTTTCGGTGATCTCGATGCGGTCGACGACGCGGACCGTGCTCTTCTTCATGCGGGGATTCGCGCAGAAGGAGCTGAAATCGTGCTCGCCCAGCAGGTACTCCGCCGCCTCGCGCATCCGCGCGACGTCCGGGACCCGGTCGAGCACCCAGCAGTAACGCCGGTTGAAAACGGGCTTCGAATCGCCCGTGTAGCAGGTGTAGCAATAGGTCTTGCCGACGGCCTTGTAGCGGCTGTGGAAGCGGTCGCCCGCCTCCTTCGCCTCGAGCACCGCGATGTCCTCGGGCAGATAGCGGTTCATGTACCGCCGGATCTCCTCCGCGCTCATCGGCGTGTCGAGATAGGCGTTGCAGACCATGCCCTTCGCGTGGACACCCGCGTCCGTGCGGCCGGCGCCGATGACCTCGACCGCCGCCGGAACGGTCTCGCCGGTGGCCGGATCCGGGGTCCCGCACATCCGTCCGAGCACCGTCTCGAGCTTGCCCTGGATGGTCATGTCCTGGCCGGGCTGCTTTTCCCAGCCGTAATACCGCGTGCCGTCGTAGGCCACGGTGAAACGGAAATTGCGCTTCATGCCTCGTTCCTTACAGGTCGGTCCGGCCCTCGAGCGCGCGGGTCAGCGTCACCTCGTCGATGTATTCCAGATCGCCGCCCACGGGCACGCCGTTGGCGATGCGGGTCACCTTGAGACCCAGCGGCTTGATCAGCCGGGCGATGTAGAGGGCCGTCGTTTCGCCCTCCACGGTGGGATTGGTGGCCAAGATCACTTCCTGCACGGTCTCGTCGCGGAGGCGCTCCAGCAGCTCGCGGATCCGAAGGTCCCCGGGCTCGGTGCCCGCCATGGGCGAGATCACGCCCTGCAGGATGTGGTAGAGCCCCTTGTAGCCCCGGGTCTTCTCGTAGGCGACCATGTCGCGGGAATCCTCCACCACCATGATCGTCGTGCGGTCGCGGGTGGGGTCGCCGCAGATGGGGCAGACGTCGCCGTCGGTCATCGTGCAGCAGACCTTGCACCAGCGGACGTTCGCGCGGGCTTCGAGGATCGAGGAGGCCAGGGCCTCGACGTTCTCCTGCTTATCCTTGACAATCGAGAAGGCCAGGCGCTGCGCGCTTTTGCGGCCGATCCCGGGAAGGCGCGCCAGCTCGTCGATGAGCCGGGACATCGTGCTTCCGTAATAATCCATCAGAAGAGGCCTCCCATGCCGCCGGGCAGACCGCCGCCGAGGCTGCCGCCCAGGCCGGGCAGACCGCCCGTCAGGTCGCCCATCTTGTTCGAGGAGAAGGCGTCGACCTTGCGCAGCGCCTCATTGACGGCCGCCACGATCAGGTCCTGCAGCATCTCGACATCGTCGGGATCCACCGCCGCGGGAGAGATGGTCACGGAGGTGAGCTCCTTGCCGCCGGAGACCTTCACGGTCACCGCGCCGCCGCCCGCCGTTCCTTCGAACTCGGAGACGGCCAGCTCCTGCTGCATCTCTTCCATCTGGCGCTGCATCTTCTGCGCCTGCTTCATCAGATTGTTCATGTTGGCGGGCATTCCGCCGCCGTAGCTCGGATAGCTTCTCTTAGCCATGGGGTGTTCCTTTCGCTATATGGATTCGGATGAGATTATTTCCAGTCGATCGCGCCGCCGAAGCCAGCCAGCATGTCCTGCATGCTGGGGCCGGACGCCTGGCGCCGGTCCGGTCCGATGACGAGCTTCACGTCCCGGCCGGCCTGACCGCTCAGGTAGCTTCCGAGCGCGTCGAGGGTCTTGTCGGTGACGAAGAGCCGCATCCGTTCGGGGACGCCGAGTTCGAGCGCGCCGTCCTCCCGCTCGGTGATCTGGCAGTCGCGGCACATCATGAACTGCGGGTTCTTCGCGACGAAATCGTTCTTCAGCGCGTTCCAGTCGGACGCGCCGGAGGCCGCCGCAGGGGCAGGGGCCTGAGCAGGCGCCGCGGGCTTCGCGGGTGCCTGAGATTGAACGGGGACCTGAGGCTGAACGGGTGCCGCCGCGGGCCGCGCGGGAGCCGGGGCCGCGACCATCCCGCCCTTCGACAGGGCCTCCAGCCGGGCCTCCAGCTGGTCGAGCCGGGCGCCCAGATCAGGCGAAGAGCCGGCCGAGCGTCCCGAGGCCATCGCCACGAGCGCGGTCTCGAGCAGGATCCGCTTCTGCGGCGCGTAGCGGAGCGAGTTCAGAAGCTTCGAGAGCTCCTGGATGAAGAAGGTCAGCTGCGTCTCGGTGATCCGCCGCGCCTGCTCGCTCATCTCGCGCCGGACCGTGGCGCCGTCGCTCACGTAGGCCTCGGCCGCGTCGCCGAGCACCCGGTACATCAGGATGCCGCGCAGATACGAGCCCCAGGAGGACACCAGCTGCATCGGGTCGCGGCCCTGCATGAAGACCGTGTCGACCTGCCGCAGCAGCGTCACCGCGTCGGCGGAGGCCAGAGCCGCGGTCATGTTCACAAGGGTGGAGGCATCCACCGCGCCCAGCACGTCCAGCACCTTCTCCAGGGTGATGGGCTCGCCGATGAAATAGGCGCGGCACTGATCGAGCAGGGAGAGCGCGTCGCGCATGCCGCCGTCGGCCGCGGCCGCCATGTAGGCAAGGGCCTCCTCCTCGGCCTCAAGTCCCTCCTCGTCGCAGACGTGCCGCAGCTGGCCGCGGATCTCGTCGGCGGTCAGCCGCTTGAAATCGAAGCGCTGGCAGCGCGACAGGATGGTCGGCAAGAGCTTGTTGGGCTCGGTGGTGGCCAGGATGAAGATCACGTGCTCCGGCGGCTCCTCGAGGATCTTGAGGAGGGCGTTGAAGGCCGAGGTCGAGAGCATGTGCGCCTCGTCGATGATGTAGATCTTGTAGCGGCCCTTCACCGGGGTGAAGACCGCCTCGTCGCGCAGCTCGCGGACGTTTTCGACACCGTTGTTGGAGGCCGCGTCGATCTCGATCACGTTGAGGCTCTGCGAGAACTCCTCGCAAAGCTCGCAGCGGCCGCAGGGGTTCCCGTCCTCGGGCTCCAGACAGTTCACGGCCTTCGCGAACACGCGGGCGATCGAGGTCTTGCCGGTGCCGCGGGTGCCGCAGAAGAGATAGGCATGCCCCACCTGCCCGAATTTGACCTGATTGCGCAGGGCCTTGACCACGGCCTGCTGTCCGACGATCTCGTCGAAGGATCTGGGCCGGTACTTGCGGTATAAAGCCAGATACGCCATCTCGCGCCTCCTTTTCATAAAAAGAACAAGCGTCCGGCGGAGGTTTCAGCACCCCATATCACATGAGATATGAGCCCTTAGTGCTGCTTCCTTTCGGACCTGACACGGTTCGAGCGATCTCATTGCATGGGACTGAAGCCTCCGCCCGACGCTGTTCATTGTGCTCCTTACAGTATAAAAGGGAACGGGGGGACTGTCAAGCGAGAAACACCCCGTCGGAATCCTCCCCGGCCTCCGGCGCCGTTTCCCCGGGCCGCCGGATCTGCGGATGCTTTCCGCGCCGGCCGAGCTTTTCCGGCCATTCGAGCGGGACGGGATCGTAGCCGCTGCCGCCCCAGGGCGCGCAGCGAAGAAGCCTGCGGACCGTGAGCCTCGTGCCGCGCCAGGCGCCGTAGCGTTCGACCGCCTCGGCCGCGTAGTGCGAGCAGGTCGGCTCGTAGCGGCAGGCCGCGTGCCAGGGACCGGGGATCGCCTGATACGCCCGGATCAGCCAGAGCAGAACGCGCTTCATGGGGGCTCCTTTCCCGCGGCGGGGCCGCGTTCCCGAGAGAGAAAACGGACGCCTTCGGTCCTCCCGAAGGCGCCCGCCTCGAATGACTTTTTGCAGAAAGCTTTCCGCGGGGCCGCTATGGAGAGCGGCTCACGGACAGCTGCGCAGCTTAGGCTTACTCCTGCTCAGCCGCGTGCTGGCAGTAAGAGCAAAGCTTGGTCCAGCCGCCGTCGATGGCTTCCACGACGGAGATGACACCGTCAGAGGTCCAGCCCTCGGGCTGGTTGGTCAGGTTCTCATCAGAGGTGATCTGGTTCGCGGAGTTGCGGATAGACTGGCAGTCGGGGTTGGTGTGATAGCAATGACCGAACTGGGTGACGATGACAGCGCCCTCGATCTCTTCCTGAGCAGCAATCTTCTCCTCAGCAGAGATGGGGTTCCAGTCGACAGAGGCCAGACCGCCGACGAGCAGGGCGGCGCAGGCAACGACGGCCACGATGGTCTTCTGCTTGCCGTCGATCTTCAGATCCTTGCCGGCGAACAGCTTGATGATGAAGGGCACGAAGCAGGCGATGGCGACGATCAGACCCATCTGGTTCTGCAGGAAGAACGCAACCTTGTTCTCCTTGGAAGCAGGATCGAGACGGTTGGCCTGTTTCCAGATCTGGGAACCGATGATCAGGAAGATCAGGTCGAGGACCAGGAAGATGATGAGGTACAGCAGGTAGTTGTCGGGCAGAGCGGGGATCAGATTGGGCAGGTACCACTTACCGCTCAGGTTCATGAAAGCGACGAGCTCGCAGCCAAGAGCCAGGACCCAGAAGACGATGGCAAGAACGCGCTTGCCCGCGGCCTTCTTCTTCTCTTCCGCGGTAGCGGCGACGACCTTCTTCTTTTTGGTTTCAGCCATTTGAATTATTTCCTCCTAAAAAGCTTTATACACAGAGAATTTCTCTCTTAGTATTATGGAAAGATTATACCATATCCGCGGGGACGTTTCAATAAAAAAGTTTCAGCGCTCCCCGGATTTGAAGTCCCGCTCCATCTCGCGGCGGCGGTCCTTCTGCGCGATCGCCTCCCGCTTGTCGTAGAGCTTTTTGCCCTTCGCGAGCGCAATCTCGAGCTTCACGTAATTGCCCTTGAGGTAGGCCTGCACCGGGACGATCGTGTAGCCGTCCACCTTCGTGCCGCCGATCAGCTTGCGGATCTCCTGCCGGTGCAGCAGCAGCCGTCTGGGCCGGAGCGGGTCGGTGTTGAAGATGTTGCCCATCTCATAGGGGCTGACGTGCATGTTGTAGATGATCGCCTCACCGTGCTCGATCTTGATGAAGCTCTCCTTCAGGCTGCACTTGCCCATGCGCATGGACTTGACTTCCGTGCCCTTGAGCTCGATGCCGGCCTCGAAGGTCTCTTCCAGAAAATACTCGAAGCGCGCCTTCTTGTTCTGCGCCAGGAGTTTTCGGTATTCCTTGCCCACGGAGGGCCTCCTTTCTTCTCAGTAAAAAAACGCCGGCCATGGCGCGCCACAGCCGGAACGTTCCTCTCGTTTTCCGTAATCCGGAATCAGGCCGCGGTCTTGGTGACGGCGGCGACCAGGAAATACAGCACCAGCGCCAGGACGATGTAGCTGGCGCCCAGGATCTTGGTCAGGGTGCTGAGCTTGCCTTCCAGAGTGCGGTTCTTGTTGCGGCCGAAATATGTATCAGAGCTGCCGCCGCTGATCGCGCCGGAAAGACCCGCGCTCTTGCCCTGCTGCAGAAGCACCACGGCGGAAAGGACCAGGCAAAGGGCAGCCATAAGAATCGAAACGATAATCGCAAAAGTCTTCATGTAGATAACCTCCTAAGGACGTGGACATAAATATAACATATCGGGGCGGGATAGTCAAGGGAAAAGGGAGAATAACGCTGCGCGAAGCGCAGAATAACGCGCGGCGGAGCCGCGAATAACGGAAATAACGGCCGCGTCCCTCCGGTGTTCAGAACTCGATCTCCCCGAACACCGCGGCGTCGGCGAGGGTCTTCAGCGTGATCTTCCGTCCCTCCCAGACCGCGTAGGAGCGGAGCGTGCCGCCCTTCGGGATCGAGACGGAGCCGGGGTTCACCTCGAAGTAGCCGCCCGCGGCGCGGAAGGCGCCGGAGACGTGGGTGTGGCCGTGGAGATAGACGTCGCCGCGGCCCAGCCGGAAGGTCTCCGGGTTCCAGTGGCCGTGGTGCGCGACGATCTTCACGCGTTCGCCCGCCTCGTCCGGCTCGGAGAGGAAGGTCATGTAGGGCGAGGTGATCGGGAAGTCCAGCAGCAGCTGATCCACCTCGGCGTCGCAGTTGCCCGCGATGGCGATGATCTTGTCCGCATAGCCGTTCAGAAGCTCCGCGGTCTTCTGGGTGTCGTAGTCCGCCGGAAGGCCGTTCCGCGGGCCGTGATAGAGATAATCGCCCAAAAGGAGCAGGGCGTCCGCCTTCTCCTCGTCAAAGCGGCGCAGCAGCTGCTCCGTGCATTTGGCGTCGCCGTGCAGGTCGGACGCGATCAGATATTTCATGTGGGTTCCTCCTCTTTCGTCAGTTCGAACAGAATGTTGTTGCCGCGCTTGCCGACGCGGCGGATGAGGCCGAGCGCCTCGAGAGCGCTCTGCGCGAAGCCGAGCTTCATGCCGCCTTTCACGCCGATCCGGAGCGCCTTACCGAGCTCCGCGCGCGTGAACGGCGCCTCCGGAAGACGCGGCGCGAGCTCCCGCAGGAGCGTCTCCCGCGTGACCGGCACCGCCGCGACGAACTCGAACGGCGTCTTGCCGAGCCCGTGCGAGCCCCGCTTCCCGTCCCGGCTCCAGCCGTCCCGCAGGCGGTATTCCTCGCCGTCCAGCAGGATCACCAGGAAGGACAGGCGCGGGTCGCCGAGGAAGGCCCGCAGCGCCGAGAGCTCCGGCAGGATGTCGGTAAGGCTGCCGGTCCGGGGCGATTTCCGCCTGCTCTCCAGCTCGCCCGTCTCCGGGTCGATCCAGCAGAGATAGCGGCGCCGGAGCACCGGGTAGACCACCGTGACCTCATATTTCGGAAGGAAGGCCGCGAGCTTGTCGCGGAGCCGGCCGAAGTCCCGGGTCTGGATCTCGAAGATCCGTCCCGTCTCCGGGTCGAGCACGTCGGCGATGAAGCCCTCCGCGGGCAGCTCGTGGTGCTCCTCGTCCGGGTCCAGGAAATACTTCACCGCCCGGTGCAGCGTCCGTTCGGACTGCGTCCCGATGCTTTGGGTGCCCGCCGCCGCGGTGCGCTCCAGCGCGAGCGCAAAGCGTTCCGCCTCCGTCATACCCTTCCTCCGTATATATTCGTCGCCCGTGATTATAGCGCCGCGGGGCCCCGCTTGTCAAACGCCGCGGCTTGTGCTACCATCGTTTCATACCTACGAACGGAGGAAATCGTTCATGACTCTCTACGAGGACATGCAGGCCGTGGTCGGCGCCGCGCTTTCGGCGGCGATGCCCGACACGGCGGTGGGAAAGGCGCTGGCGGAGCTGCCCGAGATCCGCGGCAGGCTCGTGCTGGTCGCGGCCGGAAAGGCGGCCTGGTCGATGGCGAAGGCGGCCCGGGACGTGCTGGGCGAGCGGATCGACCGCGGCATCGTCATCACGAAGCACAAGCACGCGCAGGGCCCGATCGGGGATCTCCTCATCCGCGAGGCCTCGCACCCGGTCCCCGACGAAACGAGCTACCGGGCCACGGCGGAGGCGCTCGCGCTGACCGAGGGCCTCGGCCCCGACGATCTGGTCCTCTTCCTGCTCTCCGGCGGCGGCAGCGCGCTCTTCGAGCAGCCCCTCATCCCGGCCGCCGAGATGGAGCAGCTGACCCGCGACCTCCTTGCCTGCGGCGCGGAGATCACCGAGATCAACACCCTCCGCAAGCGGCTCTCCGCGGTGAAGGGCGGCAAGTTCGCGCTCCACTGCGCGCCCGCCCGCGTCTTCTCCGTGGTGCTCTCCGACGTGATCGGCGATCCCCTCGACATGATTGCCTCCGGCCCCGCCTACCCCGATTCCTCCACGGCGGAGGACGCCCTGGCGATCGTCGCGAAGTACGGCCTTTCGCTCTCGGACGAGGCGCTCGGCCTGCTCTCCGCCCCGACGCCGAAGGAGCTTCCGAACGTGACCACCCGCGTGACCGGCTCCGTGCGCGAGCTCTGTGCGGCGGCGGCCCGCGAGACCGAGCGGCTCGGCTATGAGACCGTGATCCTCACCGACCGGATCTGCTGCGAGGCGAAGGACGCCGGCAGCTTCCTGGCCTCGATCGCCCGCTCCCACGCCGGCGACGGCCGGAAGCTTGCGTTCCTCGCGGGCGGCGAACCGGTGGTGCATCTCACCGGCGCGGGCCCCGGCGGCCGGAACCAGGAGCTTGCGGTCGCGGCGGCGCCCGGCATTGCCGGACTCGGCAACGTCCTCGTCTTCTCCCTGGGCTCCGACGGCACGGACGGCCCGACCGACGCGGCCGGCGGCTTCGTCGACGGCTCCTCCGAGGCGAAGCTCCGCGCGGCGGGCTACACCGTCGAACAGATCCTCCGCGACAACGCCGAATACGAGCCCCTCGCGGCCATCGGCGGCCTGCTGATGACCGGTCCCACCGGCACGAACGTGAACGATGTCTGCGGCGTGCTGATCGGGTGACGGAGCGCGGGTCAAAATAAGAAAAGTGCGGCGGGGCTGATGCGCCGCTGCTTTTTTCGTGCGCTTGCGCGGGCGCATATGCGCACGTTCGGCGCATTTGCCTCGCCTTCGTCTCGTTTTTTGAGTGCAAAACGGATAATTTACGATAAATCGATGGATTTCGAGGAATTTGACGTAAACGCAAGGGCGCCATTTTCGGGGTTTACGTCAAACTTGTCGTTCTTGGCGTTTTTGTCGTAAATTGGATGCATCATTTCGGGATCATGTGCGGCGGGGACGGAAGATAACCGGCTGAAGGCGCATCTCAAGCCGCCGAGACAGGTAAAATTTACGACAACTTTTGCGTTTTTGCCAAATTTGTCGTAAATCTCGAGAAAGCGATTTTTTGCTTTACGACAAGTTTCCGCTTTTTAGCCGATTTGTCGTAAAATTTGAACAAGTGCTCCCAAAAATGAGACGAAGCCGCGGGTGCCGCGGCATCCGGCGACTTTCCTGGAACCCCGCCCCCTTTCAGGGCCCGCCGGCAGCCGCAATCCTACATTACATCAAACAAAAGAAACCCGCCGAAAAGGAGAAATGATTCCTCTTCGGCGGGTTTTTCTTTCAGTCCGACAAACCGGGATTTATAGCTTTCTTTCGTCTGTGACGATATGTTCAATCTCTGTATGTGCTCTGCTCAAATAATCTTTCATGAAAGAAGGAAATGCTTTGTACTTTCCCAAATCTTTGATTGGTATCCAATGCATATCTTCCTTTATGCCGCCGATTGTTGTGCTGTGACTGCTCAATTCTTGCGTTCCTCTCGGCTTCATCAAAAAGTAAAAGCTGATTTCGTGGCAGCTTAAGTCTTTTAAGGCACCCGTATTAGAATCGAAAAAGTTTTCATGAATTACAGCCAAACGGTCAATTTCGTAATGAATGCCAGTTTCTTCAAAAACTTCCCGAAGGACCGCATCTTCCGCAGTTTCTCCCATATGTACCGCGCCGCCGATGGAATACAGATAATCTTCCCGTTCGTTTCCGGCAAATAAGACGCAGTTGTTTTCAATGATAATGGCCGCCGCACGATATCTGAACCAA